>CABQND010000001.1 GCA_902465495.1 uncultured Eubacteriales bacterium
CTTTTTATTAAAATTGTTTACAAAATAATATTGACTAGTCTTCCGGGCACTACGATGAATTTGCGGATGACTTTGCCTTCGGTAAGGGGCCGAATGGTTTCGTCCGCGAGGACAATTGCCTGGATTTCATCATTGGAAAGTCCTTTGGCGAGCATGATTTTGGTCTTGATCTTGCTGTTGACCTGAACTGCGTATTCGCTCTCTTCGCGTTCAAGAGCGCTTTCATCGCAGACGGGATATTTTTGATCAAATACAGAATATTTTCCGCCCCATTGTTCCCAAAGCTCTTCGGTAAAGTGGGGTGCAAACGGTGCAAGCAAGAGCAAAAGATCGCGCGTGCATTCTTTCAGGAAGGCATTATCTTTATCGGCAAACCCGTCGTATTTGTAGAGCGCGTTCACATATTCCATCAGACGTGCCACTGCGGTGTTAAAGGAGAAGCTCTCCAAATCGCGCGTGATCTGACGGATTGCATAGTTGCGTGCGTAGTTGAGTTCTTTTTCGTTTGCGCCTGATGATGCTGGTTCTTTGGATGCTTTGTAATCTTTGACTTTCAAGACAAAACGTTCGACTCGGTCAAGGAATTTTGCGACCGATTTGATGCCATCGTCGCTCCAGGGTCCGCCTTCGGTGTACGAAAAGCCGAACATTAAATACATACGGAAAACGTCTGATCCATATGTCGATACATATTCGTCGGGAGAAACGATATTTCCTTTCGATTTTGACATGCGGTTTCCGTCAGGGCCAAGGATGACGCCTTGATGAACGAGTGATTGAAACGGTTCATCAAAATTGAGGTAACCCATATCGCGGAGTGCCTTCGTGAAGAACCTGGCATAAAGCAGATGCATGCAGGCATGTTCGGCGCCGCCGACGTATTTATCGACGGGAAGCATTTTATTGACGATCTCGGGATCGAAGGGCATTTTCGCGTTGTGCGCGTCCGCATAACGCAGGTAATACCAGCTGGAACAGACGAATGTGTCGAGTGTGTCCGGATCGCGCAGTGCGTCGCCGCCGCAGTGCGGGCACTTCGTATGCATGAATTCGTCGCATTTTGCAAGTGGTGATTTTCCGTCCGGCTCGAATTCTACATTATAAGGAAGTCGAACGGGCAGATCTTTATAGGGTACGGGCACGATGCCGCAGTGTGGGCAATGGATGACAGGGATGGGGGCTCCCCAGTATCTTTGGCGGGAAACGAGCCAATCGCGCAGGCGGTAATTGACCTTGCGTTCGCCTTTTCCGAGTTTGGTCAGATAATTGGCGATTTCAGTGCGTGCATCTTCGCCGAATCTGCCGTCAAATTGCAAGCTGTTGACGCATATACCGTCCTCGCAGAAGGGAAGCACGGTTTCGCCGTTTTTGTTCTCGATAACTTTTTTGACGGGCAAATTATATTTTTTTGCAAACATGAAGTCACGCTCATCGTGCGCAGGAACGCCCATGACAGCGCCTGTGCCGTATGAGTAAAGAACATAATCGGCGGCGTAAATCGGAACTTTTTCGCCGTTGACCGGGTTGATTGCGTAGTGTCCGATGAACACGCCCGTTTTTTCGCGAGCAGAAGAGAGGCGTTCGATCTCGTTTGTTTTGGCAGTATCCGCAACGTATTTTTCGACAGCTTCGCGCTGCTCCTCGGATACCAGCTTTTTCACAAGCGGATGTTCGGGGGCGAGTACGACGTAGGAGACGCCGAAAATCGTATCACAGCGCGTCGTAAAAACCTTAAATTTATCCCCGCTTTCGCATTCGAATTCGATTTCGCAACCGGTGGATTTGCCGATCCAGTTGCGTTGCATGAGCTTGGTTTTTTCGGGCCAGTCGATTTTATCGAGTCCTTGCAGGAGCTCTTCTGCGTATTGCGTGATCTTAAAAAACCACTGCGTAAGATCTTTTTTGATTACGGGTGTGCCGCAGCGTTCGCAGGAGCCGTCCACGACCTGTTCGTTGGCAAGCACGGTATTGCAGCTCGGACACCAGTTGACAGGGGCTTCTTTGCGATATGCGAGCCCATTTTCGTACAGTTTCAAAAACATCCACTGTGTCCACTTATAATAGTCTTCTTCGCATGTTTTGATTTCGGCGGACCAGTCAAACATAGCTCCCATGGCTTTGAGCTGCTGTTCCATGGTAGCGATATTTTTTTCGGTGGAATCTTTTGGATGGATTTTTGTTTTTATGGCATAGTTTTCGGCGGGCAGACCGAAAGCATCAAATCCCATCGGCTGGAACACTTCAAAGCCCTGCATTTTTTTGAAGCGGGCATAGCTGTCTGTCGGGCCGTAATTATACCAGTGCCCGATGTGCAGTTTCGCGCCGGAAGGGTATGAAAACATTTCAAGAACGTAAAACTTCTTGTCTGCATTCTTTTTGTTGAAGCAGTTTTCTTTCGTTTTCTCCCACCGCTGCTGCCATTTGCTTTCAACGGTTTTCATATCCATACGAATTTACCTCCGAAACCGAACGTTTCATTTTTGTTTTTTGATTGATCTATAAATAAAATAAGTGATCGGACCCAACAAGGGAATAAGCATGATTGCTATATTCCAGGGTATGATCGATTTTACTAAGCCTTTGTCTTTCATCAGAAGATATGCCGCGGCGATCGCCATGAAATAATGCACGGCGAGGACGGCGATCAAGACGATCAGAAGGGGCGACATACGGAGACCTGCCTAAAAGATTTCATTTGATTATATAATTTTTTTTTGCGTTCGTCAAGTTAAGCGAGAACAAACGGGCAAAATTTTATTAAAATCGGTAGAAAGAGGCAGATTTTCGTAAATAATTCGTGTTTGGTTGCATACACTGAAATTATGGAAAAACTGATTCTTTCCGAAAAGCAATCGCATTGCCAGTATATCGCATATGCCGCAGGGGCACTTGCAAAAGCGGCGGAGGGGCAGAGCACGGAGATTCGATTTGTGTCGGGGCGCGTCGAGCTGGTGCTTTGTGGGCAGGAAAAGGAAATGGCGGCATTGCACAAGCTTGCGGCGGAAAAGATCGCCGAAATTGTCTGTATCGGATACAAATACGAATATTTTCGTTCCTTAATTCGTCCGGCGGGGTTATGCGAAGAAGATCGCGAGATTTTGCTTGCGGCAATTCTTTCAGCGGATTTTGCGGAAGACGCATTATATGTTCGAACCCGTCTGGAAGGGATTGAGGAGCATTCACTGGATGGCTTTTATAATTTTCGGCTGCGCAGCTTGCAGGAGAAATGGAAAAGCATCGCAGCGTGCGTACCGGGTTATTTTACGGAAAGCCAGTTGACGGAATTCATGGAATATCTTTTGGGCGGCAGTAAAGGAAAAATTTTTTTGCGCGGGTCGGAAGTGTATGACGGGAGATGCCGTCGCCTGCGCAGGGCAACGCTCATTGATGGCGGAAAGTCAGAGATGGGAACGCTGCGCGAGATCGTGCTGAGCGGAGCAGGGAAAGTGGAATGCCTTTCGGCATTGTCGTCGCGGCAAGAAAAGTTTTTGCGGCGTTATTATGCGGGGCGGGTTGCATTCTTTTCATAAAAAAATTTAAAGCCGGGCTTGAAAATCGTTGACAAACAGCGCGAAAGGGATTACAATTTACACACAACAGAGTGCAACGGGAAAGACAAGTAACCTGGATGGGCCGATCTCCAGAGAGCGGAGCGTTTTGCTGGAAGTTCCGCGTTCGGTATCTTTGGCGAAACCGCTTTTTTCTGCAAGAGTTACGTTTCTCTGAAAAAACGAAAAGAGAGGTCGGATAATCCGGCAATTAAGGTGGAACCGCGCAAATGTTATGCGTCCTTAAACGAAAGTTTGAGGGCGTTTTTGTTTTATTTACGGTCAATACGGAGGATAGAAAAATGGTTATCACACTCAAAGGCGACAAACGGGAATATGCGGGCCCTGTATCGTGCAAGCAGATTGCAGAGGACATAAGCGAAGGGCTTGCGCGTGCGGCAGTAGCGGCAAAGGTCAACGGCACATTGGTAGACCTTGCGCATATCGTGGACAGCGACAGTGATGTAGAGATCGTCACATTAAAAGATAAAGAAGGTCTCAATGTTTATCGTCATACGACGGCACACGTTCTGGCTCAGGCAGTCAAGGCGATTTTCCCGACAAGCAAGCTCGCAATCGGTCCGACGATCGATAACGGGTTTTATTATGATATCGATTTTAAGACGCCGATCACGCAGGAGGATTTGGGTAAGATCGAAGCGGAGATGAAGAACATCATTAAGAGCAATCTCCCCATTGAGCGCTTTACGCTTCCGCGCGCGGATGCGATCAAGTTGATGACCAGATATTCGGAAAAATATAAAGTCGAATTGATCAAGGATCTTCCTGAGGGAGAAGAAATTTCGTTCTATAAGCAGGGAGATTTTACCGATCTTTGCCGGGGCCCGCATCTGCCTTCCACGGGCAAGATCAAAGCGTTTAAGCTCATGAGCATAGCGGGGGCGTATTGGCGCGGCAACGAGAAAAATAAAATGCTCACCCGTATTTATGGTACGGCATTTGCGAAAAAAGATGAGATGGATGCCTATTTCAATATGTTGGAAGAGGCAAAAAAGCGCGATCATATAAAGCTTGGCAAGGAGCTTGGGTTGTTTGCATTGCTCAATGAGGGCAAGGGATTTCCTTTCTTCTTGCCGAAGGGTATGGTTCTGAAAAACACTTTGATTGATTACTGGCATCAGATTCATACGCGGGAAGGATATGTCGAAGTGCAGACTCCGATCATATTAAACCGCAGCCTTTGGGAGACATCCGGGCACTGGGATCATTACAAAGAAAATATGTACACGACAAAAATCGACGGTGAAGACTGTGCGATTAAGCCGATGAACTGCCCGGGCGGTATGCTTGTCTATAAGTTGAATCCGCACAGTTACAAGGATCTTCCCATCCGTATGGGTGAGTTGGGGTTGGTGCACCGCCATGAAAAGAGCGGCCAATTGCACGGATTGATGCGCGTGCGTTGCTTCACGCAGGATGATGCGCACATTTTCATGCTTCCCGAACAGATTACGGAAGAGATCAAGGGCGTTGTACGGATCATAGATGAAGTTTATAAATTGTTCGGGTTTAAGTATCATGTAGAGCTTTCCACGCGTCCCGAAAACAGCATGGGCAGTGATGAAGACTGGGAGAATGCTACGAATGCGTTGCGCGCAGCGTTGGACGATCTCAACCTTCCGTATGCTGTCAATGAAGGGGACGGTGCGTTTTACGGGCCGAAGATCGATTTCCACCTGACCGATTCCATAGGCAGAACATGGCAGTGCGGCACGATTCAGCTGGATTTCCAGCTGCCGCAACGTTTTGAAGCGGAGTACACGGGTGAGGATGGGCAGAAGCATCGCCCGATCATGATCCACCGCGTGGTATTCGGCTCGATCGAGCGCTTTATTGGTATTCTGATCGAGCATTATGCGGGCAAATTCCCCGTGTGGCTGGCGCCCGTACAAGTAAAGATCCTTCCCGTTTCCGATAAGTCGGCGGATTATGCGAAACAGGTTGAAGCTGCGCTCAAAGCTAAGGGGATTCGTGTGGAGACCGACTTGCGCAATGAAAAGATCGGTTACAAGATCCGCGAGGCGCAGCTCGAAAAACTCCCGTATATGTTGGTAATCGGTGACAAGGAAAAGGAAGAAGGAACGGTTGCGGTACGCATGCGCGAAAAGGGCGATATCGGCAGCATGGCTTTGGATGAATTTGCTGATCGCGTAAAGAAAGAAAACGATGATAAGATCGTTTTTTGAGCAGAGCCATTCGAGAACGGAATTAAGAATAGGAAAATCATGTTTTTTTGCGAAAACGCATGAAAAATAATTGACAGCGAAGGCGGAATTTGCTATTATATTACGGTAAAGCAGAAGAAGACCTTCTCGCCTTGCGGCAATCGCGCTTGCAAGTGCCCTTAAAATAGTCATAGATCATGGTTTGTTTTCGCGGTCTTATTATGATTGATTTTAGGCGGGTCGTATTCTGTACGACCCGCTTTTATATTGTTCTGAAAGATGACAGGACAAAGAATTGAAAAAGGAAGGTATAAAACAATTAAAGACCAGCATCAGGTTAACGGAGAAATCCGCGATCAGGAAGTGAGAGTGATCGGTTCGGACGGGAATCAGCTTGGGATCATGAGCGCACGGGAGGCTTTGCGCCTTGCGGAAGAGAGTGATCTGGACCTTGTAAAGATCTCGCCGACGGCGAATCCGCCCGTCTGCAAGATAATGGACTACGGCAAATACAAGTTCGAGCTGGGGAAAAAGGAAAAAGAGTCGCGCAAAAATCAGAAGATGGTTGAGGTAAAGGAAGTACGGCTGAGTATGACCATCGATGTGGGGGATTTGAACGTAAAGTCTCGTCAGGCGCAGAAATTTCTGGAAGCGGGGAACAAGGTGATGGTATCCATTCGGATGCGTGGGCGTCAGAATGCGCACGTGCCGATGGGGATCGAAGTGATGAACCGTTTTTTTGAGATGATGGAAGGTAAAGCCGTCATGGACAAAAAACCGATGAACGAGGGGCGCAACATTACGATGATGCTTTCGCCCGCAAAACAGTAAAGCGTCGATACGGCGTGCCGCGAGATGCGGTGTATCGTATGCGCGTTGATAGAAAAAATAATTTCGGAGGAACGAAAAATGCCTAAACAGAAATCGCATAGCGGCTCGAAAAAGCGCTTCGACATTACGGGAAGCGGCAGAGTAAAGAGAGCGCAGTCGGGAAAAAACCACAAGACGGGCGAAAAACCCAGGAAGAGGAAGAGAAGTCTCCGCCAGACGGCTTTCGTGAATGAAACACAGGAAGCTACGGTTCGGAACATGATTCCGTACAAGAAATAAGCGAGGAGGAGAGATATCATGCGTATTAAAAGAGGAGTAAACGCTGTTAAAAAGCGCAGAAAAATATTCAAACTGAGCAAGGGCTATTTCGGTTCCAAGAGCAAATCGTACAGGATCGCGCGCGAAGCGGTCATGAAGTCGCTGATGTATGCTTACATCGGCAGGAAGAACAGAAAGCGTGATTTCCGTCAGCTGTGGATCGCTCGTATCAATGCGGCGGCTCGTCAGAACGGACTTTCTTACAGCAAGTTCATGCACGGCTTAAAGGTTGCCGGCATTGATTTGAACAGAAAGGTTCTTGCGGATATCGCGGTCAATGATGCGGCGGCTTTTGCCGCGCTTGCGGAAAAAGCGAAAGCGGCCATCGCGTAACGGCTGAAAACCTTCTTGACAGCAAGAAGGTTTTTTGCTATTGCGGGGGCTCGCACGGTTGCTTGGCGTGCAGATCGCGGAGGGCAGGGCCATGGTTATAACTTCGCGGAGCAATCCGTTTATAAAGTATATTCTCTCCTTGCGGGAGAAAAAATACAGGCGCGAATACGGCGAATATATTGCCGAGGGGATCAAGCAGGTTCGTGAAGCGCATGCATGCGGCTGTGCGATTGAGCACATAGTGTGTGCGGAATCGTATGCCGGCGATCGGTTTTGTCCGGACAAAGCGGTCGTCGTTTCGGACAGCGTATTTGCAAAGCTTTCCGAAGATGTGGCGCCGCAGGGTATTCTTGCTGTTTTGCGTATTCCGGATGAGCCGCTTGCGCCGCCGAGAGGGCGTTGTCTGCTTTTGGACGGCGTTTCCGATCCGGGGAATCTTGGCACGATCATCCGCACGGCAAATGCGGCGGGATACGAAGATATATATCTGCTCGGTTGTACTGATCCGTATTCTTCCAAATGTGTGCGTGCGTCGATGAGCGGCATATATTTTGTGCGTTTGTATGCGGGCGAGCGTGAAGAACTGCTTACGGCGATCGGCGATGTTCCGCTTCTGTGTGCGGACATGGACGGCGAAAACGTATTTGAGTTCCAAGCGCCTGATCGTTTCTGTCTCGTGATCGGGAACGAAGCGAACGGCGTGAGCGTTGAGGTTCGTAAAAGGTGTGTGCGTACAGTGCGCATACCGATGCGGAAAACATGCGAAAGTCTGAATGCAGGCGTGTCCGCCGGAATATTGATGTACGAGCTTTCTGAGCGTAAACAGGGCTGAGCTGGGCAATAGATACAAAAATAAAAACAGGAGAACGAAAAAATGTCAGGACATAGCAAATGGCATAACATACAGGCAAAAAAGGGCAAGGCAGACGCGGCGCGCGGACGTATTTTTACAAAACTGGGACGCGAAATTGCGGTAGCTGCGAAAGGCAATCCCAATCCCGATACGAACAGTAAATTGGCGGATGCAATCGCGAAGGCAAAAGCAAATAACATGCCGAATGACAACATTCAACGTTGCATTAAAAAGGCGGCCGGCGAATTGGGAAGCACGACATATGAAACGCTTGTATATGAAGGATATGGCGTTGGCGGGAGTGCTTTGATTATCAGTACTTTGACCGACAACAAAAATCGTACGGCGGGCGATGTTCGCAGTACGCTTTCGAAATGCGGCGGAGAACTCGGCAACACCGGTTGCGTGTCGTATATGTTCGAGAATAAAGGGCTTATCGTGATTGAGCGTACTCTTGAACTGGATGAAGATACTGTAACCGAATATGCGATCGAAGCGGGTGCGGATGATGTCGTAACATTGGATGATGTATTTGAGATCTATACGAGTCCTGCAGCGTTTTCGGACGTGCGCAAATTCCTGGAAGGGAAAGGACTTTCTTTCTTGGAAGCGGATGTGCGCATGATCCCGCAGAACAAGATCACGTTGGATGCCGAAAAGACCGAAAAATTTATCAAGCTTTTGGACAAGCTGGATGAATTGGATGACGTGCAAGACGTGTATCACAACGTTGAACTTCCCGACGACGAAGAGGAAGAGTGATTGCAAAACAGCCCGCCGCATTTGCGGCGGACAGAATGATTTTTACGGGGAGGAGTGGAAATGACCGTATCGGAAACCTGCCGCAAGGCAAAAGAAAACGTGAATTCGATCGCGTTTGCGGGTGAAGCGGATATGAATGCGATGCTTTCGGCGGCAGCGGATGCTCTGCGCGGGCGCGCCGCGTTCATTATAGCGGAAAACAAAAAGGACATAACGTCATGCACGCGCGGCGCACAGTTTGTCGATCGTTTAATGCTGGACGAGAAGCGTATTGACGGCATTGCGGTGGGGCTGGAAAAGCTCATTGAGTTAAAATGTCCGGTCGGGGAAGTCCTTGAAGAACGTACGCTCTATAATGGTCTGCGTTTGCAGCGTGTACGCGTACCGCTTGGTGTTCTCGGGATTATCTATGAGGCGCGCCCCAATGTGACGGCGGATGCGATCGGGCTTGCGATCAAAAGCGGAAACGCGGTTGTTTTGCGAGGAAGTAAAGACGCGATATTTTCGAATAAGGCAGTCACGGCAGTCATCAAAGAAGCGATCGCGGAAAAGGGGTACAATCCCGAGTTTATTCAATTGATAGAAGATACTTCCCGCGAGGGGGCAACGCAGTTTATGCGAATGAACGGGCTTGTAGACGTTTTGATCCCCCGTGGCGGTGCGGCGCTTATTCAAAGTGCTGTGCAAAATGCAACTGTGCCTGTTATTGAAACGGGAACGGGTAATTGTCACGTATATTTTGAAAAGAGTGCGGATCTTGAAAAAGGCATACCGATTCTTATCAATGCCAAGACGCAACGCACTTCCGTTTGCAATGCCTGCGAAAGCCTTTTGATCGATGAGTGTTTTGCCAAAGAAAATCTTGCGGCAATTGTAAAGGCATTGCAGGATAAAGGAGTAGAGATCGTTGCCTGCGAAAAATGCAGGGCGCTCATGCCGGAACTTGCGCCGGCAACGGAAGAAGATTTTGCCGCGGAGTTTCTCGCGTTAAAAATATCGATCAAGATCGTGAACGGGGTAGAGGAAGCGGTTGCGCATATTAACCGTTACGGAACGCACCATAGTGATAGCATTGTGACCGAAGACGCTGTGGCGGCAGAGAAGTTTTTAAACGGAGTGGATAGCGCGGCGGTATATCATAATGCAAGCACGCGCTTTACGGACGGGTTCGAATTCGGCCTCGGGGCGGAAATGGGAATATCCACACAGAAGATTCATGCGCGCGGACCGATGGGCTTAAATGAGCTCACAAGTTATAAATATTGTGTACGCGGGAATGGGCAGATCCGCGGCTGAAAAAATTTTTTGGCAAATGTATAATTGCCGCAAAAGCGAAGATACTATGAATGTCAGCGATGACAAAGCAGATCCATTGAATGAAAAAAAGAGTTTCGAAAGAAAAGTGTTTGTGAGAAGGGTTTGCAGAAAAAAGTTATCGCTTTCATATAAAGTCACGCTTTGAATGCGGCAAAAATTCTTATACCGGACAGAGAGCCGAGGCAGATGTAGTCTGCGTTTGAGGCGGTTTCAGAAAGTATAAAAAATGCACCCGCAGGATGAAGCGGGGCATAAAACGAAAAGGACGTGTAAGTGATTACATGTCCTTTTCTGTTTTTTTACGAATTTTTTGGAACGAGCTGTTTACAACTTGCGGTAAATGTGGTAAAATAAAACAAAGCCGAAAGGAGGTGTTTATGGCTCGAAAAAAAAGCAAAGTACAAAAATCTGCAGAAAAAGCTGTTAAAAAAACACATACGGCGACAATCGTGTTGGCAATATTGTTTTTGCTCATCGGGGCCGCTGTTGGGATTTTTGTGTCCATGCAATTAACCAAAAACGACGAGTTTGAATTGCGCGGCGAGAGATGCGTGTATCTGGAAATCGGCGATGTATATGAAGAGGCTGGCTGGACGGCGATTTCGTTTCGGCGCGATGTTTCAGACAAAGTTGTTGTGACTGGAAATATTGTCAACACAAGCGAAGAGGGGATATATCAGATCATTTATACGCTGAATGATTTTCGTTTTTCTGAGGCGCGTCGTGTTCGTTATGTCGTCGTAGGAGAACCCGAGGAACTTGCTGAATTTAAAGAATGGCTTGAGGGGGTGAAATAATGGCAAAAAAGTTTTCTTTCGGTAAAACACTTGTTGCCTGTTTCCTTGCGCTGGTTATCGGGTTTGTCGCGGCGTTCTTTCTTTGGTCATATACTCATCGCGAGACGATGGGCGATTCGATTTACGTATCGGGGGATCTGCAATTCCATTTCATGCAACTCGGAAACAATTATACGGGCGATAGTATTTACATAAAAGCAGGCGATACGGATATTTTAATTGACGCGGGTTCTCGTGCGGATAGTACGGATACAACGTCGGAATACATCGATCAATTCTGTACGGACGGTGTTTTGGAATATGTGATCGCGACGCACGCGGATCGAGATCATATTGCCGGATTTGCGGGAAGCAACGATTCTCCGAGTATTTTCGAACGGTACGAATGCAAGACGATCATTGATTTTGCCCAGACAAACAAAACAACGAATGTTTATAAGAAATATGTCGAGAATCGCGATGCGGAAGTGAAAGCGGGAGCAGTGCATTATACTGCACTGGAATGCTGGAACGAAACAAACGGAGCGCAGCGATCGTATGAAATTGCAGACGGCGTAACAATGAACATCTTGTATACGAAGTATTATGAAGAACATACTTCGGACGAAAACAATTACTCGGTATGTCTGTTGTTCACGCAGGGCGAGCGGAATTTCTTGTTTACGGGTGACTTGGAAAAAGAGGGAGAAGAGAGTCTGGTAGAAAGCAACACACTTCCCAAAGTGGAGCTGTTCAAGGCAGGACATCACGGCTCGGGTACGTCGTCAGGGGATGCGCTTCTGTCTGTGATACAGCCGAAGATTATTTGTGTTTGCTGCTGTGCGGGGAGTGTAGAGTACACGCAAAATCTGGAGAATACGTTCCCGTATCAAACGACGATTGACCGATTTGCGAAATACACCGATCAGGTGTATGTAACAACTTACGGAACAATCGAACTGACGAAGGATGATGAGGGCAAAGATAAATACGTGGATACGGGGTTTGCGCCCTTGCACGGAAACATTGTCGTGACGTCCAAGAGTTCCGGTGTGAAAGTTTCATGTTCGGCAAATGACGGCGTTCTTTTAAAAGACACGGAATGGTTCAAGAACAACCGAAAAACGCCGACGGAATGGCTTTCCTGATAAAATCGATTGGCAAAGAGGCGGGTATAAGCAAAATCAATGCTTTCCCCGCCTTTTTTTGCATTAAAATATTTGCGAAATTATGGAAAAAGTATTAAAATAGGAAGGAAAGTTTGAAATTCAGGAGAAATGTTTTGATTCGGAACGATTTACGGAACGTGGCGATCATTGCACACGTAGACCACGGTAAGACGACTCTGGTCGATCAGATGCTCAAACAGAGCGGGACATTCAGGGAAAATCAGGTAGTGGAAGACCGCGTCATGGACTCCAACGCGATTGAGCGCGAGCGCGGCATTACCATTTTGGCGAAAAACACATCCATTCATTATCACGGTGTCAAGATCAACATTATCGACACGCCGGGCCACGCAGATTTCGGCGGGGAGGTTGAGCGCGTATTGAAAATGGTCAACGGTGTGCTTTTGCTCGTCGATGCGGCGGAGGGGCCGATGCCGCAGACGCGCTTTGTTATGCAGAAGGCGCTCGAGCTCAATCACAGACTGATCATTGTGGTGAATAAAGTCGATCGTCCTGACGCGCGTATTGCGGAAGTACAGGATGAAATATTGGAGCTTCTCATCGATTTGAATGCGACGGACGATCAGCTTGAAAGTCCGATTGTATTCTGCTCGGGGCGCGCCGGCACGGCTTCGCGTTATGCGGATAAGGAGGGCACGGATCTAACGCCCTTGTTCGATACGATTCTCAATCATATTCCGCCCATGGAAGTGGATGAGACGGCGCCCATGCAGTTGCTGGTTTCTTCCATTGACTATAACGATTATGTGGGTCGAATCGGTATCGGCCGTATTGAACGCGGCTGTGTTAAAGCCAATCAGGAAGTGGCGATCTGCAACCATAATATTCCCGGCATGAATAAGCGAGGAAAACTTGTGAATCTGTATCAGATCGAGGGGCTTGCTCGTGTGCCTGCGGAAAGTGCCGTGGCTGGGGATATTGTCTGTTTTTCGGGATTGGAGGGAATTAACATCGGCGATACAGTCTGTGCAACAGACTGTGTGGAGGCGGTGTCCTTTGTCAAGATCAGTGAGCCGACGGTTGAAATGACTTTTTCGGTCAATGACAGTCCGTTTGCGGGCAAGGAAGGGAAATTTGTGACTTCCCGTCATTTGCGCGACAGATTGTACCGTGAACTTCTGCGCGACGTATCCTTAAAGGTGGAAGATACGGATACGGCGGAAGCGTTTAAAGTGAGCGGCAGAGGAGAAATGCATCTTTCGATCTTGATCGAGAATATGCGCCGCGAAGGGTATGAGTTTCAGGTCAGTACTCCGAAAGTTTTGTACAAGACCATTGACGGGCAGTTGTATGAGCCGGTCGAACGTTTGATCGTTGACGTACCGGAAGACGGTACCGGTTCGGTTTTTCAGAGTATGGGCGAGCGTAAGGGTGAGCTTGTGCATATGAGTGCGATCGGTTCACGTATGCGTTTGGAATTTTTGATTCCCGCGCGCGGGCTGTTCGGGTATAAAAGCGAATTTTTGACGCAAACAAAAGGCGAGGGCGTCATGAATTCCATTTTCTTTGAATACCAGCCGTATAAAGGCGACTTGAAGCGCCGCGATACCGGATCTCTTGTTGCGTTTGAAACGGGCGAAGCGGTGACGTACGGGCTTTTCAATGCACAAGATCGCGGGATTTTGTTTGTAGATCCGGGCACACAGGTGTATGAGGGCATGGTTGTGGGTGTTTCCCCTAAGAGCGATGACATCAACGTCAATGTATGTAAGAAAAAGCATATGACGAATACGCGTGCGGCGGGAAGCGATGACGCGATGCGTTTGAATACGCCTAAAAAGATGAGCCTGGAAGAATGCCTTGAATTCTTGAACGACGACGAGCTTTTGGAAGTTACGCCGCTTTCACTGCGCGTACGCAAACGTATCTTGGACAGCGAATTGCGAGCAAAAGCGCGGGCAAAAGAGAAAAAGGCATAAATTACGCAAGATGATTCATAAAATATCCCTGACGACAATGTTCGGAGGGGATTTTTTTATGGAAGAAAACAAGCCGCAGACAGTACTCATCGAGGAGCAGAAAAAGATCACGATGACGGGAGTTGCGAGCGTGGATTCTTTTTCGGCGCAGCAAATTGCGCTGACACTGGAAAACGGTCGGGCGACGGTCAGCGGAGAGGATCTGAAAATCACTAATTTTTCCAAATCGAATGGCTCGTTTTCGGCTGCGGGAAAGATTACCGGTGTTCGGTTTTATGCGAAAAAAGAAAAGATCGTCAAGAGGCTTTTCGGCTGATGACGGAAGTAGGTGCGGTGTTTGCCTGTGCGCTTACGGGCGTGTTTGCCGGGCTATTGTATGAATTAAACCGAATCTTTCGTTATTTTGTAAAAAACAGGGCGGCAACAATGATTGCAGACGTCCTGTTCTTTGCCGTGTTCGGGATAATAATGGTGGGAGCGTCTGCTCTGTTCAGATTGCCTGACTTCCGTTTGTATATGTACATATCGGCAGTTGTCGGATTTTTTTTGTACGGCGAAACTTTGCATAGAATACTTGCATTTTTTGCAAAGAAATTGTATAATAAACTCAGGAGCAGTTGTGCGCCCCTGTACGCGCGGCTGAAAGAGATCCGTGAAAGAAGAAAAGTTCAAAAAAATCGTAATAGGAGCGACCGTCGCCGCCGTCGTGCTGTTCGTGTTTCTGCTCGTGTTTTGGATTTGCCAAATGATTTCGATCTCAGTCAAAAATCGCAGGATCGAAGAGCTGAAAGAGGAAATCGCCCGCTACGAACAGATCATAGAAACGTCCGAGAACGATCTTGAAATTTATTACTCGGAGCTTTGGCTGGAAATGGCGGCGCGTGAACTTGGGATGCTCGGATACGGGGATATTGTTTTGTAGGAGAAAACATGAAATATTCGGTGATCGACATCGGTTCGAATTCCGTCCGCCTGCTGTTGTGGGCGGACGGTTGTTCTGTATATAAAAAAATTAACACGACACGGTTGGGGTCGGGCGTAGAAAAAGACGGTGCGCTTTCCGAAGAGGCGATTGCGCGCACGGTTTTGGCGGTTAAGCAGTTTTCTGTGCAGGCGCGGCAGGATGGTGCGAAAGAGGTTTTTGCTTTTGCGACAGCAGCTGTAAGGAGCGCAAAAAACGGCGCGGATTTTGTATTGGCCGTCAAAAATGCGTGTGGGCTGGACGTGGATGTGATCAGCGGTGAAGAGGAGGCGCGCATCGGGCTTTTGGGCGCTTTGGAAGGACGCGACGGAGGGATTATCGATGTCGGCGGCGCGAGCAGCGAAGTTACGGTCGGAAAGAGGGGCAAGATTGTCTATGCGGTCAGCGCGGATGTCGGAGCTGTACGCCTGAAAGACGCCTGCGGCGAAAATATCGCGGCATTGAGATCGTTTATCGACGAAAGGATCGCTGTGTATGGAGAAATACCGCGCTGTGAAATGACGGCGGTAGGCGGTACAGCGACGACGCTGGCAGCGCTTGTCGGACAAGTCGAGCCGTACGATCCGCAAAAGACGCACGGCATGGTTATTTCGACGGAAGAAGTGCTTTTTTGGTCGGAAAAACTTCTTTCTATGCCGCAGGAAGAACGGTTGTGTCTGAAAGGCATGGATAAAAATCGTGCCGATATTTTGGGCGGCGGGCTGTTGCTGCTGTATTCCGTTCTTTGCAAAGCCGGGGCAGAACGCTTTACAGTGAGCGAAAAGGATAATATGGAAGGGTATCTTCTGGACAAATGCGGGAGGGACAAATCGTGAATCCCGTTTTTGAAAAATTTTTGCGTTTCTTCGGGCTCGTCATCGCTTTTTTGCTTGGCGGTACGGTAGTATATATCGGTTATTTACAGTTTTGGAGCGAACTCGGTTCGGCGCTGATAATTTTGCTGCTTGTTTTGGGCGGTGTGGTATCAAGCATTGTGTGCAGTGCATTTCATGAATTGGGGCATTTGGTTTTCGGGTGGCTTTGCGGGTTTCGGTTTAACAGTATCCGCATTGGCTTTTTTACAATGTTTCGCCGTGAAGGGAAAATTCGATTTTCGTTTCAGGAATTGCCTTCATCGTTGGCGGGTGCTACCGAAATGCTTCCGAAAACATCGGAAAAATTATATTCGCGTTTTCTTGCTGTGATATGCGGAGGTTTGGTTTTTTCTTTTCTCTTTCTTGTCGGGGCGGCGGTATCGTTGATTTTGTATAAGAGCCTTCCCTTTGCCGCTTATATGTTTTTATGTACATCACTTCCGTTTGCGTTTCATATTTTTTATTATAATGTTTTGCCATTCAATGATGACAATATGGATACAGACGGAGGAATGTTGCGCGGATTGTTCAAGCAGGAAACTTCCTATCTTACATCTGTCAACGTACTAGCCATTGAAGGATATCTTTATCAGGGGTATACGCCTTCACAGATTTCGCGCGAACTGTATTTCGGATTGCCGCAGCTTCCGGAAGACGATTTGAATTTTATTATTTTGACGGATTACCGCTTCAATTATTATCTTGATTGCGGGGATATCGCAAACGCTTGCAAAGCGGGAGATCGCCTGGAAAGCCTTCTCGAATATGTGCCTAAATTTTATAAAAACGAGATATTGACGGACATATTATATTGTAAAAGTTGTTTGCAAAGGGACAAGCAGGCTGCCGAGAGATATTATGAGCAGACTTCGATATATTTGAAAGGAGAAAACAGCTTGCGGACGCGTCGTATTTTGGCGGCGTATGCGTTGTATGTGCAAGAGGATAAAATGGCTGCTTTGCGAGAAGTGAACGAAGCGGAGCGTAAAGCGGAAGATTATGAAATCAGGGGTGTAGAAAAGTACGAGCGAAAGTTGATAGCCGGAATTCGTGCCGGAATTATAGAACAGCATATGACAGAATAAACAAAAAACGCGGCGTAAAATAGAGTGTGTCTTATAGAAATTTTTTATACAGTATGAAAGGATAGCGAAAAATTTCGCTATCCTTTTCATTTTTGTAAAAGAAAATCACTTGCTAAGTAATATGCCTCCCAAAAGCTTGACAGTTTTGGTATCAATTTAGTCCTACGGGGCTGATTTCGTTTATTTTCTCCCCAAAAGAGTATCGAGGGAGATATAGAGCGCAGCTGCTAAAGTAATAAGACTGACGAGGGAAGGAGTTTGTTTTCCTGCGTACCAACGCAGAAGTTGTGACTCGTCTATGTTGGTCTTTTTGTGGATTTGGTATCTGGTCATTTTTGAGTTGTCTATGGCTGCTTTCACGTTTTCTGAAACGCTGCCTGTTACGGTAAACGTTTGCGGAGTGAAATCAGCGATGAACCCGAACAAATAGTCTAAAGGGCAACGAAAGACATCGGCAATTTTGATAGCGTTTTCCAAAGAAGGAGTGTGTTCTTTATTCAAAAAGTCGTAAAGTCTGGATAACCGTATTTTAGTTTTTTCGGAAAGTTCTTTGATAGACATGCCGCTGTCGGCAAGAAGTTCTTTCAGGCAATCTCCAAAGTAATTTAAATGATCCATAAGGCGATCCCTCCCTCGGCAAAAAGTTTTCGACAAAATTCGTCAAACGTTTTAAATGAATCAATAATATTATGTCATTTTGATGGCTTTCAATGCTTGATATTCCCACGAAAATCAAGTATACTAAATATAAATTAACGGTGCGCAGCGTTAAGAATAAAAAGGAGGCTGACGAAATGTCAAAAAGAAAAATGAAGGTAGAAGAATTTATTCAATATCTGGAAACAATGATGAAGGACGAGTTAATAGCAAAAGTCGTAAGGGAAGAAAATAATTTGCATGTAAAATTTCTGGACAGTAAAGCGCTCATTGTAAAAGTAGAAGAGTGCTGAATTGCTTTGCGGGCTAAAAAAGTACAGGGAAAGAATTTCTGGTAAACAAAAAACGCGGCGCAAAATAATGCGCCGCGTTTTTTATGATTATTTGCGCGGGGCAATATCAGAAATATTGCTCCGCGCGCTTTTTCAGCACATGCGGTTGAGCCTTCCGTAACAACCGGGGCAGAGCGCACCTGCATTTTTTGCACAATCCATGCACAAAAAGGAGCCGCAGTCACTGCAAACGAATATATCGGAAGAGTCACAACTTTTGCCGCAATGTCCGCATTTCATGTCCATAATCAAAATACCTCCGAAGGGAATTTTTTACAGTATTTCCGTTTTTTTTAATTTTTATGCATTGTAAAATTGCATAGCGGCTTTTCAAAGCCGACGTTTATGTCGAGGAGCTTAATTTTATGCCTTACAGGCCCAAATACGGGCTTTAAACGCAATCGGTCTGATTTTATTTATAAAAATGCGGGCAAAACGTTTTGAATTTAAGCGGAAATATGCTATAATAAAGATGTCGAAATATTGTGGCAAAGCAGGAGAATTTGTTATATGAAAGATAAGGTTGAGGGCGTTTACGGCGAGGAGCAAATCCAGGTATTGGAGGGGCTGGAACCTGTTCGTAAGCGGCCGGGTATGTACATTGGTTCGACGGATGAGCGCGGGCTTCATCATCTCGTGCAGGAAATCGTCGACAATTCCATCGATGAAGCGCTGGCAGGATATTGCGATACCATTCGCGTCACGATCAATAAGGACGGTTCTTGTTCAGTCGAGGATAACGGCCGCGGTATTCCGACGGGGATTCATGCCAAGGAAGGGATTTCTTCGGTAGAACTTGTGCTGACGAAATTGCATGCCGGCGGAAAATTTGGCGGTGGCGGATACAAGATCTCGGGCGGATTGCATGGTGTCGGGCTTTCGGTTGTCAACGCGCTATCGGAATGGCTGGAAGTGGAAGTGTATCAAAACGGGCATATCCACAAACAGATCTACAATCGCGGTATTCCGCAGCGCGCGCTTGCCATTGTGGGCGATACAGACAAGACGGGAACGCGCGTGACGTTTTTCCCGGATGACGAAATTTTTGAGACGGTCGTATTTAATTATGATAACCTGAAAGTCAGATTGCGTGAGCTGGCGTATCTGAATAAAGGGCTGACGATCTCTATTCGTGACGAGCGTGAAGAAAAACCGCGTTTTGATGAATTTTGTTATGAGGGCGGGATCCTTCATTTCGTGGAAGATCTGAATAAGAACAAAGAAGTGCTCTTTTCTGCGCCCGTATATTTTGAAGAAACGCAAGATGACAGTGCGATCGAAGTAGCGATTCAGTATAACGACAGTTATAACGAAACGATTTTCAGTTATGCGAACAATATTCATACCGAAGAGGGCGGCACGCATCTGGACGGTTTTAAAGCAGCTCTGACAAAAGTTATCAACGACACGGGCCGTAAATTTAATATATTAAAAGAAAATGACAAGCTTTCGGGCGATGATGTGCGTGAAGGGATCACGGCAGTTGTTTCGGTCAAACTGACTGAGCCGCAATTTGAAGGGCAAACCAAAACGAAGCTTGGCAACAGCCAGATGCGTTCCTTTGTTCAGAAAGCGACGATAGAACATCTTGGCACATATCTTGAAGAAAATCCTTCGCAAGCGAAAGAATTGATATTGCGTTGTATAACGGCGCAAAAGGCGCGCGATGCGGCGCGTAACGCGCGCGAACTTACGCGTCGGAAGGGAATTTTGGAGAGCACGACCCTTCCGGGAAAACTTGCAGACTGTTCTGAAAAGCGTCCGGAACTTTGTGAAATTTACATTGTTGAGGGGGATTCGGCAGGAGGAACGGCGAAGCAGGGGCGTGACCGCCGGTTTCAGGCGATACTGCCTTTGCGAGGCAAAATATTAAACGTGGAAAAAGCGCGGCTGAACCGTGTTTTGGAAAACGAAGAAATTAAAAGCATGATCACTGCGTTCGGATGCGGGATTCATGAGGATTTTGACGAGAGCAAGCTCCGTTATGACAGAATTATCTGTATGACCGATGCCGATGTCGACGGAAGCCATATTCGCATTCTGCTTTTGACTTTCTTTTTCCGTTTCATGCGGCCGCTTGTCGAAAACGGGCATGTATATATTGCGCAGCCGCCTTTGTATAAGGCGACGCGCGGCAAGGAAGAAAAATACATGTATTCGGATGCGGAATTGGAAGAATACCGCGCTTCGAACCCCGGTAAATTTGATTTACAGCGGTATAAAGGCTTGGGTGAGATGAACAAGGAGCAGCTTTGGGAAACGACGATGAACCCTGCTACGCGTACTCTTCTTCGTGTCAACATGAAAGATGCGGTAGAAGCGGACGAGATGTTCTCACTCCTGATGGGCGAAAAACCTGAACTGCGCCGTCAGTTTATCGAAGAAAACGCGAAACTTGTCGCGGAGCTGGATATTTAAAGGGGAAGCATCATGGCGAAAAAAGAAACAAGTCCCGAATTGACCGAAGAGTTTAAGAAAACTCTTGCAATGACAAATATGATCGACGTGGAGGTAGACGATGAACTGCGCAAGTCGTTCATTGCCTATGCTATGGCGGTCAACGTGAGCCGTGCGATCCCCGACGTGCGCGACGGCTTAAAACCCGTACATCGCCGCATTCTGTATTCAATGCATGAGATGGGCCTGTACAGTGACAAGGCATACCGTAAATGTGCGCGTATCGTCGGTGATGTTCTCGGTAAATATCACCCGCACGGCGATTATGCCGTATATTACGCATTGGTGCGTTTGGCGCAGGATTTTTCCATCAATTTCCCGCTTGTTGACGGGCACGGAAACTTCGGGTCGGTGGACGGTGATCCTCCGGCGGCAATGCGTTATACCGAAGCGAGAATGTCCAAACTTGCGGCGGAAATGCTTCGGGATCTGGACAAAGAAACGGTGGATTATTATCCGACATTTGACGATACGGGAATGCAACCGTGTGTTTTGCCTTCGCGCTTTCCGAATCTGCTCGTCAACGGCAGTGACGGTATTGCGGTCGGCATGGCAACAAATATTCCGCCGCACAATCTGGCGGAGGTCATCAGCGGTGTAATTGCACAGATCGAGAATCCCGACATTACGATCGAGGAGCTCATGGAGCACGTTCCTGCACCTGATTTCCCGACGGGTGCCATTTTAATGGGCAGGGCGGGCATCAAACGCGCATATCGCACGGGCAGAGGCAATTACATTCTGCGCGCGAAGTGTGAAATTGAAGAATACACATCGGGCAACACGCAGCGCACTCGAATTGTTGTGACCGAGATCCCGTATCAGGTAAATAAGGCGAAGCTTATCGAAAACATTGCCGATCTTGTTAAGGATAAGCGAGTAGAGGGCATATCGGATATACGCGAAGAGTCTGACCGTGACGGTATGAGAATTGTTATCGAGCTCCGCAAAGATGCAAACGCGCAGGTCGTACTCAATACGCTCTATAAACACACGCAGTTGCAGACTTCCAACGGGATCATTATGTTGGCGCTCGTGGATGGTGAGCCGAAAGTACTCAATCTCAAAGAATGTATTCATTATTACATTGAACATCAGAAAGATGTAATTGTACACCGCACGCGTTTTGATCTGAATAAAGCGGAAGAACGCGCGCATATCGTTGCGGGGCTTGTGCTTGCGCTTGCACATATCGACGAAGTGATCGCGATTATCAAAAATTCGGCGGATAAGAACGATGCGGCAGTAAAATTAACGACTGCGTTTGAATTGTCAGATAAGCAGGCAAATGCGATTTTGGAAATGCGTCTCCAACGGTTGACTTCGCTGGAAGTTGAAAAGCTGCGCGAAGAGTTGGAGGAATTGGAGCGTACGATTGCCGATTTGAAAGATATTCTTGCGAACGAACAGCGCGTTCTTGACATTATCAAGACCGATCTGATCGCCATTCGTGAAAATTATCCCAGCGAACGCAAGACCGAACTTTCCTATGATTACGGCGAGATCGATATTGAAGATCTGATCGAAGAGGAAGATGTCGTTATCACGATGACGCATTCGGGATACGTCAAGCGTCAGCCGGTGGCGGAATACAAGGCACAGCGTCGCGGCGGAATGGGCATTACGGCTCATAAACCCAAAGACGAAGATTTTGTGGAGCGGTTGTTCATATCTTCGACCCATGACGACATACTGTTCTTCTCTACATTCGGTAAAGTGTATTCGATCAAGGGATATGAGATCCCCGAAGCACAGCGCCAGGCAAGAGGCAGAGCGATCGTGAATTTGCTCCAGATTGCTCAGAATGAAAAGATTACGGCGATCATTCCGCTTGCTGCCGATACGCAGGGTTACATCGCAATGGCAACTCGCAAAGGCCTTATTAAAAAGACTGCGTTAGAAGAATTTGCGAATATTCGTAAAGTAGGCAAAATTGCAATCAAGATCAACGAGGGTGACGAACTCATTTCCGTGCAGTTCACGACGGGTAATGACGAACTTATTATTGCATCTCGTGAAGGGAAGTGTATCCGTTTCAGCGAAAAGGATGTCCGTCCGATGGGCAGAGACACGCAAGGCGTGCGCGCGATGAATCTCGGTGAAGAAGATCGTCTGGTGGATATGCTCGTAATCAAGGATGGATATGAGATCTTTACGCTGACGTCCAAGGGTTATGGAAAGCGCTCTGATGTGGAAGATTATCGTTTGCAGGGGCGTGCCGGAAAGGGCATAAAAGCGGGTGTGTTCAACGAAAAGACGGGGCAGTTGGTTGCTTTGAAATTAGTCTCCGAAGAAGAGGATCTGATGATTATCTCCGCGAACGGTACCATTATTCGTATGCACGTTGCGGATATCTCCAAGATCGGCAGAAATACACAGGGCGTGCGAGTCATGCGCCTGAAAGATTCGGAGGTTGCGACGGTCGCAGTAGCGCCGCGTGAAGAGGAATCCGCGGAGGAGACGTCTGCGGCGGAAACAGAAGATGCGGACAATGCAACTCCTGCAGCCGAAGAGAATGCTTCGGAAAATCCCGAAACGAATTCTGAAAGCGAAGAATAATAATGAAAATAAAATGACAGGCGCCGCAAAAATGCGGCGCCTGTCATTTTATTATGATACAATAAAACGGTTTTTTACAATTCGCATCAGTGCAAGATCAACTGCTTCGGTTCAGCTTTTTTAGAGCGCAAGCGTTCCGTAACTTTCATCAGTATTCCCGAAAGAGGAATGCACAGCAGGATCACGACGGTAATATAGAGATAAGAAACAAAATCCAAAGGGGTGTATCCCATACCCGGTTCCGATACAAAGAACATATCGGGCAGAAGTGTAAGACACAGGATGCATGCTGCGCACATGCCGATGAACAAGATAGTTCGGTAGAAATTTAACGGCAGGCAAACTCGGTAAAGCATGGCAAGGCCCGAGAAGGTGATGATTACGACAGAAATTTCTTTGGTGTGCGCTTGAAAGTACTCCGGTTGCAAATAAGCGATGAACTGTGTACTTTGCGCGGCAAGAACTAAAACGAGGGCAAATGGTACAGCTCTTGATAAAACAGTGGGCAAAAATTTTCCCTGTACTCGGTTGGTATTCGGTTGCAGAGAGAGAAAGAATGTCGGTACGCCGATGACAAAAATTTCCATCAGCATAAGATTGTTTGTTTCAAAAGGATACCGTTGTCCCAGAATGATCGAAATAATCGCGAAAATCGTAGTAAAGAGTGTCTTCATCAGGTACATGGATGAAGAATTCTGAATATTATTGATGACTCGACGACCTTCATAGACAACTTTCGGCATGGAAGCAAAGTTATTGTCGAGCAATACGATATGGCTCACGTTTTTTGCGGCGTCGCTGCCTGAGGCAACGCTCACGGCACAATCCGCTTCTTTCAGGGCGAGGATATCGTTTACGCCGTCGCCTGTCATTGCGACGGTATTACCTTCCGATTTGATCGCTTTGACAAGGATGGCTTTTTGTTCGGGGGTTACCCGTCCGAATACAGTGTACTGGTTGGCGACGGAAGCAACTTCTTTTTCATTCAGGCCTTCCAGTGAAATATATTTATCGGCATTTGCAACGCCGACACGGCGCGCAACTTCGGACACGGTCACGGGGTTGTCGCCTGAAATGATTTTGACGGCAACATCATTTTCCTTAAACCAACGAATTGTCTGCGCAGCGTCTTCGCGTATATTGTCCGCAATAGATATGATCGCAAGAGGTTTGAATGCGGACGGCAATTTATCACCGACGATTTTGCCTGAAGACAGCGCGACGATAAGAACCCGCAGTCCCGATGATGCGTATTGGTTGATAATGCGATCGATCTTATCGGGGACTGTTCCGAGTACAAATTCGGGTGCACCCATAGCCACAGTTCCGATCTCGTCAAAGGTGACGGCGGACAATTTTCTTTTCGAGGAAAATGGGATTGTTGCAGAGGGTTTCAATGCTGAGCTGTGCCCGAAATAATTGTTTAAGGCAATGGAGGTCTGGTTATTATCGTGCAAGGCCGATAAACATGATCCGAGAATTTCGTTGATGGTAAAATTTGTCGGATTGTTCAAGAGCATGCAGTCATTCACTTTCATTCGGCCGTCCGTGATCGTCCCGGTTTTGTCGAGGCAAAGAACGTTTACGCGGGCAAGCATTTCCAAAGAATATAAGTCTTGAACAAGGGTATTTTGCGACATCAAGCGCAAGATTCCGACGGTAAGTGCAAGGCTGGTAAGAAGAAGCATACCCGAAGGGATCATTCCGATGACGACGGCGACGGTGCTTCGGATAATTGCATTCAACTCTGTACGTCCGAGTGTTTCGACGACGTTGGTCAAATACCAGTTCCTGTTCACGAGAAAGATACCGATTGCAACGAGAATGATCAGTGGCGCGATGATGGTAATGATGAGCTTTGTAGAGCGCATCAGTTCCGAGTTCGGCTTTTTATATTTCTTTGCTTTTGCGGAAAGGGAATTGAGGTAAGTCGCGCTTCCGATTTTTTCGGCACGTGCTTTGCAAGAGCCGCTGGAAACAAAACTTCCGGCGTATAGCAGGTCGCCTTTTTCTTTTTTGACGGGAACGGATTCTCCCGTCAGGAGAGATTCGTTGACTTCGATGGATCCATCGGCGAGAATGCAATCGGCGGGGACCTGGTTGCCCAAGGACAGCAGTACGATATCGTCAAGCACAATATCTTTTGCATGGATCTCCGCAATTTCTCCGTCGCGCAAAACTTTGGCGGTCGGAACGTTTAAAAGAGAGAGTTTGTCGATCTTGCGTTTTGCTCGGATCTCCATGACCAGCCCGAAGCCGAGATTGAGCGCAAAGATGACAACGAACAGATACTGTGACAGAGGTGCATTCGCGAAAGCAAGGGCAACGGCGGCAAGTACGCAGAGCAGGTTAAAGAAGGTACAGATATTTCCGATAAAAATGCTGGCGTACGATTTGGAGTATTTTTGATTCGTGTCATTGAAAAGACACTGGGAAAACCGTTCGTTGACCTGTGCGCTTGTCAGTCCTTGGTTGACGGGGGGAGAAAAGCGTCTGACGTTTGCCAAACTCGGTTGCGACTTCATTTTTTTAAATTGTTTTCGGATGGCAGATATGTCTACATTTTCACCGTTCACAGCGCTTTCCGCCTGTTGCCGGTTATCATCCTGAATTTTTTGCCGCACATATTCTTTGAGGTCCGTGCTTTGCGTATCGCGGGCGGTTTCCGCCGCTTTTGCAGCGACGCGCCTGCGGGCAGAGGACGAACGCTTGGTTTCTTTTGTATCGTTATTTTCGTTCATAGACTTACCGAAAGAATTTTTTTTCATTATATCATAAAACACTTGTGAACACAAACAAATTTCTGCAATTGTTTACTTGGAAGGAAAATTCAAAAAAATAGAGGGAAATTGGTAAAGGTTCGCCTATTTTATTGCAAAATCAAAAAAATTAGTTTAAAATAACAGGTGATAAGAAAAACGGAGGCTGATTATGATCGATATAAATTTTTTGCGCAATAATCCGGATGTGGTTCGGGAGAATATCAAAAAGAAATTTCAGGACAAAAAACTTCCGCTTGTGGATGAAGTCCTTGCTCTGGATTCGAAACGCCGCGAATTGCAAAAAGAGGGGGATGAGCGTCGCGCAAAGAGAAATGCGCTGAGTGCACAGATCGGCAAATTTATGAAAGAGAAAAAGATTGCCGAAGCGGATGCCGTAAAGGCGGAAGTTGTGCAGAATAACGAACGAATTGCCGAGATCGAGAAGCAAACGGAAGAAATTGCGGCAAAATTGAAACAGGACATGATGTCCATTCCGAATATTATTGCAGACGATGTTCCCATCGGTAAAGACGATTCGGAAAACGTCGAAAGGGAGCGTTTTTTAGAGCCTGCCGAAAAACCGTTCGAGGTTCCGTATCATCTTGATATTCTCGAAAGGTTGGCTGGCGTCGATATTGACAGTGCGCGCCGTACGAGCGGACAAGGCTTTTATTATCTGACGGGCGACATTGCGCGCCTGCATTCTGCGGTGCTGACGTATGCACGTGATTTTATGATCGACAAGGGCTTCACGTACGTTATTCCTCCGTTCATGATCCGTTCCGAAGTTGTTTCAGGCGTGATGTCGTTCGAAGAAATGGACGGCATGATGTATAAGATCGAAGGGGAAGACCTGTATCTGATCGGTACAAGCGAGCATTCGATGATCGGCCGATTCATGAATACGATTGTAGATGAGAAGGAATTGCCTCTTACGCTTACGAGTTATTCTCCTTGCTTCCGTAAGGAAAAGGGTGCGCATGGAATCGAAGAACGCGGCATTTATCGCATACACCAGTTTGAAAAGCAGGAGATGATCGTCATCTGCAAACCGGAAGAGAGCGCAGAATGGTTTAAAAAGCTGTATTCGTATACGGTCGAGCTGTTTGTTTCTATGCAGATTCCTGTGCGGACGCTGGAATGCTGTTCCGGCGATCTTGCGGACCTCAAGTATAAGAGTATCGACGTGGAAGCTTGGAGCCCTCGTCAGAAAAAGTATTTTGAGGTCGGAAGTTGCTCCAATCTTACGGATGCGCAGGCAAGGCGCCTGGGGATCCGCTATAAGACGGAAAAGGGCAACGTGTTTGCGCATACGCTCAACAATACTGTAGTTGCGCCTCCGCGTATGCTGATTGCTTTGATAGAAAACCATCTGAATGCGGACGGCAGTGTGAATATTCCGGAAGTACTTCGCAAATATATGGGCGGAAAAGAGAAGATTCTTCCCAAAAAATAAAAAAGTTCGGCATAAATACAATATGCGCGAAAACGAGTAATTTTTCTCTGAATGCATTACAAAGATCGATGACATCTCTATATAAGTTTGATTATTAGTAAGTTTTACAAGGAAACGGCGAGTGAAAGAGCAATAAGCTCATTCACTCGCCGTTTCCTTCTTATAGTTATTTAATTTTCACAGTGAAGTCGCCGTTGCAGGCGCCGATCTCAATGGTATCGTTTGGTTGCAGATCTTTCGAAAGCATGGTACGCGCGATCATTGTTTCGATCTTACTCTGCAAGTATCTCTTCAGCGGACGTGCACCATAAATGGGGTCGTATCCGTTTTCAATAATGAGGTCTTTCGCGAGAGGTGTGATCTCCAATTTCAGCTGTTTTTCTTTCAAGCGTTCGGAAAGGTCACGGATCAGAAGATCAATGATCTTTGTGATATTGTCTTTCGTGAGCGGTTTGTAATACACGATTTCGTCCAGACGGTTGAGGAATTCGGGACGGAAGCTCTGTTTGAGGAGCGTATCCACCTTTTCTTTTGCGTCGTCGGAAATTTCACCGTTTTCGTCGATGCCTTCGAGCAGATAAGAGGAGCCGAGGTTGGAAGTCAAAATGATGATGGTATTTTTAAAATCCACGGTACGGCCTTGCGAGTCCGTGATTCGTCCGTCGTCAAGTACCTGCAACAGAATATTAAAGACATCAGGGTGCGCTTTTTCGATTTCATCGAACAGTACGACCGAGTAGGGTTTTCTGCGCACCGCTTCGGTAAGCTGACCGCCTTCGTCGTATCCGACATATCCCGGAGGAGCGCCGATAAGCCTTGACACGGAAAATTTTTCCATGTATTCGGTCATATCGATGCGGACGAGATTATGTTCGTCATCGAACAGACTTTCGGCGAGAGCTTTTGCGAGTTCTGTCTTGCCGACACCGGTAGGCCCGAGGAACAGGAAAGAACCGATCGGGCGGTTCGGGTCTGCGATTCCCGCGCGGGAACGCAAGATCGCTTCGGTCACTTTGGTAACGGCTTCGTCCTGGCCGATTACGCGTTTATGCAGTACATCGTCAAGATGCAATATTTTCTCGCGTTCGCCTTCCATCAGCTTGGCAAGCGGGATTCCTGTCCAGCGGGACACAACGCGCGCGATTTCCTCTTCGGTAACGGTATCGCGGAGAAGTGTGTTTTTCGGCTTTTCGCTCTTTTGCGCTTCTTCAAGTTTTTTCTGTAATTCGGGCAAGCGGCTGTATTTGAGTTTAGCCGCTGTTTCATAATCTCCGATGCGCTGTGCCGCTTCGATTTCGCCGTTTACTTTTTCGATTTCGGCCTTCGTATCTGAAACGATGTGGATGCTTGCCTTTTCGTTGTTCCATTGTGCCTTCATTGCGTTGAATTTATCGCGAAGTTCGGCAAGCTCTTTTTGCAGTGCAGCGAGCCGTTCTTTGGAAAGGGAATCGGTCTCTTTTTTAAGAGCCATTTCCTCAATTTCAAGTTGCATGATCTTGCGCGCAATATCGTCCATTTCCGTAGGCATCGAATCGATTTCTGTACGGATGGTCGCACATGCTTCATCCACGAGGTCGATTGCTTTGTCCGGCAGAAAACGGTCGGAGATATAGCGGTGGGATAGGGTAGCCGCAGCGATGAGAGCCTGGTCATGGATCTGTACGCCGTGGAAGACTTCGTAGCGCTCTTTTAAACCGCGAAGAATGGAAATCGTATCTTCGACAGTCGGTTCGTCTACCATAACGGGCTGGAATCTTCTTTCGAGAGCGGCGTCTTTTTCGATGTACTTGCGGTACTCGTCCAGTGTTGTCGCGCCGATGCAATGAAGCTCACCGCGAGCCAGCATAGGCTTTAAAAGGTTGCCCGCGTCCATTGCGCCATCCGATTTTCCTGCGCCGACGATGGTATGCAATTCATCAATAAAGAGAATAATTTTGCCTTCGCTCTTTTTGATCTCGTTGAGGACGGCTTTCAGCCTTTCTTCGAATTCACCGCGGAATTTTGCGCCTGCGATGAGGGAACCCATATCGAGTGCAAAAATTGTTTTATTTTTTAAACCTTCGGGAACGTCGCCGCGGACGATACGCTGGGCGAGGCCTTCGGCGATCGCTGTTTTGCCCACGCCGGGTTCACCGATCAGAACAGGGTTGTTTTTCGATTTCCGTGACAGAATGCGGATAACGTTACGGATTTCATTATCTCGGCCGATCACGGGGTCGAGTTTCTGATCCTTTGCACGCTTGACAAGGTCAAACCCGTATTTGGAAAGCGCATCATATGTGTTTTCGGGTTCGTCGCTCGTGATGCGGTCGGTTTTGACTTTTTTGAGTTCAGTAAGGAATTTGTCTTTGGTGATGCCGAGCGAGCGGAAAATGTTTTTGATTTCATCCGTTGCATGGTCAAAGATTGCGAGCATAATATGCTCGACCGAAACATATTCATCTTTCAAAGAATTTGCAAGACGTTCTGCTTCGTTGAAAATTTTGTCGGTTACGGGCGAAATATAAATTTTGTCGGGCTCTCTGCCGCTTCCGCTGACGGCAGGGATCTTTTCGATTGCACCGTCAAGAAGCGCCAGCAAATTGTCCGTGTCCACGCCGGATTTTTTTAAAAGTTGCGAAATCAGCCCGCTCTCCTGGTCAACAAGAGCGTAAAGCAGATGTTCGGGCATGATTTGCATATTTTGGTTTTCAATGGCAATGCTCTGTGCCGATTGCACGGCTTCGAGCGCTTTTTTTGTAAATTTCTGAGCATTCATAACGTTCACCTCCTGTTCGTTATATCAGTTGAACGCCGCTGTTGAGATATGCGAGATATCTCTGTTCGATTTGTTCTGTAGAGTTGTACTTTCCCGCAAGAAAGTTTTTCAGCATTTCGTCAAAAGTTGCGATGTATTGACTGATCGCGTTGCCGATCTGCTCTTCTGTATAATCAGAATCGTTCGGAACGGCAAAAGTTCGCAGAAATTTTCCGTTTTCCATTCCGTACTCTATGGCGCCTGCCGTAAAATATTGTTTGATATAAATATTTTCCAGTTGCATCCATATTTTGAAAAACCGCGTCAGATCGACAAGGAGTTCGGGGGATTGTGTACGGAAAATAATTTTCAGCTGCCCGATTGTCTGCTGCGGCGTCCGATACATTTCCACTTCGTATCGGATGGTAGGGCGGTAATGGTATTGCAGCGGACTTTTAATGGACATGGTCATGTCGTTAGGTTGTGCGTTGAGCATATATCCGCCGATTTTTCCGATATAATCTTCAATGATCTCAAATATATTCTGCACGTGTTTTTCAGGCGTTGTCAAAGAAACGTATTCGGCAAGAATCTGGTTGATCAGGTTGGAGCGGTTTGTGCTCTTTTCCACTGCAAGTTTGTCGATTTCCCGGATGACGTCTTCCGCGAGCATCAGGCTGTACATATTTTTTTTCACGGTCTTGCCTCCTTTTTTATGATTTGCTACTATTATATCCCATTTTTTAAATTTGTCAACATTTTTATATAAAATTTTTTACAAAAGTTTTAAAACGGCTTGCCATACTATATGAAACAGGCTATAATGTATAGCAACAACTAAAAGGAGATGAAATAATGCCGATTCAGAACAGTATTGAGCGCAGCACGCAAGTTTTGGTATATACAGACGGTGTCGTTAAGGCATACCGGAGAGGAACCGATGTTTTTTCAAAGATTGAAAAAACCTGGAATGAAATGACAAGAGAGGCGTTTCCGATGCCTGCTTTTGGTGTAAGTATTGATTCGCTTACGCGCGAAGAGATGAAAGAGGGAATTTGGGTGGAATTTTTGTTTGAAAAAGAAACGGAGTGCGATGGGATGCCTTTTGAAAGGCTGCTTGTCGCCGTAAAGCCGGATTATCACGGATTTAACCTGATCCGTTTTACGAGCGGAGGATACAACGGCCGTTGCTTTTATCTGGACCTCAGGGAAAAGACAATGCAAAATTTTTATTCGATGTTGGAAACATTATAAAGAAAAGTCATTCACGCAAAAATTCCGTAAAGAATACAATGACAGTAAGTATGTTTTTACGGAGGAAGTACGGAATTGGAATGGCTGATGGGATTGCCGCCGTGGATACAGGCGCTTTTAGCTACTTGTTTTACCTATCTCATGACGGCTCTTGGCGCGGCGTTTGTATTTTTATCAAAAAAATGTAACGTTCGCGTTTTAAACATGATGCAGGGAAGCGCCGCGGGAATAATGATCGCGGCGAGCTTTTTTTCATTGCTTTTGCCCGCAAAAGAGCGGTTGGAGACAGACAGCAGTGCGGCGATGGTAGCAATTGTGTTGTCGGTCGGCTTTTTGGCGGGCGGTTTTTTTATTCTTCTGTCAAATGCAGGAATGGCGCGTCTGAGTCTTTTTGCGGAAGAAAATAAGCGCAGCGGTGCTCTTACATGTTTTGCGATCACGTTGCATAACATACCGGAAGGGTTTGCTGTCGGTGTAGCGTTTGGTTCGCTTACAGGCGAATACAGTGCATGGATTTCTGCCGTGATGCTTGCGTTCGGCATTGGGGTACAAAATTTCCCGGAAGGGCTGTGCGTCTCTATGCCTTTGCGCAAGCAAGGTTTTTCAGCGGGGAAAGCATTTTTTTTCGGTCAGTTTTCCGGAATGGTTGAGATTGTTGCCGGAGTTTTGGGCGCGATCGCTGTCGGTTTTATTTCATCGCTTTTACCTTGGGCGCTTGCATTTTCGGCGGGTGCAATGATTGCGGTGTCTTGTACAGAACTGATCCCTTCTTGTGTATCGGAAGGCAAAGTTACGGCGGCTTGCGGAGTGACATTCGGATTTGCGCTGATGATGCTTCTTGATGTTTTGCTAGGATAAATTTTCTATATGAGGTATATTTTTTCGGATATGGTCGATACTGTTCTATATGGAAAAGAAAACAGTGCAGGATAGTGCAAAAGAACGCGCTTCTGTGTCCGAAAATGTACAGGAGCAGGAAGAGATTCCCGGGGAAGAAAAATCGCGCGCCGATCGTCTGAAAAAGACGGTAATTGTGGTCGGTGCGTCTTCGGGAATCGGATATGAAACGGCTTTAAGGCTGATCGGAAAAAATTTTAATGTTGCGAATATTTCGCGGACCCCATGCTCTTTAGGACACGTCACCAATTACGCGGCGGACGTTACGGTTGGGGAAACGATGGAAAAAGCGATCGCGGATCTCGCATCTAAGTCGGAAAATCTATACGGATTGGTATATTGTGCCGGATTCTCGATGGCTGCGCCGATTGAATATGCGTCCGAAAAAGATTATCGCTACCTATTCGAGGTAAATTATTTCGGCGCATTGCGTGCAATTCGGGCCGTTGCGCCTTATTTAAAGAAGAAAGGCGGCAGAATTGTACTTGTAAGCTCAATGGGCGGAATGTTTCCCGTTGCTTTTGACAGTTTTTACAGTAGTTCGAAAGCCGCTGTGGATATGCTTGTAAAGGGTGCGGCGCTGGAGCTTGAACCGTATAATATTCGACTCAGTTCGGTGCAGCCGGGCGGAACGTCTACGGGGTTTACATTTAAGAGAAAGGTCTACAGTGACGCGGAAAACCGCGATTATGCGGCGAAGGTCAAACGTGCAACGGCTGCGCTTGCGAATATGGAACAAGGCGGAATGAGTGCGGGGGAAGTGGCGCGCGAGGTCGTAGATATTCTCTGTGAAAAAAATCCGCCGTTGCTTTTACAGTGCGGCAATAAAAATAAGTTTTTTGCAATAGCCAAAAGGGTGCTTCCCGATCGGGCTACACAATATATCAACAAAAAAATCTATAAACAATGACAGATCGCCCCGCACGTAAAAATGCGGGGCGATCTGATTTGCCAATTTGTTGTGAAACAAGCTGAAAAGACGGCTTGCGAATTTTGTCATTGTGTGTTACAATGAGACTTGAAAAAGTTAAGTAATAGGAGTTAATTTAATGGAGTTTCTGACGGAACAGCGAATAAGCCAACTTTTGCAAAAGCAAAGAGAATTTTTCGCGACGGGAAAAACTTTACGGCCGGAATTTCGGCTGAATATGCTGCGGAAATTAAAAAATGCGATCCTGGCGCGTCAGGGTACGTTGGAACAAGCTTTATTTGCAGATCTCGGAAAAAGTAAACAGGAGAGTTATTCATCGGAGATCGGATTTGTGTTGAGTGAAATTACGCACACATGCAAACATTTGAAAAAATGGATGAGGCCGATTCGGGCGAAGTCACCGATGACAGTTTTCAGCGCAAAAAGCTATGTAATGAAACAGCCGTATGGCAGCGTTTTGATTATCGGTCCGTTCAATTATCCCTTTCAATTATTGATCGAGCCGCTTGTCGCAGCGATTTCCGCGGGGAATTGCGCGGTGCTGAGTCCGTCAGAACTTACTCCGAATACCGCGGCTGAGATACGAAAAATGCTTGCAGAAACTTTTGAAGAGGAGTACATTTTTTGTGCCGATGGGGGTATTGAGAATAACAGCCTGCTGATACGCAACAAATTTGATAAAATCTTTTTTACAGGCAGTATCAATGTGGGAAAGATCGTTATGCGCGCGGCGGCGGAAAATCTTGTTCCGGTTACGTTGGAACTTGGCGGGAAAAGTCCCGTTGTTGTGGATGAATCGGCGAAATTGGTTACCGCGTGCGAACGGATCGTATGGGGGAAATTCATGAATGCGGGACAAACCTGTGTTGCGCCCGATTATGTTTTTGTTTCCAAACCGATTTTTAAACAATTTATCGAATGCTTGAAGGATACGATCGTACGTTTTTATGGAGAGGACATCCGCAGAAATCCCGATTATGGCAGGATCGTAAACGATCGCCATATGAAAAGGCTTTGCGATATTTTGGAACAGGATGAAATGAGCATTGTATTTGGAGGCGAAACGGATAAGGATGATCGTTTTATCGGGCCGACCGTGCTTTGTCCGAAAAACACAGCTGATTCTGCGTGTATGCAGGAGGAGATTTTCGGTCCCTTATTGCCGGTCTTTTCATATGAGCGTATAGAAGAGCCGCTGATGTATATCAACACGCATGAAAAACCTTTGGCGTTGTATATTTTTTCGGAAAATAAGGACAAAATTGAAACAATACTAAACAAGACAAGTTCCGGAGGCGTTTCGGTCAACGATACAGTCAGCCATATTATCAATCCCAATTTGCCTTTCGGCGGAGTTGGGCAGTCGGGCATGGGGAATTATCATGGTGAATATGGCTTTCTTGCCTTTACACATCTGCGGAGCGTGCTTCGGCGCTCTACCCGAATCAAGCTTAGGCTTGCATTTCCGCCTTTCAATGAGAAGAAGGTAAAAGCGATCAAAAAATATTTAAAGTGATATAAAGTAATTTCGAGGCGCCGCAAATTTTGCGGCGCCTCGAAATTAAATAAAGAAACGCCCGACACGTACTGTGTCGGGCGTGTATTATCAAAAAACTGTGCATCCTCCGTTGTAACAACATGCCGAAGCGTTAAAACCGCAGGTGACTCCTTCAAAGCTACCTCATGGCACACGAACAAGTCCGCTTAGTGCTGCTATATCCCTATCCTGACACGGTTCACGGCAGCTCGTTGCATAAGACCTTGTGATCAACATCCCTTACGGAGCGCGGCCTTCCACACGCTGATCCGAAGGAGGCGTTCGGTTCTGCTATAGCGGATTGCAGATACAGGGCACCGCTAACTCCCCACCTAGCACAGCGAATTTATTGTATACTAAATCTGTATTTTTTGCAACTGTTTTGCATATCTGTTCGGAAAAATTGACTGTAAAAGTGTCGAAATATAGGGAACCGGATGAGCGCTCGATCTATATTGCAAAAGCAGTATCGCAAAAAAATTTTTAGTGAAAATTATTTGGATAAAAATGGTGCAAACCGTTGACAAATAAAAAAAATGTTTTACAATAGTACTGACAAATACGATTGTTTGAGCGTACTTATTATGAGCATTTTCATTTACGGCATGCGATTTTGGAAGAAACATGTTCCGCTTGCCGTTCTTTGCCTGTTAATGGGCTGGATCGGGATCATGATGGAACTTGCGCTGCCGCTTCTGAGCGCCCTGTTTATCGATTATTTGCTGAATTACGATCCGCAAGCTGTTGCGGATGGAAATTTATTTGCCTTCCTTGCGGATGGCAGGTTTGGCGAGCCTGAGACATGGAAACTATTTGCATCGATTGCGATTGTTTTTGTGTCTTTTTTGCTTGTCCGAGAAGTATTTATTTATGCGCGCAATGTATTATTTCAGTGGAACGGGCTGGAAATGGAAAATGAATTGCGCGACATTACATATAAGAAATTGGTGGATCTGGACAGTTCCACTGTTTCGTCATACAACACGGGGGAATTGCTTACAACACTTTCAGCGGATATAATTACGTTCAAAGAGATGTATAGCCGAGTCTTGCAAAACCTGGGTGACAGTTTTTTTGTTATAATCGTATCAAGTGTCATTCTTGCAATGAACAGTGCATACATGTTAATTATTCCGGCGATAATTGCCCCGTTTTTGCTGACGGCGCTGATCCGTTATACGCGCGCGGCGCGCAGGGTATCGCAAACGATACGTTCATGCAATGCTGATATGAATCTATGTGTGCAAGAAAATATCAGTGCGGTACGGCTTATCCGATCATTTGCAAATGAAGAGTATGAAGAAAACAAATTCGACCGAGTGAATGCGCGCCTGCGCGGATCGTATTGGGAACAGGTAGATGTATCGGCAAGGTACGGAATGATCTTCAACGTAATTCGTCAGCTTGCGTATATAGCTACGATCGCGATTGGTACGGTTATGGTTCTGATCGGGAAATTTTTAGTCGGGGTCATGACTGCATGTGTGACATATGTGCAGAAGATCATGGATCATCTTACGCAGATCAGCAATAACTTATATCAATTGCAATACGGTTTGGTTTCAGGCGGCAGGATCATGGATTTTCTTGAAAAGAAAACGAAAATCCCGGAATCTGAGCATCCGGATAAAATACGGGCAGTTCCGAATATTGAAATGCATGATGTGGCGGTGAGCGAGGACGGGAAAGCTTTGCTTAAGCATATCAATCTCAGTATTCCGTACGGAAAGAAGGTTGGGATCATGGGGGGAACCGGTTCAGGCAAGAGTGTGCTTTTGAAGTCTTTGGTCCGTATTTATGAAGCGACGCAGGGAAGTATTACGATCAACGGAAAAGATATAAGGTCTTATGAACTGGATGATCTTCGAAATGAATTTGCGTATGTCTTTCAAGATGTATTTCTTTTCTCGAACACGATCGATGCGAACATAGCTTTTTATGCACCGGAGATTGATAAAGAAACGGTACGGCGCGTCGCCGCGCAGGCGCAGGCCAGCCGGTTTATTGAGGGGTTGCCGCAAGGTTATGAAACGATTGTAGGCGAAAAGGGCTTGGGTCTTTCGGGTGGACAAAAGCAGCGCGTATCCATTGCTCGGGCGCTATTGAAAAATGCACCCGTGCTTGTATTGGATGATGCTTCCAGTGCGTTGGATGCAATTACCGAACGCGCATTGATGGCGAGTATCAAAGAAAATTATCCGGAGCATACGATTTTAATTGCAGCGCACCGCGTTTCAAGTGTTGCTGATTGTGACGAGATTTTATATATGCAGGACGGAGAAATTATTGAGCGCGGCACGTTTGATGAGCTGATGAAAAAGAACGGCGTTTTTGCCGGAATTTACAGATTACAAACATCGGAAGCTGTTAATGAAGAGGTAGCAGCGGAAGATGGTTCGGCGGCAGTGACGGAGGGGAAGTCATGACGCAGAGAAATACATATTTTCAAGATGAGATCGTTCAAAACGAAAAGATCGACGTCAAAAATTTAAAACGGTTACTTCGTTACGCTGTTCCGCATAAAAAACTTTTGGTGTTTGTTCTCGGAATTATGTTGCTGGCGGTTGCCGCATCCATGATTACGCCGATTCTTTTGCGCTATATCATCAACACAGTCATTCCGAATTCGGATTACAAGGCTTTTTACCTCGCGCTTGGCGGATTTGTGCTTTGCGGACTTGCGGAAATTATCATCACATTTTATCAGCAAAGAAGCTTAGGCCGCATGGGGCATGGGATCATTGCGGATATACGGCATGATATTTTTTATAAGTTGCAGTCTTTGCCGTTTGATTATTTTGATAATCGTCCGGCAGGAAAGATTGTGGTGCGTGTGACCGATTACATAAGCGAGTTAGCGGAGTTCTTTACCAACTATTTGATGAATTTCATTTTGAATATCGTCAAGATCGTAGTGGTGACGGTTTTTATGTTGGTGCAGAGTCCGTTCCTGACACTTGTCGTATATTCTGCAATTGTTCCACTGACCATCGGTGTTTTATCGATTCGTGCGGCGATCCGTAAGCTGTTTCGTGCGCATCGTGCGAAAGTATCCAATCGATCGGCATTTATTATCGAATCGATTATGGGAGAGAAAATCATACAAAACTACAATCGCACGACTTATAATGAAAAGGTGTATCATGATCTGCAACAAGACAGTGCCAAGACATGGATGAGCATAGTGAAGCGCAATGAGCTCAATACGCCTGTTGTTGAACTGTTCTGGCATTATGGCACGATAATGTTGTATGCTGTCTCCTTTTTGTTAATGCAAAAAGGAGTGTGGGGGATCAATACCGGTACCGTAGTGGCATTTTTCAGTTACATGGGACTATTTTCCGCACCGCTCACGCAGCTTTCTGCGATCATACAGAATCTTGCGCAAGTTTCGGCAAACTTAGAGCGCATTTTTGAAACGATCGATGCTCCATTGGTAATTGCTGATAGAGAAAACAGTATTACGTTGGGAGATGTGAAGGGACAAATTGATTTTAATGATGTAACCTTTTATTATGAAGAAGGTTTGAACGTCCTTGAACATTTTGATTTACATGTGCATCCGGGCGAGTGTATAGCGCTCGTCGGACCTACTGGAGCGGGCAAGACAACAGTCATCAATCTTCTGACGCGGTTTTACGACGTAAAAGGCGGGAATATTCAGATCGACGGAGTCGATGTGCGGGATATAAAACTGAAATCGTTGCGCAATAAAGTCGGCGTGCTGATGCAAGATCCGTTTTTGTTTAAGGGAACAGTGATAGAAAATATTCGTTATGGGCGTCCGGACGCGACGGATGAGGAATGTATTGCTGCAGCAAAGGCGATTTTCGCAGATCAATGCATTGAGCGGCTTCCGAACGGATATTATGAGGAGCTTGCTGAACGAGGCGAGGGGCTTTCATCAGGAGAAAAGCAATTGATCAGTTTCGCTCGAATTATCGTAAAAAATCCTTCTGTGATTATTCTTGATGAAGCTACCAGTTCCATTTCATCGGACACGGAAAAACTAATTCAAGACGCACTTGAAGTAATGTTGCGAGGCAGGACTTCTTTTATCGTGGCGCATAGACTTTCGACAATCCGAAACAGCGATCGTATTCTGTATATTGCTAATAAAGGAATTGCCGAAGAAGGTACACACGAACAGTTGCTAAAACAGCACGGTTTGTATTATAATTTGTATAAAAATCTGAACTGTTAAAAGGAGAATTCAAATGCCGCACATTTCCGTCAAAATGTTAGAGGGCAGAAGCGAAGAGCAAAAGAAGAAACTTGCTGCTGCTCTTGTAAAGACACTGGCGCAGGAACTGCACTGTTCCGATCATTATGTTACATGCGTGATCGAAGATTTCGATGCGCGTGCTTGGCAGGATGTTTTTCAGAAAGAGATTGCAGAAAAGCCTGCATCCGTTATTTACAAAAAAGCGGAATATGACCCCAAAGATTTACTTTGAGTAACAGGTTTAACGTTGATTTTGGAATGATCAAAAAGGACCGCCCGGGAGGGCGGTCCTTTTTGGTGTCAAGCATATCAATAATGAACTGCATGATTTTATGCAATTGTATTTGCATTGGCTGCGAGCACTGCATCGCAAATGATTTGTGAGAAAAGTACATATGCCGTATCATTTAAATGCAGCTCGTCACGAAAACCCATATTTTCCATTTTCGGTCCTTCCGTTTTCATAATTGATGCGAAGTCGATATAATATACGTTTTCTTGTGTTTCCGCATAATCACGTACAATTCCGTTGGAAATGGAATATTCGCCCCATTTTTCAGGGAATTTTTCGTTGTCACAAATGGAGACATAGAAAATTTTTGTATTCGGGAATTGCTCTCGAAGGGAATCTATGAGAGCGGTGATCGAGTTGCCGCAATCTGAGCCTGAAATGCCGCCGTCGATGTCATTGACGCCGATATGGATCACAATATTTTTCGGATCGTAAATTTTTAAATCGCGGTAATGCGACGACCATGTATTGACCTTTGTACCGCCGATTCCTATAGTAACGCCGCCGATAGAAGATGTTTGTTCATCAAAATGTTTCCATGCGGTTTTACTTGTGTAGGAATCGCCGATCACAAGTGTCTGCACACCCGCTCCGTCCTTAATGTCCTGTCGGACGATATTGACGCGGCGGATGGTGACATCACCCGTTGCGGAGAGATTAAGCGATTGCGTACCTTTTTTATCGATCGTCAAAGTAAATGCTCTGCTCCAGCCGGAAATGCCTGCAGGGAACGTATAAGTCTGCGGTGAGTTGTCGCCGAGTTTGAGCGAGATACTGGCACCCTGTTTTGCATCGGCATCGACATAAACAATGTAGTTGCTGGCAACGTCAAAATCGACATTGAACGTTCCGATTGCATCGTTTCCTTCAATCAGTGCGCCGCTGCCTGCTGTCGAGTAAACGTCATTGTCGAGAAGTGAAACGCGCGCACTTGCGGGAAGATCGTGGTCGAGCAGAGGCTCTTGTGTCAAATACAGTTTGTGCAGCACGGCTCCGTCTTCACGAGCATATATGTTGATCGTATGTACGCCTGCGTAGGGGATTGTGATTTTCCAAGTAGAATCGGCGAGCCATTTCCCGACGCCGGTCGCAACATAACTAAGGCATGTAACGATGGGGCCGTCGTTGACAGATATAAATACGGAGTCGGAATTACCGTCGTTAAAGCTGGAATAAAGCATAACGTAGTAATCACCGGGGGTACTGAAATACGCACGGTATGACAACTTGGGAGAAATGTTATTTGTGCCCCATTGCACGCCGACGTCCGGATAAACCTGTACACCCTCAAAAGCCACACTTCTTTCCCAAGTAAAGACTTCGTCATAGCCGTCCGCCGCACCGGATGTGCTAAATGCATAACTCGAATTGTCAAGTGCAGAGGCAAGATCGATCATTAAGCTTCCATCTACTTCGACAAATTCGCCTTCAAGGGTGTAAGGATTGCGTGCGCTCACAGGTTGTGCCTCTTTCTTTTTAAAAGATTCGGAAGCATTTTGCGAGAGTACGATCTGATTCAGAACAACTCCGTCTTCGCGCGCAAAAATTGTTATCGTATGCTCGCCCGGTTCGGTGATGTCGAAGCACCATTCGCTGTTGCTGACCCACAGTCCCGGTTCATATGATTGTGTGGAGCATTCGATCAGGTCGCCGTCGTCCAGGTTTGCGTACACAGAGTTGCTTCCCGTATCGGGATAGCTTGTAAACAAATATAGATAATATTTACCCGTATTTTTAACGTTAAAAGTATAGTGAACCTGTGGCGCGGACGCAAATGCATAGGTAATGTTCCATTGTTCTCCGCTTGAAGGGGTTTGAATGATTCCGTCAAATTCGCCGTTGTACAGTTCCCAGGAAAGAGTTTTTTTGTTGGTGCTGTAACTTGCATAGCGAGATTGTTCCAGTGCGGCGGATGCGGGAATAACGACCTTACCGTCTGTTTCCTGCCATGCTCCGCCTTCACGCGTCGTCTCTTCTTCTTCAAAAAAGGCGGCACAATCCGGTTTTTTGCCTGTGTTGACAAAATATGCCATGTTCGCACCTGCGTCTGCACCGACAATTTCGTAGCCTTCTTGCGTAAAATGGACGTTATCTTTCATGTAACCGTATAAATACAGGTCATAAAGTTGTCTGCTAATGACCGTCGCGTAATCGCTGTCCTGGCAATAGAGGATCTGCGCATCGCGGATCGTATTAGAGTTTGCGCGTTTTGTACCGTCGTCGACGTCATTGCCTCCGATGGGGATGACAAAGAACTGATCTGCACCGATGTCAGTTTGAAAACCGCGGACAATTTTATCAAGGGCCTGTTGATAATCGGCGGCGGATACACCAGCATCTCCGTCCGATTCGCCTTGCAGCCAAACAACGTATGTATTGCGAAGTTCGACTTCGCTCTCACCGCTCGTCAGGTATTCTTTTGCTGCCGTCATGCGTGCGACAGCGTCTTTATAGGGCTTACCATCTGTGGCAAAAAAGTCAATGGATTCTCCGCCTTTGGAACAGGAAACGGCTACGATGGGGACGCCTGTATTTTCATAGTAACTTTCGCAGAATGCAGAAACCATTGACCCCGTCTTTTTGGTTTCGGTCACGCCGCTTTCGTCATTATTTTCATTTATACCGAAAGGTTCTTGTAGAGGATACAATTTTGTCGGGTCTGAGATTGCGCGGAATTCATACGCGTGCCCATCCTGTACTTGTGTGGCTTCGGATGCTGTCCCGCGACCTGCCATATTAGACTGGCCGATAAAAAGAACAAGATCCGCCAATGTTTCATCTTCGTCTTCCGTGTCGTTTCCGTTCTCGGTATTTCCCGGTGTTTCTGGGTTTGACGGAGTATCGTTATTTTCGGAGTTACAGCCGATCAGTAGCGAACAAGCCGTTAAAATGACAAGAAAAAGGATCGAAATTGTAATTAAAAAGCGATTTTTCATGACTTCTGATTCCTTTTAATTTATTTAAATTAAGCAGTTTTATTAATATCAAATATCAATATTTTAATTATATCATTATTTTGTAATTTTTGAATTGCAAAAAAGGTTTTTTTGATTGCATTTTTGGTTTTCTGCTGTAAACAAGGTTGTTCGGGTATGGGGATGAAGGATTATCCGAGAAGGACAGAATCGTTGACAAACACTTAAGCGAAGTGATATAATGACAAAAATCAGATATTACCTTGCTCCGCTTTGAGCGGTGCGATATAATTCATGGGAGGCCAATATATGGCAGAAGAATGCACGCATAATTGTGACAGTTGCAAAGAAAATTGTTCACAGCGCGATATGCGCAAAAAGCCGCACGAACTGAGTAAAATAAAAAAGGTCATCGGTATAGTGAGCGGAAAAGGGGGCGTGGGCAAGTCTTTGACGACAGCCATGCTCGCCGTGACCGCGCAGCGTAACGGTTATAAAACAGCCATTATGGATGCCGATATTACAGGTCCGTCTATTCCTAAAATGTTTGGTATTACGGATAAAGCCATGGGAACGGATATGGGGATTTTACCAGTCATGAGCAAGACGGGGATCGAGATCATGTCTATGAACGTGCTTTTGGAAGATGATACAGAACCTGTAATATGGCGCGGACCTGTTATCGCGGGAACGGTATTGCAATTTTGGACGGATGTGATTTGGAACGACGTTGATTTTATGTTTGTAGATATGCCTCCGGGAACAGGGGATGTTCCGTTGAGCATTTACCAATCTATACCTTTGGACGGGATCGTCATTGTTTCCACGCCGCAGGAACTGGTATCAATGATCGTACAAAAAGCGGTGCATATGGCACAAAAAATGAATATTCCGATTTTAGGGATTGTGGAAAACATGAGTTATGTGCGCTGTCCCGATTGCGGAAAGCAAATTGAAGTGTTTGGGAAGAGTCGAGTTTCGGAGCTTGCCGAAATGTTCAAGATTGGAGCGGTTGCGCGTGTTCCGTTTGACGGTGCGCTTACGACTTGCGCGGATCGGGGACTGATTGAATTGTTCGAAGGGGATTATACGGAAAACTTGTTCCGAGCATTAGAAAAAACGATACAAAAGTGATAAAAGTATAAAAACAGGCGCTTGGGCGGAATAAAACCGTCTCAGCGCCTGTTTTTATTTTAGAACATTACGGAAGATGTTTGCATAGAATGGTATAAATCACATAAAGATATTTCTTACATAATTTTATCGCAAGAAGCGGTATAATTATGTAATTTTTTTTGAGGTAATATAAATGCCATTCCTGCAACGGTATTCAAATATAAAGAACGGAGGGATCGAATTTATTGGGAACACCCTCGGTTTAAGCAAAGCGGTAAATGCCAATACAGCAGGCAGGCTCGGTTCGATCGGCGCTTTTATCAGTTTAGATACTGCTTTGCAGGTAAATGATTTTCCTGCCGGAACGACGCTCGATTATACAAAAAACGGTTCAGCGGCATTGCTCAATCTACCGGTGAACAGCACCGTTCTGTATGCGGAGCTTGTCTGGGGCGGGTTGTTTCGTTCAAGTACGAACAACATATCCGCGCTTTTGGATAATGCCATAACATTTAAAACGCCGCTCGGAGCAAATTCAGTTGTCCCTGATGCGGCAACAAAACAAGATTTTAATATTACGATCAATGGGCAGACATTGGGATTTTATGTCAGGACGGCCAATGTCACTTCTATTGTCAAAGCGGCAAAAAACGGCACTTATAGTGCTGGTTCGGTTCCTGCGCTGATAGAAGCGATCGATGCTCGCACATCGGAAACCAATCACGCGGGGTGGACGCTTTCTGTTATTTATGAAAACGCGTCGTTGCCGCTACGGAATTTGACTCTATGGAGCGGCGGTACTGTGGTATCTCCGGCGGCGGGAAGTACCGAAATTACATTGACAGGATTTCTGACCCCTGAAGCATTGCCGATTGGCGGGAAGTTGTTTGTGTCGGCACAAGAAGGGGATGCGGTCATTTCTGGAGACAGAATGTTGTTCGGAAAGTCTGTGGCGGCGCTGTCACCGATTTCAGGGCCCAATAATCCGGTCGGCAATTTTTTTGCTTCGCAGATCAATAATTCGCTTGGATTGGTTGAAACAAGCGGTACTTTCGGGGCGAGGAATGCGAGTGCCGCGACTGCGACGAACACACTCGCTTGCCGGCAAGGGTGGGACATTACAGCGGTAGATGTATCATCTTTATTAACCACCGGTATGATGACTGCGGCAGTGCGCTTTACGACAGATGGAGATCTGTACGTGCCCAATTGCCTTGCATTGCAGATTGACAGTAAAGGAGCGCAGATCCGAATTGATAAAAATGCCGATAAACAGTTTGCTCAAATAGGAGAAGAAATCGGATATTCATTGAATATTTCAAACTCGGGAAGCATTTCTGCTGATACGGTGACGGTAAACGATCTTTTGCCGGCAGGGACATCGTTTGTAAGCGGCAGCGTAAAGATCGATGGGGTATCTTATCCTGCATATGATCCGGCAGCAGGCTTCCCGTTGGAAGATATGGAACCGGGCAAGAGTATTACCGTGACTTTTGAAGTCAAGGTAAACTGACATGAACACCATCTTTAATATCTCGGAAGTGAAAGACGGGTCCGGCGAAATTTTTCAAAGCAACCAAGTTGAAACAAGGGTTCGCAGTGTCGCCGTACTTCAGCCTTATCGATATGATCTTGACAAATGCAGGGAGTGTGCATGCTCTTCCTGCTGCAACGAGGCAAGTTGCTGTATAATCCTTCCTTGTGCGATTTTTTACTTGTTTTGTACACTGTAAAAGCAACCTATAAATAGTCACGTAATGAAAAAGACGGACGGCTTTCGGGTCATCCGTCTTTTTATGTGCAAAATAATTCTTTGCAGGAGGGTTTTAAAACAAATGTCTGAGAGTATGGTTTTTTGAAATTTTGGTATCGCAGATAAACCGTTGACAACAGCATGGGGGGGATGTTATAATAAACGGAAAAAAGGCGGTTTCCTGTGCAACGATTAACAGGATAGCGAGAAGGTGGATTTGTGAAATATTTTGCTGGTATCGATCTTGGGGGGACATTTATTAAATGCGGGATCCTCGATGAAAACGGAAAGATCGTGATCAAAGAAAAAGCTGCCACACCGCAAGGGTATCAGCCGATTGTTAAAAGGCTTGCGGAGTTTGTTTGTGAGCTTTCAGCGCGGGCAAATGTTAAAGTTGCTGCGGTCGGGATCGGGGCGCCCGGGGTTGCCGACAGCGCAAAGGGCACGGTTGTCGTAAGCCATAATCTCAAATGGAAAAATGTTCCGCTGGCAAAAGATTTATCAGAAATTCTCGGCTTACCGGTTTATTTGACGAATGACGCAAACTCCGCTGCATTGGGAGAAAATTTTTGCGGAGCGGGAAAAGAGTTCTCATCAATGATTTTATTGACGATCGGTACGGGCATCGGGAGCGGTATTGTCATTGACGGAAAATTATTTGAAGGATTTTGCTCGGCTGGGGCGGAGCTTGGACATGAAACTATTCGGTTTGATGGTAAAAAATGTGCTTGCGGCAGGCGTGGGTGTTTTGAAGTATATGCATCGGCAAGTGCGTTGGTGGCCCAGACGAAACATACGATGAAAAAACATTCTGAAAGTGTGTTGTGGAAGGTGTGTGGAGGCGATCTTTCAAATGTCGACGGAAGAACTGTTTTTGAGGGGTTAAAAGTCAACGACGCCGCGGCAAAAAAAATTTTTGATACATATATCGGTTATCTTGCCGAAGGCATCGCCAATATTATCAACGCGTTTCGGCCTGAGGCTGTTGTTTTGGGCGGGGGGATCAGTGCTGAAGGTGAAACCTTGATTCAACCTCTTCGAAAAAAGGTGAATGCTCTTATATTAGGGGCTGGCGAATATGCTCCGGTAAAAATAGCCGCCGCAAAGCTGGGGAACGATGCCGGCATTTGCGGTTCAGCCAAATTTGCAAAAGATAGGACAGAAGAGTGAATTTAGCAAAAAAGTTGAGGTTTTTAAGCCTCAACTTTTTATTTTTCAGTTTCGCAAAATTTCGGTAGGCGGTTTATCGTAAAACCGCGAATAATTCCGGTAAAATGTAGTCATTGAATCAAATCCGCAATCAAAAACGAGATCGGAAAGATTGCTGTTGGTTTGTTTTTTGCCCCGCTTGATCACGTTGTTGACTCGCACCATGTTGATATAACTGTTCAGTGTTTCTCCGATATAACTGTTAAAAAGTCGGGAAAAATAATATTTGTTGTAACCGAATTCGGAGGAGATTGATTCAAGGGAAATGGGTTCGTGAAAATGTTCGTCGATATAATTCAGAACAGATACGATTAAAGACATATTTGGGGCTGAAATAACGGGCATTTTCGGATATCTTGTAAAAAGTTCGCCGATAATTATATCGATTAGCCCTTTACAGAGAAGAAAGTTTTCATCTTGTGCCGCATGATTGAGGCGACGGAAATACGGAAGGAGTTTTCGATTAAAAGCTTTGTCCGACAACAGAGGCGGAAGAGTTTCTTTTTCTAATGTTGCAGAGAAATCGTCGGCATATGCAGACTTGATGATCAGGACGTAATCGGCATAGGAGCTTGCTGGGGCCAGCGAATGGATGGCGCATCGGCGTACAAAAATGATGTCGTCTTTATTTGCCGAAAACGTTTCATCTTCGACTTCGCCTACCAAATTTCCCTCCGTGATATATAAAATTTCTATACTTCGGTGAAAATGCGGCGGAGTGTATGAATCTTTGCTAAAAAAATAGTTTAGGTTGGGGCTTTTATCATGATTGGCTTCATAAAAGGCAAGTTTTTTCATAAAATCAATTTTTGGCAATAAAAATAGTTATTTTATCGTCATTTTCGCAATTTTTAAGAATATTATACCATGCGAACGCGAATGAGTCAATCAAATCAACAAATCATGGCAAAACAAAAGCCGATGAAACAAGTTTCGTCGGCTTTTTGGGGTTTTTTATTGAAATTTTCAAATTTGTTCAATGTTGATGACATTGGAGTTGCCTGATTTACCGTTAGGGTTGCCGCCTGTAATGACAATGCGATCGCCTTTGGATACAAGTCCCGTTTCGATTGCGGCGCGCTTTGCATGATAAAAGAGGACGTCCATCGAGGTAAATTCTTCGGACAATACCGGAATAACGCCCCAAGACAAAGCAAGTTTGCGGTAAGACATGGGTTCAGTGGTCATCCCGATTATATCAATGTTGGGGCGGAAGCGTGATACCAGCCGAGCTGTGCCGCCTGTTCTGGAACATACGACTATTGCTTTTGCGCCTATATCTTCGGCAAGAACGCAGGCGGAATGTGAAAGGGCGTCGATCGGATTTTGTATCACAAGATTTTTGTCGCCGTATTTTGTTTCGAGATGCTTTTCGGTTTCCAAGGCTATGCGAGCCATTGCCTCGACAGACTGAACGGGATATTTTCCTCCCGCCGTTTCGCCGGAAAGCATGATTGCGCTTGTACCGTCATAAACAGCATTTGCGACATCCGAAATTTCAGCACGCGTGGGGCGGGGTTGGTTGATCATAGATTCAAGCATTTCCGTAGCAGTTATGCAGCGTTTGCCGCTCAGACGGCATTTATTGATCAACATTTTTTGAATTTGAGGAAGTTCTTCATAAGGTATTTCGACCCCGAGATCTCCGCGTGCGACCATGATACCGTTTGCGGCATCCAAAATTTCGTCAATGTTGTTGACGCCGCTGCGGCTTTCGATTTTTGCGATAAGGTCGATATCCGGGTTGCCGTGCTCCTGCAACAATTTTCGAATGTCAATAATATCCTGTGCTTTTGAAGTAAACGAACATGCAATGAAATCGATGCCTTGTTCGATGCCGAATAAAATATCCTGTACATCCTGTTCACTCAGATATTTCAGGCTGAGCGTTTTGTCAGGGAAGAACATGCTTTTTTTGTCGGTGAGCACGCCGCCGATTTCTACGCGTGTGACGACGTTTTTGTCTGTGACCTCGGTAACTTTGAATACGAGAAGTCCGTTGTTCAGCAGAATGGTATCACCGGGTGTAAGGTCGTTTACAATTCCTTTGTAAGAGACGGAAACTTTTGTCTGGTCTCCTTCGATCTCATCGATCGTAAATGTAAAAGTGTCGCCTTCATTTAAAAGGACCTTGTGGTCTTTAAAAGTGCGGATACGCAGTTCGGGGCCTTTCGTATCCAGCATGATCGGCAAAGGTACATTTAATTTTGTACGGACTTTTTTGATCAATTCAATATTTTTTTTGTGTTCTTCATAATCGCCGTGCGAAAAATTCAGACGGGCAACATTCATGCCTGCCTGTACCATTTTCGTAAGGGTTTCTTCATTGCGACATGCGGGACCGAGAGTACAAACAATTTTTGTTTTTTTCATAAAATCAATGACTCCGTATAAATTCGTTTTCGCATCATTTTCCCAATTTACATCCTATACTATTTTATTATATTTTCAAAAAAAACACAACTATTTGCATGGAAAAATCGTTGCTATGTATGAACATGATTCAGTTGACAATCAATGACTGTTCAATGTATAATAATAAGCATATTCCGAGTTGATTATACGGTCGCGTGACGTATTCGTCATGAGGAAAGTCCGAGCATCGCAGAGCAGGACGCCGGATAACGTCCGGTGGAGGTGACTCCAAGGAAAGTGCAACAGAAACAGACCGCAGAGCAATCTGCAAGGATGGAAAGGGGAGGTAAGAGCTCACCGGTGCTCCGGTAACGGAGTGCGCTGTGTAAACCCCGTCCGATGCAAGATTGGGCATTCGTCACATGGGCTGCTCGTCCGACGAATGCCGTGAATATCGCTTGAACGCGCCGGTGACGGTGCGGCCAGATAGATGACCGTACACGACAGAACTCGGCTTACAGATCAAGCTCGGAATTTGTGAACAATGCCGGTTTTCGGCTTGCCCGTCCGTTTAGGACGGGCTTTTTCTATACAATATGCATACGTTCGCTGATTGGCTGAGTCCCGCTGATCAATGAATAGATGTCCGAGGATAAGGTATCCTTTTCGTTGGCCTCTGCCGCAATTTTATTCAGCTTTGTTAAATCGCTTCTTCTGGTCAACAGGGGGAACGTAGCGGTTTTCAAAGCAGAAAGCAATTCGTCTGTTCGTTCCTTATTTATCGCGAGCACACGCAGATACAGCGGCGCGCGCAGGCATTTTTGAACAAGATCGTTTTCTATTCCCAACACTGAAGCGGCAAGAATGCGCTGAATGCGCGAGGAGATATATCGCTTTGTCGTTGTTTTCGCTATAAATTCGTCGTAGTCGGAATTTGCTTTTGCGAGCGCGCGTATCCTATTTTCTAATCCTTCGGAACAATCAGAGATCTTTTGCATCTTTTCCGGTGAAGAATTGAGTACAGAGTATAAAGCGATTTTTTTAAAGATTTGATCATTGGTAGCGGAGTTAAAATCTGCGGCGACAAAAGCGGGAACATTCTTTTTTACGCTTCGAATTTTTCCTTCGTGCACCGCATTGCGGATTGCCGTCGCGGAAGAAAAGTTTTTATAGACAATCGGATCTGAAAAATCGGCACCTTCGCGGCGCACGGGGAAGATCTGAGCGTGACTTTGTGTTCTTAACAAAGCTTTTTGATATTCAACGCCGAGAATGTTGTTTGGTTTTCGCATAAGTTCGGCTTCTTTTTCGGCTCCCATTTCTGAAAGAGCTTCCAATTTCGCGCGCGGAAGACTTTTTCCGGATTTTAAGTGCCTGCGGAGAATGGTTTTGAATCCGCGTTCTTCGTTGAGGGAAAGTTGCGCGGCGGATAAAAAAAGCTGTTTGTCTGCAATTTCGCAGCCAAAAGCAAGTTTTTCAAAGCCCGGAATGGAATTCAGCAACCATACACCGCCGAGAGCAAAAAGTTCCGCTGAAGAAATAGCAAACACGCAGGGTAATTCGATGACAACGTCGGCTCCGCCTTTTATGGCGTGTTCTGCGCGCGTATACTTATCGAATAAAGCAGCTTCGCCGCGCTGTGTAAAGTTGCCGCTCATGATGCAGACAATGGTGTCACATCCGCTTTCTTTTCTGACTTTTTGCAGTAAGTAAGCATGGCCGTTATGGAAAGGATTGTATTCACAAATAATAGCGCAAATTTTCATTTCTTATTTTGCAAAACCTTTACTTTTTTTAAGGAATATTATATAATTATATGGAGACTACCGTGCGGCGTTCGAAGACAGAGAGGTTCAAGCCGAACATTTCCGCTCTTTGATTATACACCATTTGCGGCAAAAAATAAAGCGAAAGAGGTTGTTGTTTTATGACAGGCTTTTCAGACGAACAGAAAAAGAACGAGGAAGTAAATGTTGGCGAAAACAAGTTTTTAGCACAGATCAAGAAAAAAGCCGCCGCGTTGGATAAGCGGATTGTTTTGTGTGAGGGGGAGGATAGCCGCGTAGTACGTGCGGCTGCGGCGGCAGTGCATGAAGGCATTGCAAAAATTACCCTTCTCGGCGATCCTGAAGATATCCGTAAAAAGAACCCGGATGTGAATTTGGACGGTGTAGATATTGTGTTTCCCGCGACAAGCGAGAAGCGCGAGGAATATGCTTCGCTTTTATATGAACTTCGTAAAGCAAAGGGAATGACGAAAGAGGAGGCGGATAAGCTTTCCTATGATAACACCTATTTCGGTGTACTGATGCTGAAAGCCGGTGACGTTGACGGGTTGGTATCGGGTGCGTGCCATTCCACGGCGAATACTCTGCGTCCTGGATTGCAGATTGTCAAAGCTGCGCCCGGGGTACCGCTTGTATCCAGTTATTTCCTTATGATAGCGCCTGATTGCGGCAATCCTTATTGCGAGGACGGGGCATTCATTTATTCTGATTGCGGGTTGAATGAAAATCCGAACAGTGAACAACTTGCGGAAATTGCTATTATTTCGGCAAAGACAGCAAAACAAATTGCCGGATTGGAACCGCGGGTTGCGATGCTTTCTTTCTCGACAAAGGGCAGTGCGAAACACGCGGACATAGATAAGGTTGTGAATGCGTTAGCGCTGGCAAAGGAAAAGGCGCCCGAGCTTTTGATCGACGGTGAATTGCAATTGGATGCGGCAATTGTTCCTTCAGTCGCAAAATCGAAAACACCTGGTTCGAAGGTTGCAGGACATGCCAACGTTTTGATTTTCCCTGATTTGGATGCCGGGAATATCGGTTATAAACTCACGGAAAGATTGGGTGGCTTTATGGCTGTCGGTCCGCTTTGTCAAGGGTTTGCTAAGCCGATCAACGACCTTTCCAGAGGATGTAAATCGGAAGATATAGTGGCAGCAGTTGCTATTACGGCGTTGCAGACGCAGATGAACTGAGAAAAGGGGGATTACACAATGAAAATACTGGTTGTCAATGCGGGAAGTTCTTCTTTAAAATATCAACTGATCGATATGGACACAGAAAACGTGATCGCGAAGGGCGGTTGCGAACGTATTGGTATTCGCGGATCCAATCTTAAACATAAGACATCCAAAGGTGAAAAAGTCATAGAACGCGATATGCCGAATCATAAAGTGGCGATCCAGCTTGTGTTGGAAGCGTTAGTTGATCCGGAATATGGCGCAATTGCATCGATGGATGAAATTGATGCGGTTGGACATCGTGTTGTTCATAGCGGGGAAGATTTCAATTGTTCTGTATTAGTCAATGATGAAGTTCTCGCAAAATGCAGAAACAATATTGAACTTGCACCGTTGCATATGCCCGCCAATATTTTGGGGATTGAGGCTTGTCGGGAGGCGATGCCCGGAAAGCCGATGGCTCTTGTATTTGACACGGCGTTTCATTCCACAATGCCCGCGTATGCATACATGTATGCCATCAATTACGATGATTACAAAAATTATAAGATCCGAAGATACGGTTTTCACGGGACGAGCCACAAATATGTTTCGCAGGAGGCGATCAAATATCTCAAAAAACCTGCGGAAGAGACAAAGATTGTTACCTGTCATTTGGGCGGGGGATCTTCGATCAGCGCAGTGAAGGGCGGTAAATGCATCGATACGAGCATGGGATTTACGCCTTTGGCAGGTGTACCCATGGGAACACGCTCGGGTGATTTGGACCCTGCGGTATTGGAATATCTTGCGGCGAAAAAACATTATACCATTCTCGATTGCGTGAATTATCTGAACAAAGAGTGTGGGGTTGCGGGGATCAGCGGCGTATCCAGCGATTTCCGTGATTTGACGAAAGCGGCGTCCGAAGGAAACGAGCGTGCGCAGCTTGCGTTGGATGTATTTTCTTATGATGTTAAGAAGTATATCGGATCATATATTGCGGCGATGGGCGGGCTTGACTGCCTTGTGTTTACGGCAGGGATCGGCGAAAATACGCATCAAGTTCGAAAAGCGATTTGCGAAAACATGGAATATTTCGGTATTGCCATCGATGACGCCAAGAACGAGCAGAAGAACGATGGTTCCATTCATGACATTACGGCAGAAGGCGCAAAAGTGAAAGTGCTTGTGATTCCGACGAACGAAGAACTTGTGATTGCTCGTGAAACAAAAGAGCTTTTGAATATCTGATGAAACAAGACTGGATTTTCATTGATCAATTTTTTAAAAAAAGAGTTAAGACGATTGCATGGATCGTCTTTTCTCTTATTCTGCTGATTGACGTAGCGGCAATCGTGTGCTTTGTTTTATTTCCGGATTATTGGGGAGTGGAGCTTCTTGCATTTCTGTTGTTTACAGCGATCGACGTCATCTATGTGCTTTTGAATGGGTTGTTTTATGCGGATAAGTTTTGTTATCGGCTGGATCCTGATTCCATTATTGTGCGCAGAGTAATTGCCACGGATAAAAAGACTGTATACCGTAAATCTTGTATCGGTGATATTTTTTACATTGAAAAGAAATGGCGGGGATGTAAATATTACAACATAAGATTTACGACCGAATGCGGGAATTTTCGCTTAAAGTATCTGACGCGTTCGCAGTTGGAAGATATCATGGAGTATTTTGAGGAAACCTATGGAGAAGAGATTTGTACAGAGTAAGCGCCGTTTTATTATTTACTCGATTTTTGTATTGCTTTGCAGCGGCATGGCGCTTTTGACCCTTGGTACAATATCATTTGGAGGGATAGGCGCTCTCGGTATGAAGGGAGCGCTTGCGGTCGTTGCTGTCGCTGTAGGAATAACGATCTTTTACATGGTGGCAATGCTATGTTTTCGCGGCGCCGATGTATTGATTGTTACAGATGATGATTTCGGCAAGATCTGTAAGGGTAAAAGAACGTATTTTCTTAATACTTTATATCGTGCCGAACGAAGTGCTGGAATCATTCATAAATTATTGCGCACGGAAAAGATAAGTCTTTCCTTTTCGAATGGGGTGACGGTCTGCTTGGTATTTTCAAAAGAGGCGTCGCAGGAATTTATCGATATTTTACCGCAACAATCCGTTTTATCGGAAGATCTTTATCAGATTCGGTCGGGGAGAGAAAAATATTTTATAATTTTATCCGATTTGCTTCATCTTGTGCTTCTTGCTGTAATTATCGCGGTCACAGCTTTTCCTGTTTTATTCGCTTATTTGGTTGACTTTGATAAGTTTCTGCCCTTCTTAATCGGGTATGGAATCGTATTTTTGATTGCCGTTCTTGTTATGGTAATTTTTCGAGTCGGCATGTTTCTTCATTATGCGGGCTTTGTCGCGCATGTTCGAGAGGGTGGATTATCGATTTTGTACGGAAAAAAGGCAGGCGGTGTTTCAGATATTCGAAAATCCGATATTGCGGGTTTGGAACTCGGGCAAGGCATTTTGGAAAAATTTGCGGGGCTGTACCGCGTGAAGCTCGTTTTGATCGATTCGGTAAATGGCGGCACGGAGAGAACGGTGTTTCCGTTTTTATTAAAGCGTGAAGAAGCGGGCTTGATAGCGAGGTATCTGTATCCCGGGATTGATCTTGACGAGAAGGTGTCCGGAGGCGGAGTAAAAGCATTTGTACCGTATTTGCAATATTTGGCGATACCCGCAATTATAGTTTTTTGTCTTAGTTTTTATATAAATTTTTATCTTCTTTTGTTCGAATTGAATTTTGCACTGTTTGGGCTTTTGTTATATTTGCGGAAAGGATATCGGGCGCATGAAGCATTTGCGGAGCTACGCTGTGGAGTGTTTTTGGAAAGACGTGCGATTCTATCTTATGAGAATATGAAATGCGTGATCGGTAAGAAAAATCCGATTGCATGCAGCCAAAAAGTTACGGCCTTGGAAATTTCATTCGGTAAATATTCACCGGCATTTTTTTGCGGTTACATTTCTGATGCCGAATTTTCGAAATTGGTTGAAAAGGTCAATAAATAAGTTGACAAAGACTTGTAAATATTATATAATTTTACAGTCAATCAAGTAAAACAAGGAAAGAGGTGTATATAAAATGGCGGTACCTAAGGCGAAACAGTCAAAACAGAGAACGAACACGAGATATGCAAATTTCAAGGCGGCGGCTCCTTCATTGGTGGAATGCCCGCATTGCCATGAATTGAAGCAACCCCATAAGGTTTGCAAAAAATGCGGATATTACGATGGAAAAGAAGTCGTAAACACCGAAGAAAAGAAATAATGAATTGATGCGAAATTAGAGCGGCGGATATTTATCCGCCGCTTTTCGCGTTTTGCAAATTTTATGCGTTCAATAAAGTTGATATAATATACCGCAATTTTTTGCGCGGATTATAATTTTAAATAGATTTCTTGACTTTCAATTGTAATTTGTATTATAATAATTGCAACTTATTAAGTAGTGATTAAATGAGGTTAATTTATGGTTTGCCGGTTTAAAATCAGCGGCATGACCTGCGCGGCGTGTTCTGCGGGGATTCAAAAAAATGTAAATAAGCTGAATGGGGTGCGGAATGCAGATGTGAGCCTGATGGGGCAGAGCATGTCGGTTGAATTCGACGAAAAAGAAATTACAATCGAGAAGATAATTTCTGCAGTAACATCGCTTGGTTATGGAGCGTCTTTGGACGACAACGCAAAGCAGAGCGAACAAAAAAAGAGAGAAACTTTTTCGGGTGGTTCATCTTTTGCGGAAGACGCGAAACGGTTAAAGGTTCGGTTTTTAGCGTCGCTTTGTTTTTTAATTCCGCTCATGTATTTCACTATGGGCCATATGCTGGGAGCGCCTTTGCCGAAAATTTTTGCCCCTTCTGTTTATCCGACAAATTTTGCGTTAATTGAGCTGATTCTTACGGCGCCCATAGTTTTTATAAATTTTGCGTTTTTTAGAAGCGGGTTTAAGGCAGCATTTAAGCGCGTGCCGAATATGGATACGCTGGTGAGCCTTGGTTCTGCTGTCGCTTTTTTGTATAGCGTTGTAATTATGTTTATTCTTCCGCAGGCAGAAGAAAGCAATTGGCATACGCTGACAATGCAAAATCTATTTTTTGAGTCAGCGGCGATGGTTTTAACGCTGGTTACGCTCGGTAAATGGCTGGAAGCGCGTTCGAAAAAAAAGACGGGGGAAGAAGTTGATAAACTTTTAAAACTGGCTCCTGATTCCGTTACTGTTGAGCGCGGCGGTGAATTGAAAAATATTCCGCTTCGAGAAGTTGTTCGCGGTGATATTGTTGTTGTAAGACAGGGCGATAGTGTGCCTGTCGACGGTACAATTGTCAGCGGCGATTCCTTTGTCGATAAATCGGCGATCACGGGAGAGAGCTTGCCTGTCGAAGTCGGTACAGGCGATGTTGTCACAAGCGCTTCTGTCAACAAAGGAAACGTGATTAAAGTCCGTGCGGATAAAGTTGGCGAAGATACGGTTCTTTCCAAGATCATTTATTTGGTTCGCACGGCGGGGACGTCGAAAGCCCCCATTGAAAAGACGGTCGATAAGATTGCAGGCGTATTTGTGCCGATCGTTCTTCTGATTGCTCTTTTGACTTTTGCGGTATGGATGATTCTGTATGCAACGGGAATTTCGGCAGTTACGGTTGCAGAAATATTACGGATGGCAATCAGTGTACTTGTGATTTCCTGTCCTTGTGCCCTCGGGCTGGCGACACCCGTTGCGATTATGGCAGCGACAGGGCGCGGAGCATCTTTGGGAATTTTATATAAAGATGCGGAAGCTTTGCAAAAGGCAAAAAATATCCGTACAGTGTTGTTGGATAAGACTGCAACGATCACCGAGGGAAAACCGACCGTGACGGATATAATTTTGTTTTCTTCGGCATCGCGCGAGCATGTGCTTTCGATCGCTGCCGGGATGGAACTTAATTCCAATCATCCGCTTGCCGATTGTATCGTTGCACAGGCGAAATCGGAAAAAATTGAAATAAAGGATGTTTTTAATTTCCGATATTATTCGGGCATGGGGGCGGTTGCTGAGTGCGAAGGTGTCTGTTTGATCGGAAACCAAAGATTGATGACTGAATATGGCGTGGAAACGGAGTCGGCGCAGAAAATTGTTGCAAGTCTTTCCGATAGCGGAAAAACGGTTCTGTATTTTGCTGAGGCTGGGCAACTGGTCGCTTTGATTGCGATTTCAGACGTCTTAAAAGAAGGAAGCCGAGATGCCGTATTAGGCATCATTGGCCGCGGGATGGTTCCTGTCATGTTGACGGGGGATAGCCGACAGGCGGCAACGGCGATCGCGCATCGAGTTGGGATCGATCAGGTATATGCCGAGGTTTTACCGGAAGACAAACTTAATATCGTACAAGAGAATAAAATGCAAGGTGCGGTTGCAATGGTGGGAGACGGAATCAACGACGCTCCTGCCCTGAAAGAGGCAGATGTCGGGATTGCGATGGGTAACGGAACGGACGTTGCGATCGATTCTGCCGATGTGGTACTTGTCGGAGGAGATCTGCGTTCTGTGAATGCGGCGGTCGATTTGAGTCATGCAACGGTACGTAACATACATGAAAATTTGTTTTGGGCCTTTATTTACAATATTATTTGTATTCCTATCGCGGCGGGGGTATTGTATCCGCTGGGCGTTGTTCTCGATCCCATGTACGGGGCGCTTGCGATGAGTTTGAGCTCGGTATTTGTTGTGACAAATGCGTTGCGGCTAATGCGTTTTAAACCCAAATCAATGAAAAAATCCGCTTCTGCGGATAAAGGAGAAATTTCCATGAAAAAAATATTGAAAATTGAAGGGATGAGCTGTGCTCATTGCAGTGCGCGCGTAGAGAAGGCTTTAAATGCTTTGGACGGTGTAACGGCGAGCGTGGAGCTGAAAAAGAAGCGTGCAATTGTTGTTGGCGATGCCTCGGATGATGTGCTTGTCAAAGCAGTGGAAGACGCCGGTTATAAGGTTGTCGGTATCGAAGAAAAGTGATAAAAATTCGGGCAAATATATTTTCGTACTGATTCGGCAAAACCTCCGCGATTCCGACAAAAAGAGTAATGTGTGCATATTGACATATCAGCGAATATCCGATACAATGAAAGTATAAATATTATTTCTGATCGGGGAGAATTATGCTTACAGAAACGCTTTTATTGGATCGGAGAATGCAGTCATTAGTAGAAAACTATGTTCCGGACGGGGAGATTTTGGACGGGCTTGTTGGCTTTTTTTCGGTGTTTGCGGACAGTACACGCATTCGTATTTTATCAGCGCTGGCGATTACGGAGCTTTGCGTAACCGATATATCGCGCGTGTTGGATATCAATCAAACGACGGTTTCGCATCAGCTTCGCTTTTTGAAAAATGTAGGTATTGTCAAATGTACGAGATGCGGAAAGGTTATTTTTTACAGTTTGAAGAATGAAACGGTCAATGATGTTTTGCTCAAAGGTGTTGAATTTTTGGGATATTAAACGGTTCAAAAACATCTGAAAGCGTTGTAAATGAACGCTTCGCAAAAAAGGCAACGAGCAGTTGCCTTTTTTATTGCAAAAAAACGGTACTTATTGTATAATGGGGAAGAAACAAAGTCATTGATTTTGGTTGCGTATGAATGAAATTCAGGAAAAACTGAAATTGTTGCCTGATCAGCCGGGCGTCTATATCATGCTGGATAAAGATAAGAACGTCATTTATGTCGGAAAGGCGCGCGTTCTTAAAAACAGGGTCCGGCAATATTTTCATTCTACTTTAAAGACGGAAAAGGTGGCGGCGATGGTGTCCAACATCGCTGACTTTTACTACATTATCACCAAATCAGAGATCGATGCGCTTTCACTGGAAAATAATCTCATAAAAAAATATAAGCCCAAATACAATATTCTCCTGAAAGACGATAAGACATATCCGTACATCAAGGTTGCAACCGGGGAAAAATATCCGTCCTTTACAATTTCGCGCAAATTGCGAAAAGGAAGTAAATATTTTGGACCGTATATGGGCGGGGTAAGGGTTCGCGATGTGCTTGAGATTTTAAATATGGCATTCGGGGTTCGTCTTTGTACGACGGCGATCGGTGCAACGCCGAAAAAACCTTGCCTGAATTATCATATTCATCGTTGCCCGGCCCCGTGTGCGCATTTGATCAGCGAAGAAGAGTATACTGAAAGGGTAAAAGCGGCGATGCGTTTTCTGGACGGGGATGACGCGGATGTTGAGCGGCTTCTGCGCGAAAAAATGGCGCAATATGCAGCAGCGGAAGAGTTCGAATTGGCGCTTGATTGTCGGAATAAGCTGGAAATGCTTTCCAAGATTGCACTCAAACGGATAACTTCGCTCAATCGAGACATTAACGCGGATGTGGTCGCGTATGCGAGCAATAATTTGTACGCGGCGATCAATATTTTGATTATACGACGCGGGATCATGCAAGGCGCAAGCACCTTTGCGGTTGAAAATGCTTCGTCCGATGATGAAGCGCTTACTTCGTTTTTGTCGCAATATTATGTTCGTCATCCTTTTCCGGACGAATTGATCGTACAAGATTTCTGCGAAAGCGCGCTAATTGAGGATTTTTTCTTGCGTGAGTACGGAAAAAAATTGACCATCTTGAATCCGAAACAGGGTGTTCGCAGGCAGCTTTTGGAAATGGCGGAAAGAAATGCTTCGGAATATCTCGATAAAGCCATCGACAAAATTCGGCATAAGGAAGACATGACGGTCAACGCATGTAAGCGCTTGCAGGAGGTTTTAGGTCTTTCGCGCTATCCGCGGCGAATGGAATGTTACGATATTTCCAATATCAGCGGCGTGGATAAAGTCGGCTCCATGGTTGTATTCATCGACGGAGAAGCGGATCGGTCAAGTTATCGTCGTTTCAAAATACGGACGGTGGAGGGCGCAAACGATTTTGCGAGTTTGCAGGAAGTTTTACGCCGCAGATTGAGTAAGCTCGGAACAGAAGAAGAGGAACGCTTTCCGAAACCCGATCTCATCATAATTGACGGTGGCAAGGGACAGCTTTCTTCGGTCAAAGAAATTTTTGACGATATGCAGGTCTGTGACATCGATCTGATCTCCTTGGCAAAGCGCGAAGAAGAGATTTTTACGCTTGGTTCTGCGGACAGTATCTTGCTCGGAAAGAGAGACTATTGTTTGCAAATGTTGCAGCGGATACGAGATGAAGCGCATCGTTTTGCGATTACATTTTTCCGTAACATCCACAGTAAACAATCGCTGACGTCCGTTTTGACGCAAATCCCGGGCGTTGGTAAGATCAAACGCCGTGCGCTGATCGAGAAATTCGGTACGATCGACCGCATTATGAAAGCGGATGTAAAAGAGCTGGCTTCTGCGGACGGGATCGGGGAAAATCTCGCGGCGGCGATTAAAAAATATTTTGAGGAAGAACTTTAAATTATGCAGTACAAATTGATCGTTTCCGATTTTGACGGGACACTTCGCCGCAGTAAGGGCGGTATATCGGAAGGCAACGCGCGAGCGATCAAAGAATATGGCGAAGCAGGCGGCGTTTTTGCTCTGTGTACGGGAAGAATGATTTCGTCCATTCTTCCGTATGCAAAACAACTAAATCTCCAAGGATTTGTAGTTGCTTATCAGGGGGCGATTATTCAAGATATTGCAACGGGAAAGAATCTTCGCGATGCGCGTATTCCGAATAAAGATGCTGTTTCGATTTGCCGATTTTTGGAATCGCGGAAAGAGCATATCCATGTATACGACGGGGATGTTTTCTATGTCAATATGGATGATAATTTCCGGCTTTGGTATGAACAGGCGTGTGCCGTTCGCGGCATTTTGACGCCTTTGCAAATATCGGAAACGGTGGAAAAAGAAAATATTTGCCCGCATAAAATTCTGGTGGCTTGTACAGCTGATCGGCGCGGAGAAATCTTTTCTGCTTTGTCAGAGCGTTACGGTGAACAATTTTATGTTACAACCAGTACGGAAAACCTCGTGGAGATTACGGTAAAGGGTTGCAATAAAGGGGACGCGCTGCGTTATATTGCGGACAGCCTGAAAATTCCGATGAACGAAACGATTGCGATTGGGGACAATTATAACGATTTACCGATGGTGCAAGCGGCGGGATTGGGCGTTGCGGTTATGAACGGAGAAAAAGCGCTGAAAGAAGCGGCGGATTTTGTTACAAAAAATTGTGACGAGGACGGCGTCGGGTATGTTATCCGTAAATTCGGGTTGGGGGAAAACATATGAACGAACAGAGTACAATATTATTGGATAGCTTTTGCGCGAGCCTCGGGCTGGAAATCGTTTTTGCGGGGAGAGGAAAGGTCACGCTTTCTTCATACAGCGTAACGAGACCGGGGTTGCAGTTGGCTGGGTTTTTTAAATATTTTGATTCTTCGCGAATTCTTGTTCTTGGAAACTCGGAGTATGAATTTTTGCGTGACTTGCCGCCGGATATACGGCGTGAACGGATTGATACGTTGCTTTCATATAAAGAGATTCCCTGTATTATTCTTGCGCGCGATTTACCTGTTTTACAGGAATTGATCGAGGCGGCGCGTCAGACCGGTTGCCCGATTTTGCGCACGGATAAAATTACAACCGCGATCATGAATGATCTGTTCTTTTATTTGAACAAAACGTTGGCGCCTTCAATAAGTATGCACGGGGTACTGATGGATGTTTCGGGGGTAGGCATCTTATTGACGGGACACAGCGGTGTCGGTAAAAGCGAAACGGCAATGGAGCTGATCAAACGCGGGCACCGCCTTGTAGCGGATGACAGCGTGATTATAAAGCGCGTTTCCGAACAGCTTGTAGGGACCTCGCCGGAAATGATTCGTTATTTTATGGAACTTCGCGGGATCGGGATTATCAATATTAAAAACATGTATGGCTCTGGTTCCATATTAAATGAAAAGAATATCGAGCTTGTGATGGAGCTGGAAAATTGGGAAGAAGGAAAGGTATATGACAGGCTCGGTGAAGGTACTCTTTACGAAACGATATTGGGTATCAAGGTAATGAAACATATTATTCCCGTTAAGCCGGGAAGGAATTTATCCATTATCATTGAAGTTGCTGCGCGGAATTTCCGTTTAAAAAGTATGGGATATGATGCGGCGCAAGAGCTTATCGGAAGAACCATCGGAAGATGATCAAACTAAAAAGGCACGTCAGAATAAGGCGTGCCTTTTTTAGATTAAAAATTAACGAAAATAAATTCGGTAAAAGCGACTATGCGACCGAATTTTACAATATACTATTGTGTGAAGAAGTTGCATTTTCCTTTGAAAAGAATATTGGCATGGGCGTTATTTGTGGCAGTATTATGCGGCAGTATTGCGCTGTTGAGAACAAGCACGGTGACAGAAGCTGAGCCGAATCAACCCTATTCAGGTGTTTTGCGTTTATGGCATATAGACAGCTTTGAGGGCGGCAAAGGATCGCGCAGTTCATATCTGAGTAAAATAGCACGTGTTTATGAATCGGAAAATGAAGGCGTGTTAATACTGATTACAGTGCATACTCAAGAAAGCGCATCCTATGCTGTATCACAGGGAAATATGCCGGATATGTTTTCGTTCGGCACATACGATTCGTTTGCCGCAGATCTTCTGAAACCTCTTGACGGCTATGATTTTGAGGCGGCGGCGCTGAATGGGGCTACGTATGCATTCCCGTGGTGCAGGGGCGGATATATGTTGTTTACGCTTGACGGGGATTTTACGGATGTAACGTCGGAGAATACGGTTTTGTCGAAGGGGCGAAATGCATTGCCTGAACTTGCTGCTTGTACAAGCGGCTTGTCCGGCGATTTTGAGGTGCAGGACTCATTGCGTGCTTACATCAATTTTTTGAATGGCGATTTTAAATATATGGTTGGTACCCAGCGTGATGTGTTTCGCTTAAAAACTCGTGAGGTGAATTTTCAGACAAAGCCGCTTGGCGGGGCAAATGATCTTTATCAGTATATTGGCATATGTACAGGGGATTCCGACAAGTATGCTGCATGTCAGAAATTTGTTGATCAACTTATATCGGAAGATGCGCAAAAAGAGCTTTCATCCATCGGAATGATGAGCGTTATTTGCTCCAATGTGTATGATTCTTCGGAAGTTGCTCTTTCAAATGCGGAAAAAACAGATTGCGAAAATCGTGTAAAGGCTTTTCTTTCCGACCAAGCGAAGGATGAACTGGAAGAGTTGTCCGGGCGAGTTCTGCGAGGAGAAAGCGATATAAAAAATTTACAAAATTTCTTTGCATAGGATTGTAAATTCAAGGAATTTGCTGTATAATATTGGGGAAGAGAAAATGTCTTTTGATCGAAATGTTGTAAAGGATGGATTGCCTGAAATACCGTTTACAGAAGAATTCAGCTTCAGTAAAAATACAACGATTGGAATTGGAGGAACAGCCTCGATAGCACTGTTTCCGCGTTCGGCGGCAGAACTGAGTAAGACGGTGTGTTTTTTGGCGGATAAGAAAGCGCCGTTTTGTATCTTGGGCAGAGGGGCAAATGTTTTGGCTTCAGACAATGGGTTTCAAGGGGTTGTTGTTTGTACCAGATCAGTAAAAGACATTAAATTTTCGCAGAATTTTGTTTGTTGCGGTTGCGGAATTAATATCGGTGAGCTTATTGTGCGTGCTCGCGCGGAAAGCCTCGGCGGAATTGAGTTTATGGCAGGGATACCTGCGACGGTCGGGGGTGCTGTCTTTATGAATGCGGGGGCACAGAGGCAATACATTGCATCTGTCATCGAAACGGTGGATGTTTTAGAAGAGGGAAAAATTATACGGCTTAATGCCAGCGAATGTAATTTTTCATATAAGCACAGCCGTTTTATGGAAAAAGATTCAATTATACTCGGGGCTTGTTTGCGGTTGATCCATATGGATCCGATAATGATTGATGCGCGGTTAGAGCGAATACGGGAAATTCGAAGCAGTTTGCCAAAAGGGCGAAGCATGGGCTGTGTTTTCAAAAATCCAAGCGATATTTCGGCGGGGGCATTGATCGAACAAGCAGGGTTAAAAGGAGTATCTTGCGGCGGTGCGTTTATTTCGGACGTGCATGCGAATTTTATAATCAATCGCGGTAATGCAACAGCGAAAGATGTTTTGCGGCTGATTGCTTTATCCAAAGAAACGGTTTATAAACGAACGGGGATTCTCCTCAGAGAGGAGATACGATACATAGGAGATTTTTAGATGCTTCTTACAGGCGATTATCATACGCATACGACGTACAGCCATGGCAAAGGCAGTGTAATGGAAAACGCGATGCAAGCAAAAAAGATCGGGCTTAAAGAGATTGCGATTACAGATCACGGCTTTGAACAAATGGCGTTCGGGTTAAAGCATAAAAAGATGAATGAGCTGATCGAGGATTGTCGAGAAGCGAGTGAAAAAACAGGCATAAATGTATATGTCGGCATCGAGGCGAATTTGTGTGATGAAAACGGAAGGACCGATCTTCGCGAAGAAGATTATAAAGATTTTGATATTTATTTGATGGGGATACATCGTTTTGTACGGTTCACGCATTTTCGCGATTTTTGGAATATGCTGGTGCGCAATTCGATTTACACGACTTTTCATTTTAAGCCAAGTAAGAGTCTGATTCGTTATAATACGAACGCATATATCAATAGTATTAAGAATTATCCGATTGACGCAATCACCCATTTAAATTTTTTAAATTTTTGTGACGTTGTTGAGGTTGCAAAAGCGGCGCGGGATTATGGCACGTATATTGAGCTGAATTCCAAAAAGACGCATTTAAGCGATGAAGAACTGCAAAAAGTAGTAGATACCGGTGTTCGATTTATAATTGATTCGGATGCGCATTCCGTCGATCGCATTGGGGATACGCAGCGAGTGGACGAGCTTTTAAAGAGAGTAAACGTTCCGCTTGAAAGAATTGATAATATCGAAGGTCGGTTTCCGACTTTTCGTTTTCGAGAATATAAGAAGAGAAATTTGTAAATTGGCAAGCGAAAATTTTACGGGAGAACTGAAAAGAGAGATCATAAAAACGGGGTTTGAAAACGCCTGTTGTAAAACAGCGGCGCTTTCTGCCTTTTTGCGCACGACGGGGAGTATAATCGGAAACGGGAGCGGTATCGGATTCGAATTTATTACAGAAAGTGAACGTGTGGCTGAGTTTTTTATAGGGCTTTTGGAGGATCTGTACGGCGCAGAATTAAAGATCGTGCAAGCGACGACGGACAATCGAAGCGGAAGAGAGAGACTTGTGTTTCAGTGCCTTTCTGAAAAGTCTTTTTTTATATTATCAGAATTAGGAATTGCCGAGAGGGACGGGAAAGATATCGGATTAAAGTTGGGGATAGATCCGTACCTTGTTGAAAACGAATGCTGTAAAAGTTCTTATATAAAAGGTGCTTTTTTAGGCAGTGGCAGCTGTACGGTACCGCAAATGGAAGATGCTCGCTCGGGGTATCATTTAGAGGTTGTTTTTTCAAATAATTTGTTGGCGGAAGAATATTGTGATCTGCTTGCGCAGTTTGATGTATTGGCAAAATGCGTGATGCGAAAGGATTACTATATTGTATATATGAAAAGCCGTGAAAGCATCGCAGATTTTTTATATCTTTTGGGGGCGGATAACGCAATTCGGAAGCTAGACGAAATCGCGAGCATTAAAGAGGAGCGCAACCGTATCAATCGCGTTGCCAATTGTTTGCAAAAAAATTATGATAAGACAGCGCTTGCATCCGTTCGCCAGGTTCGGGCGATTGAGGCAATTGCTGAAACGATCGGGATCGAAGGGCTGGATCCGGCTTTGCGTGAAACGGCAGCAGCTCGTTTGGCGGATAAGGAAGCATCTTTGCAGGAGTTATCGGAACGGATCGGGATATCGAAAAGCTGCTTAAATCACAGGCTCAGAAAACTGGTAAAAATTGCGGAAGAATTGTCGGGGGATTAATAAGGCAATGGATAAAGTCAGTTTTGTTTATAACAAAGACACGTACAATGCGTACGATGCACAGCAGATAGTTTTTGAGGCGTGTAAATTTCAAAGCGAAATTATATTCGCCGACGGAAACAAGCGCGGGAATGCAAAAAGTTTCATCGGGTTATTGTCGATGAAGTTTTTAAGAGGCGATGAATATACGATTATCGCGGAAGGGGCGGATTCGAAAAAGGCTGTAAAAGAAATGGCGGAATTTATGTCCCATTTATAAGATATTTTTACGAAAGGAAGAGTATAAGGAATACATATGGCGGAATTTGTACATTTGCATCTTCATACGGAATATAGCTTACTTGATGGTGCCTGCAAGGTCAAGGAATTAGTTGCGCATTGTGTAAAAAACAATATTAAAGCAATTGCGATTACCGATCACGGCAATATGTATGCGACATTGCAGTTTGCCGAGCAGTGCAAAAAGAATAATATTCAGGCGATTATTGGATGCGAATTGTATATGACGCAAGACCTTCACGTAAAGGACGGTTCGGGGAACTTTGAGCATCTGATTCTTCTTGCCAAAAATAAAAAAGGTTATAAAAACCTGATTAAACTTGATTCGATCGCGTACGTTGATGGGTTTTACTATAAACCGCGCATCGATTACAAAACATTGCGAGAGCACAGCGAGGGATTGGTGTGCTTATCGGCATGTCTTGCAGGCCGTATTCCGCGTTTATTGTTGAAAGATGACTATGAAGGGGCCAGAAAAACTGCGCAAGAGCTCAAAGAAATTTTCGGGGATGATTTCTACATAGAATTGCAGGATCATGGGCTTGCAGAACAGAAAAAAGTTCTGCCGTTGCTTTTAAAATTGGCGAAAGAGCTTGATATACAGACTGTTGCTACCAATGACGTGCATTACATTGCGAAGGAAGACTGGGAAATGCAGGATGTCCTGCTTTGTATCCAGACCAAAAAAACGATCGACGATCCGAAACGGATGCGTTTTGAAACAAAAGAATTCTACTTGAAATCGCCCGAAGAGATGGCGGAATTGTTTTCGTATGTTCCGGAAGCAATTTCCAACACTCTTGTAATTGCGCAAAAATGCAATGAGGAGCCGTGCTTTGACCTCAAAGATAATGGCGATCCGATTAAAGATAAGTCGCTGATTCCTGGGTATACGCCTGAAGACGGTTCTGATCCCAAAGATTACCTTACAAAATTGACTTGGGAAGGGCTCAAGCGTCGCTATGGAGAGATCACGGAAGCGGTCAAGAAGCGTGCAGATTACGAGCTCGGTATCATACTGGGCATGGGGTTTGCCGAATATTATTTGATCGTTATGGACTTTATTCAATGGTCCAAGAAACGAGGAATTCCGGTGGGGCCGGGGCGAGGCAGCGGTGCGGCAAGCATTGTTGCGTATGCGATCGGCATTACGGATATTGATCCGTTGAAGTATGATTTGTTCTTTGAGCGGTTTTTAAATCCGGACCGCGTTACAATGCCAGATTTTGACGTCGATTTTTGTAATGAGAGGCGTCCGGAAACAATTGAATACGTTCGCAATAAATATCATCCTGAAAATGTTGCGCAGATTGTAACATTCGGTACTTTGGCGTCAAAAGCGGCAATTAAGGACGTTGGCAGAGTACTACGTGTGCCATACTCTGAGACGGACAGGGTTACGAAGTTGATGGATGGGAAGTCAACGATCAGCGAACTTCTTGGTCGGAATATTCCGCCGCTTAAAAAGAAAGCAGAAAGCGAGACGGACGAAGAAAAGCGCATTGAACTTTTAAAAAAGATCGACGAACAGGAAAAAAAGCGCAACAACGATTTTATTCAGTTATATGAGACAGATGAACAGCTTCGCCGCGTCATCGATATGGCTCTCAGATTGGAAGGCATGCCGCGCAATACATCCATGCATGCGGCAGGTGTTGTAATTTGCAGAAAACCGATTGCGGAGGCGGTTCCGCTTTCGCGTAACGGCGAAGATGTTACGACGCAGTTTAATATGAAGGAAGTCGAGTCTATCGGTATGTTGAAGATGGACTTCCTTGCGTTGACTACTCTTACGGATATCAAAAAAGCCTGTGATTATATTTTGGAAGATACGGGGCGCGTTATTGATTGGGATGAAATCGGTTACGATAACAAAGAAGCGTATGATTTAATATCGGAAGGCGATACTGACGCCGTGTTCCAGTTGGAACAAGGCGGTATGAAAAAGTTTATGAAAGAGCTTAAGCCGGGCTGCCTAGAGGATATTATCGCAGGCGTTGCGCTGTATCGTCCGGGGCCTATGGCGTATATTCCGACATATATTGCCAATAAGCTGAATCCTACGCAAGTCAAATATGATACTCCGGCGCTGGAACATATTTTGAAGATCACATACGGTGTTATCGTCTACCAAGAGCAGGTCATGCAGATCTTTCAGGATCTTGCAGGATTTTCGCTTGGACAGGCTGATTTGGTCCGCCGCGCCATGGGTAAAAAGAACAAGGCGGAATTGATGGCGCAAAAAGATAAATTTATTTTCGGGAACATCAAAGACGGCGGCAATATCGAGGGGGCTGTGAGCCGTGGAATTCCGAAAGAAGTTGCGGCGAAGATATTCGGTGACATGGAAAGTTTCGCGAGTTACGCATTCAATAAAGCGCATGCGGCATGTTATGCCGTTCTTGCGTACAGGACGGCGTATCTCAAACGTTTTTATCCAAAAGAATTTTTGGCGGCGATCCTAAACAATCGAATTGATAAAATTGACGAAGTTTCCAAATATATTGTTTATTTAAAAGAAAAGAATATCCTTGTTTTGCAACCGGATGTAAACAAAAGTAAAGTTTATTTTTCTGTACAAGGCGACGGCGTTCGCTTCGGATTGAGCGCCCTGAAAGGGGTCGGAGTCGGCGCTACGCAAAGCATTATCCAGGACCGTCAAAATGGCGGGGAGTTTAAAAATTTCCCTGATTTTGTGTTCCGATGCGCTCCGTTTTTAAATAAACGCATGCTGGAAGGTTTGATTTGTGCGGGGGCTTTTGACTGTTTCGGAATTCGTCGTTCGCAGTTAATGGCTGTATATGAAAGTGTACTTGACCGTGCAAATAAAATTTCTAAACAAAAACAAAGCATGCAGATGAGTTTGTTTGGCGATGTGATAGAAGAGGATCTGACAGAAATCGATTATCCTGATGTTCCGGAGTTTGAAACGAATGAAAAACTGGCGAAAGAAAAGGCGGTACTGGGTGTTTATGTCAGCGGGCATCCGTTTGAAAAATACAGCAGTTGCTTTAAGGATTGCAGTTTTTCCTGTTTAAAACTTCAAAATTATGAAGAAGATGAAGACGGGCATCGCTCTTATCCGGAGCTTGCGGACGGGGCTCAAGTCACGATGGGCGGCATTATCGGATCATACAAAAAAATCAACACTCGCACTGGCTCTGCGATGGCATTTATTTCGGTCGAAGATTTATATGGAAACATAGAATGTGTTGCGTTTCCGAGTGTGTTTGACAAAATCAAGAGCATCGTTGCTGCGGACAAAGTTGTTTTGTTGACCGGGAAAATGCAGTTGGATGACGAGAAGGCTCCTGTGATTATCCTGGATAAAATGCAGGAATATGTTCCGGGAGGGGAACAAACTTCGGAAGCTAATGCGACGAACGTCGCAGCATCGAAGCCTCGCGAACACGCACTGTGGTTAAATGCAAGTGAGTTGACGGAAGAAGAGTTTGATGATTTTATTTCTCTTTTTTCACATTATGATAATGGTTCAATGACTGTAAAAATCAAGCGTGGTAAAAATTTATACAAAATGTCTAACGTAAACCATTGCCGTGGGTTGTTGAACGAGTTGTATGTGTATTTGAGCGAAAAAGATATTGTTCAGCTTTGAATCTAATTAAGATTGACAAAAAATGTTAAATTTGCAATATCAAATTATATATTTTTAGAAATGACAAAAAACGCTTTTGTTTTTTAAATTTTTTTGCTATAATATTTCAGATATAATTTAGGGCTTTTTACTATACGGTGGAGGGTTGTTATGAAAAGGATCGGTATTTTGACGAGCGGTGGCGATGCGCCCGGTATGAATGCTTGCATCCGCGCGGTAGTTCGCACGGCAAAGTATTTTGGTATGGACGTTTTCGGGATTCGCCAAGGCTATGCCGGCTTGATCAATGATGATATGGTTCCGATGGAAATGCGCAGTGTCTCAGACATTGTACAGCGTGGCGGAACAATACTCAGGACTGCGCGTTGTGTAGAGATGCTTACGGTCGAAGGGCAGAAACAAGCAGTAAAAACGTTGAATGCGCGTGGGATTGAAGGGCTGGTCGTAATTGGCGGAGATGGTTCTTTTAAAGGCGCAAAATGCCTTAGCGATGTTTACGGTATACCTACGATCGGTATTCCCGGGACAATCGACAATGATTTGGCTTATACCGATTATACGCTTGGCTTTGATACGGCAGTGAATACTTGCTTGGATATTATTAATAAGCTTCGCGACACAATGACTTCGCATGAACGTATCAGCGTTGTTGAAGTTATGGGGCGTCGTTGCGGTGATATTGCTCTGTATTCGGGAATAGCCAGCGGTGCGGAAATCATCATTGTGCCTGAGATTCCGTATGATTTGGAAGATGTTGTGCTTCGAATCAATCGTAGCCGTGCCAACGGGAAACACAGTAATATTATTGTTCTGGCGGAAGGTGTTTCCACTGCAGATGAATTTTCAAAGAAATTGCAGGCAATGACGACCTATTCCGTTCGCGGAACAACAATCGGGCATGTTCAGCGTGGCGGCTCGCCTTCTATGGCGGATAGAATGCTGGCAGCTCAGTTTGGCAATAAAGCTGTGCGTTTGTTGAAAGACGGAGTAGGAAATCGAGTTGTCGGTATTCATAAAAACGAAATTATCGATCTCGACATTATTGAAGCGGTCAGCATGAAAAAGAAATTCAATTATGAGTTGTATGAAACATTGCAGATGATTTCTATGTAACAAAAATGAAAATCACCGCTGAAAAGCGGTGACTTTTTTTGCAAATTCATAAAAAATTTTTAATAATTTCTTGATATTGTCGCAAAGGTGTAATATAATAAAGAAGAAGAGTGATTATGGCGTAGTATTTTATGCTTGCAATTATGCAAATGAGCGCCGTTACGGAGTTTTTTATGATTCTGACTGTTTGTTTAAATCCTTGTACTGATGTAACGATCGAAGTTGATTCGTTGAATATCGGCAAAATAAGTCATGTAAAAAATAAAACTTTGAGCTTTACGGGAGCTGCTTTGAATGTAGCAATTGGCGTTGCTCGTTTACAGAATAAAAGTTACGCGACGGGATTTATGTACAATGAAAACGGTTCTCTTTTTGAGCAGGCGCTTGATCGGGAGGGGGTTCCCAGTGTATTTGTTTGGAACAAAGGGCGCGTCCGTGAAAATTACAAATTCATTGATAATAAGTCAATGCTTACGGAAGTAAATGATGTCGGGGAGTGCATTAGTGAAAACAAGCAGGCAGAACTTCTCGAACTTGTAGCAAATCTTTCGAAAACATGTGAAGTTATGGTTGTTTCCGGAAGTTTACCGCAGGGAATAGAAAGTGATTATTATGCAAAACTATTCGGTGTGGCGGCCCCGCACACATTGAAAATTGCGGATACGGAAGGTGCTCGCCTGAATTCGGCTTTAAGTGCCGGTTTGGATTTGGTGAAGCCCAATAAAGATGAGTTGCAAAACACCTTACAGCGTGAGCTTAAATCACGTGAAGACTTGTTAAAAGGGTGCTATGCGTTACTGGATAAAGGGGCGAAACGTGTCTTGTTGTCTTTAGGAAAACGCGGCGCGATTATTACAGACGGGACAAAGAATTATTATTGCAAAAGTATCAATGTGGCGATCAATTCAACGGTTGGTGCAGGAGATGGTATGGTTGCTGCTGCGTCAATCATGCTTGAACAGGGGGCATCTCTTGAAGAGATATTGCGCGCCGGAGTTGCTGCGGGAACTGCGACGGTTACGACGTTTGGTAAAATTTCCTTTACGAAAGAAAAATATGACGAGATTTATGCCGGCTTAACGGTGGAGGAGATATAATATTTGATCACTGTAACAGATGTGAAAAATGACGCCGAAGTCAAGGCGATCATGTATATGGCGGAAAATCAGATCGAGGCGCTTGGTTTTACCGAGCACTCGGTTCGTCATTCCAGCATAGTAAGCAAATGGGCTGGAGAAATTTTAAGTGCGCTCGGTGCCGATGCGCATCGAGTAGAACTTGTGAGGATAGCAGGTTATTTGCATGATATCGGCAACAGTGTAAATCGTGAAGATCATGCGCAGAGCGGAGCACTCTTGGCTTATAATATTCTTACGAGGATGGGGCTTGACTATCGTGATGCAGCCGAGATCATGATGGCAATTGGCAATCATGATGAAGGACAGGGGCTACCGGTCAGTGATATTACAGCGGCATTGATTATTGCAGATAAAGCCGATGTGCACAAGAGCCGTGTGCGAAGCAATACGACTCGGATGAGTACGGATAATTTAAACATCCATGACAGGGTTAATCTTGCGGCAGAAAAGTCTGTGGTTTACGTTGATAAGGAAACAAATGAAATTGTTTTAAATATTGTTATTGATACGGAAAAGTGCCCGGTAATGGACTATTTTGAAATATATTTTAAAAGAATGCAGCTTTGCCGTCGTGCGGCGGACTTTTTAGGTAGTCGCTTTGGTTTAATAATAAACAACGTACGTCTCTTGTAGCCTGGATGTATTTAAATATTATAATTCAATTTGTCTTATTTGTTGGATTGAAAATGCCAGCCTGCTGATTTCGGCGGGCTGGCATTATTTATATAAGGTTTATCTCTGCTGTTTTAAAGAGATTAATATTTTAAAATTATTCCTTGCTGTCGTCCTGCTTTTGGACTATAATAACAGCGGATTCCGCAAAGCGTTTTACAGAATCGACGGCATTTTCGCAACCGCTTTTGGAAGGATATGTCTCACCTGTACAAAGTAGTTGTTTAGATCCGTTTAATAATTTAAAGAAATATTGTCCTTTTTTGTTTTGTGATATAATTATATTATCTTTTTGGATATTATTTTTGTGCGTTTTAATGCCGTTTTTTGCGCCGGCAACAGAAGTATAGTTGATGCTGGACAAAAGTTTTTCTCCGTTGGAAGCACGTAATTCAAAATAAAATCCGTTATCTCCATCTTGCAGAATCACCCATTTTCCGTTGTAGGCAGGTCGTTTATCATCATCAGCGGTTGAAGATTTTTTTGTGGTAATTTTTGTTGCGGAAGGGGCAGTAGTATTTTGTTCAGGTAGAGGTTGGGAAGCAGGCGTAGGTTCTTGTTGCGAAGCAGAATCAGTAATATAATCAGGCTCTGGTTCGGTGGCTGTATTAAGTTCAGCCGTTTTTTCTTCTTCATAAAGAACTTCGTTCGATCCTTTTTGTGTTTTGTCCGTCTCATTTTTGTTTTGAATTGAGTTTTCTTGAATTTCTGCGTGATGAGTGGCGGTTTCAGTCTGCGAAAGATTGGTTTGTTTGCTTTCAGGTTGACTGTTTTTTGTAGAAGAAGTTTTCTTTTTTGAGCGCGCGATGGCGATAGCGATCCATAAAATAATTACGATGACCAAAGCTGCGACAATTGCAATCAAAATATAAAAAATGATTGGATTGTTGTGAAAATAATCGTTTAGTTTTTGAATAAATTCATTCATATGCTTGCTCCAAAAAATTTTTTTCTAATAATGATTTATACGAGTATAATGTTAATACAAAAATCTGCAAAAGTCAAGCGGCTGTTAATTTTTGTATGGGATTGACAAATAATCTGAAATACTGTAAAATAAAAAAAATGCTCATAAGGAAAAGTAGGATGCGAAAATTTCAGGTTGCCATAGTCGGCGGCGGAGCCTCCGGGATGCTCTGCGCGTTATTATTAGCGGATGCAGGGATTACTGATGTAGCGATATTCGAGCGTAATGACCGGTTGGGCCGGAAGCTATCGGTTACTGGAAATGGGCAGGGAAACATTTCAAATATGCAAATGTCCGCCGATTTTTATTTTTCAGATAATAAGTCACGCGTGAAGAAAGTGCTGGATTTTTTCGGAAAGGAACAGTTGCTCGGTTATTTAGAAAAACTTGGCGGTCTTTTTTTTGCGGACAAGGAGGGCAGGATCTATCCGGCATCGCGACAGGCATCGTCTGTAACAGATATTTTACGCTTTGCCATTGAAAAACGGGGGCTTGCCGTCTTTTTGAATTCTTATGTCCGTAATATTTGTAAGGATAAAATGCTGTTTCAGATTGATTGCGGCAAAGATATATTTTGTGCTGATTATCTCGTCCTATGCAGCGGCGGGTGTGCTGCTCCTTATCTTGGGACAGATGGCAATGGTTATGCAATAGCCAGGTCTTTTGGACATACCATATCTGAAGTCTCACCTTCATTGGTTCAGTTAAAGACGGAGCAGTTGCCAATTCGAGGATTAAAAGGGGTTCGTACGGAATGTTTGTTACGGTTGCTTCGCAAAGGGAACGAATTTTTTAATATTTATGGTGATATTATTTTTACTGATTATGGAATCAGTGGAAATGCTGTTTTTCGAGCGTCATCTTATGTGCAACATGGTGATATTGTAAGCATTGATTTTTTGCCTTCGTTTAAGGAAGAAGCTTTGTCAAAAATGCTTAAATCAAAAATAGAAATGTATGCAGAACATCCGTCGGAGGATTTGCTGCGATGCGTTATAAATAGTGCGATCGGAAAAAGTGTGCTCCGCTATTGCGGTATTGGGTTAAATGATCTGGTGAAGAATATACGCTCAGAGCTTCCTACAATTGTAAAAGCACTTAAAAATTTTCGGTTAAAAATTACGGGTACAATGGGGTTTGAAAATGCGCAGGTTACGAAAGGCGGGGTTCTTTTAAGTGAGCTAAATGATACTCTCATGAGTTCAATCGAGGATAATTTGTTTTTTGCCGGAGAGTTGGTCAATGTAGACGGAGTATGCGGCGGATACAATTTGCAGTGGGCGTTTTCAAGTGGTGCGATTGTGGCGGATGGGATAACAAGAAGGATTAAAAATGCGAATCGATAACGTAAAATTAAAACTTGAAGAGAGTGAAGAAAAATTAAAAGAAATTGCGGCAAAAAAAGTGCGTAATTTTAGGTATTTTAAAATTGTAAAAAAGTCACTTGATGCGCGCGATAAAACAAATATACATTGGGTATACAGCTTAGAAGTCTCGAAGAATGCTCCGATAGAACAACCCAAAATATACCCTCAAGTAAAGCGCCAGCCGGATCGTGTCGTAGTGGTTGGGTGTGGCCCTGCGGGGTTGTTCTGCGCAATCCGCCTTATTCGAAGTGGCGTCCGTCCTTTGATTGTTGAAAGGGGAGGAACGGTAGAAGAGCGTGTTCAAAAAAATCAAACTTTTTATACAAAGCATATTTTGGATGAGGATTGTAACATACAATTTGGGGAAGGCGGGGCGGGGACCTTTTCGGATGGAAAACTGAATACGCAAACGCATGATTCGCGTAATCGTGATGTCTTAGAAATTTTTTCTGAGTTTGGTGCGCCACAAGAAGTGACATATTTAAATAAGCCGCATATTGGAAGTGATAACCTGCGCCGTGTAGTTGTAAACATGCGTAATTATATTTTGTCAAACGGTGGGGAAATTTATTTTCACTGTCGATTCGAGGGCGTTCGGTTGCGCGAAGGATGCTTATCTTCCGTACTGCTTCGCGATTTAAAAACCGATACTTCTTTTGAAGAAAAGGCGAGTGATGTTGTGCTGGCAATCGGTCACAGTAGCCGCGATACTTTTCAACGGCTGCATGCTCTTGGTTTAGCGATGCAATCTCGAGAGTTTGCTGTTGGAGTAAGAATTGAACATTTACAAGAAAAAATTAATTTTGCACAGTACTCTATCAAGCATACTTCGCTCCCTGTGGCGGATTATAAGTTGGTGAGTCATGCTGGAGAGAGAACAGCATTTACTTTTTGTATGTGCCCAGGGGGGTATGTGGTTCCGGCATCCAGCGAAATCGGATCAGTCGTTACAAACGGGATGAGTAACTATTCTCGTGATGGGTCGAACGCAAACAGTGCGTTGCTTGTGCAGGTCCGAAGAGAAGATTTTGATCGTGGGGATGTTTTGGATGGCGTGCGCTTTCAGAGGGGATTGGAAAAGAATGCCTTTGCTATTGCTGGTTCTTCATATGCGGCGCCTGTGCAGCGAGTGGAAGATTTTTTTGCGAACAGAGAGTCCTGTTCGTTTGGGGAAGTATTACCTACGTATGCTGCGGGAACCGCCTTTTGTGATCTGAATAAATTGCTGCCGGAATATATTTGTTCTTCAATGAAATCAGCGTTATTGGATATGGATAGACGTTTAAAAGGTTTTTCGTGTGCTGATGCGCTGATGACTGCTCCCGAAACACGTTTTTCTTCGCCTGTACGAATTTTACGTGGAGACGGAATGGAAAGTGTTACGGTAAAGGGAGTATATCCTTGCGGCGAAGGATGCGGGTATTCTGGGGGAATTACAAGTTCAGCTGCTGATGGGATACGTGTAGCTGAAGCTATCATTGAAAAGTATTGTTGACATGTTAAGAAGATAAAAAACCGCATATTGTTTACTTTTTTAAAAGAGCTTCATTTTTTTATCATTAATTCAACATATTTGGGTTTTATAATGTAGTCATCAAACATGATTACACTAACTTTTTTCATATTCTCTCACTATAGTACGGAGGGTTGCGTTGCAACCCTCCGTACTATTTTTAAAGAAAAGTTGTTTTTATTTTTATAAACCCAAATCCACCCCAAAAATTACAGTGAGGCGAATTTCAATAATAAAGAAGGACAAATTTTAATTTGATAGTAAGGAACTTTGGGGGTAATATTTTTATAGAAAGGGATAGATTCTTAAAGAGGAATGTTTGACTTTATTTAATGTTTTGGATAAAATAGAATACAGAAATTTGAAAAGTGTCGGAAGCTTTATTGAGATTTTTACATTATGGAAGACTGCTTTAAGTAATTTACGAATTGTACAGGTAAAAAAATATCTCAACCGCAAGAATTGTGGTTGAGATATTATGGCAGGGGAGACGCGATTCGAACACGCAACCTACGGTTTTGGAGACCGCTACTCTACCGTTGAGCCACTCCCCTAAACACAAATCATTATATAATAAAATGAAAATTAAGTCAATTAGATTTTAATACTTCAAACAAAAAAGGAGCAAAAAAAATGAGGAAGCAATATAAGCTTGGAGTAATTGGCGGTGGATTTATGGCGCAGGCTATTTTAAAGGGTGCTGTATATTCAGATTTTTTAAAACCAAAAAAAATTATTGTTTCGGATATTTCAGAACAAGCTTTGGAAAAACTGGATTATCTTGGGGTTAATTGTACAGTTAATAATCGTGATGTTGCAGAAAATTGCGAATTTTTGTTGTTGGCAGTCAAGCCGCAGAATTTTGAATCTGTTGCAAAAAGCCTGCATGGGCTTCCTGTTGATAAGGCTATTTCGATAATGGCAGGGGTAAAGAAACAAAAAATTAAAGATGCGTTGTTTGGAAAATCGGTCAAGGTTGCTCGTGCAATGCCGAATCTTCCCTGTTCGATCGGGTCGGGAATGACCGCGGTAGATATGTCTGATTTTGACGATGTAGACGATTGTGCTTTTATTGATTCTATATTCAGTTCGCTTGGGAACGTTCTTAGTGTACCTGAAGAAAAGTTGAATGCCGTGACGGGGATCAGCGGAAGCGGGCCCGCTTATGTTTATATGTTTATAGACGGATTGATCCGTGCGGGTATTGCACAAGGACTAACGGAAGATGAAGCGAAAACACTTGCAGTGAATACTGTTGCAGGGGGAGCGGATATGGTGGCGCATTCCGAAGATAAGACGCTCGAGCAATTGATTTCTGCGGTCTGTAGCAAAGGAGGAACGACAATTCAAGCGGTGGAATCTTTCCGTAAAGATGACCTTTATGGAAGTATTGAGAGGGCTGTTGCGGCTTGTGTAAAGAGGGCTGAAGAACTTTCTGAATAATATGAAAAAAGTTGATTTATACACAGATGGTGCCTGTTCAGGGAATCCAGGGGCGGGCGGTTATGGAGCAATTTTAATATATAATGGCATTGAAAAGGAATTGAGCGGCGGAGAAGCTTTGACAACCAATAACCGCATGGAGATATATGCGGTTATTGCCGGCTTAAAGATGTTGAAAGAACCCTGTGAAGTGACTGTTTACAGTGATTCTGCATATACTGTAAACGCGTTTAATGAGGGCTGGATTTATGGATGGATAAAAAACGGGTGGAGAAAATCAGACGGCAAATCTGTTCTCAATGTCGAACTATGGACAGAGTTATATTCATTAATGCAAAAGCATAAGGTGCATTTTGTAAAAGTAAAGGGGCATGCCGATAATGAATATAACAATCGATGCGATGCTTTGGCTCGTGCGGCGATTAAAAAAGAAGAGAAATAGGCATGACCCTTTTTTAAATGGGATATACTAATGTATATGGAAAATGATCCGAAGGCAAATCCGGCAAAAACCGGTATTAAAAAATGGATACCCTTTATCGTGATGGCTGTTTCTGCGGCAATCGTCGTTATTTTCACGGTATTGTGTATGGCAAATTTTAAAAAAGGTTTTTTGTACGAGCATGCCGCTGTAATTACATCGGTAGCTGTCTGTGTAGAAATTATTTACATTGCCTTAAATGTTATATTTTGGTTGCGAAAATCGGAAACGTTGTTTAAGCTTTTGCTTACCGGATTAGTCATTGTTGCGGTTGTTCTTCTTTCGTTGTATATTTTTCAGGTGACCGGTTTTTTTGATAAGATAGACTCAGCCGAATCATTGCGAGAATTGATCGACACGACGGGGGCATGGGCTCCGATTGTTTTCATATTCATACAGGCGTTGCAGGTATTTTTGTTGCCTTTGCCCGGTGTTTTGACGGTCGGTGCGGGCGTATTGATGTTCGGAGAATGGGAAACCTGCCTGTATAGTTTTATTGGTATTTTTGTCGGTTCTCTAATTGCTTTTGGGATCGGGCGGTTGGTCGGATATAAAGCTGCTGCGTGGCTAGTCGGGAAAGAGGCTTTAGATAAATGGCTTAAAAAAGTCAAAGGAAAAACGAATTTGATTTTGACAGTCATGTTTTTACTGCCTATGTTTCCGGACGATATATTATGCTTTGTCGCGGGGCTGTCTTCAATGAGCTGGAAATATTTTATTGTAATGCAAGTAATTACCCGTGCAATTTCGGTAACGGTCACCAGCTTTTCCCTTGGCGGTAACATTATTCCATATAATACGTGGTGGGGAATTTTATTATGGCTTCTGATAGCGGTTGCTATTATTGTACTATTTTTGATATTGTATAAAAAAGGAGATAAAATCGAACGCTGGTTTTCTAAGATTTTTGGCGGGAAAACTGCGACGGTAAAAGAAGATAAAAAAATTGAAAGCGAAAAAAATCAAAAAGGATCGGAAACAAGGGAGGTATCAGTAAAAAACGATTCGGTTAAAAAATCCTCATCGTCATCCGGGACTCAGTCAAACTTTCAATAAATAATTTTTATAAGAATTCGTTTAAAAAAACAGGAGCAAGGAATTCCTTGCTCCTGTTTTAATTTTCTTATTAATACATGCCGCCCATTCCGCCGCCAGCTGCAGGTGCTGCAGGCTCAGGAGCAGGGATGTCAGTTACAACGCTTTCTGTTGTAAGCAATGTAGCTGCGACAGATGCCGCATTCTGCAAAACGCTCCTGGAAACTTTGGTCGGATCGATGATACCGCTTTCTACCATATCGGTGTAGCGGTTTTTCAGCGCATCGAAACCGTAATTCGGTTTTTTAGCTGCCATAATTTTGTCAACGATAACAGAGCCGTCAATTCCTGCATTTTTTGCAATCTGGCGGATCGGCTCTTCGATCGCCTTCAGAATAATGGTGGCGCCAGTCTTTTCATCGCCGTCCAGTGTTGCAATAAGTTTTTTCAGAGCCGGAGCAGTAGAAAGAAGCGCAACGCCGCCACCGGGGACGATACCTTCTTCGACAGCAGCGCGGGTTGCTGCGAGTGCGTCCTCGATGCGCAATTTCTTTTCTTTCATTTCAACTTCGGTTGCCGCGCCAACATTGATAACTGCAACACCGCCGGCAAGTTTTGCCAAGCGTTCCTGCAATTTTTCTCTGTCGTAATCGGAAGTGGTTTCAGCGATCTGCGCTTTGATGGCATTTACGCGTGCTTTAATGTTTTCAGCACTGCCTGCGCCGTCTACGATAGTTGTGTTGTCTTTATCAACTTTGACTTGATTTGCTCTGCCGAGCATATCTGTCGTAACATCTTTGAATTCGTAGCCGAGATCAGAAGAAATTACGGTACCGCCCGTCAGGATTGCGATATCTTCGAGCATAGCTTTTCTGCGATCGCCGAATCCGGGTGCCTTTACAGCAACGCAATTGAATACGCCTTTAAGTTTATTAACGATGAGAGCTGCGAGAGCATCTCCTTCAACGTCCTCCGCAATGATCAAAAGTCTTGCGCCCTGTTGAGCAAGAGGTTCGATGACGGGAAGAATTTCTTGCAGGTTGGAAATTTTCTTATCCGTGATGAGGATGTAGGGGTTATCCAAAACTGCTTCCATTTTATCGGTATTGGTAACCATGTAAGCGGAAGCATAACCGCGATCGAACTGCATACCTTCAACAGTAGTCAGTTCCGTATTCATGGTCTTGCCTTCTTCGACGGTAATTACACCGTCTTTGCCGACACGTTCCATAGCATCGGAAATCAGTTGTCCGACTGTTTCGTCTCCAGCAGAAATAGAAGCGACCTGCGCAATTGCTTTTTTGCTGTCAACGACTTTAGATATTTTTTTGACTTCTGCAACAGCGGTGTCGACAGCCTTGTCGATGCCGCGACGCAAAATGATGGGGTTGGCACCCGCTGCGAGGTTTTTCAGGCCTTCACGGATAATCGCCTGCGCAAGCACAACAGCTGTTGTAGTACCGTCACCGGCAACATCGTTGGTTTTCGTGGAAACTTCCTTTACGAGTTGTGCGCCCATATTTTCAAACGGGTCTTCCAATTCGATTTCTTTAGCGATGGTCACACCGTCATTGGTAATGAGCGGAGCGCCGAATTTTTTATCGAGAACCACGTTTCTGCCTTTGGGCCCGAGTGTGATTTTTACTGTATCCGCAAGGGTATTGACACCTTTTTCTAAAGCTTTTCTGGCTTCGTCGCCGTATTTAATCTGTTTAGCCATAATAGCGTTACCTCCTCAAAACCTGTCTTTATTCTACGATCGCCAGGATATCGCTCTGGCGAATGATGGTAAATTCTTTACCGTCAACTTTGAATTCGCTTCCCGAATACTTAGAAAAAAGTACGGTATCGCCGACTTTTACAACCATTTTCACTTCTTTACCATCAATATTGCCGCCAGGCCCGACCGCAACTACGCGCGCCGTCTGCGGTTTTTCCTGCGCAGAAGAAGGGAGAATAAATCCGCTTTTGGTCTTTTCTTCCGTCTGAACGCTTTCTACGACAACTTTATCAAATAAAGGTTTGATGTTCATAGTAATGCCTCCCAAAAGATTTGCTGATTGATTTAGCACTTTCATTGCCTGAGTGCTAATTTACTATATATTATATACATTTGAATATAAAAGTCAAACGATTTAAAAGCAAAAAATAAAAAAATTAGCACTTTTATAGATTGAGTGCTAATTTTTTTAAAAAGAAAAGGGAAATTTGAAGTCGGCTTGCAATTTGGGCATAAATATGGTAAAATTAATTGGAAAAAGCGAGCGGAGAGATACGATTATGGATAAATGGGATAAACGGTTTATGCAGCTTACGGAAACGGTTGCAGGATGGTCGAGCTGTTTTCAAGAGAATCGACATGTAGGTGCGGTTATTGTACTTGGCAAACGGGTGATGACGACGGGGTACAATGGGGCTCCGGCCGGAATTGAAAGCTGTTCAGACAGGGGCGAATGTTTGCGCCGCAAGCTGAATGTTGCCAGCGGTACAAGGCAAGAACTGTGTTATGCCGTACATGCGGAACAGAATGCGATAATACAAGCTGCAAGACTTGGCATTAAAATTGAAGGAGCGACATTGTATTGTACGCATCAGCCCTGTGTAATTTGCGCGAAGATGATTATCAATGCGGGGATCATGCGCGTAGTATATAAGGAAGGTTACCCGGATGAATTTTCAATGCAGTTATTTCGTGAGGCAAATGTGCTCGTGCAAAAATACGAAGATCTTGAAAAGGAGTGATAAAGTATGAATCCGATTGTAACAATCACGATGAAAGACGGAGAAGTAATCAAGGCAGAGCTGTATCCCGAAAAGGCACCGAATACGGTGAATAATTTTATATCGTTGGTCAGGCACAAATTTTATGATGGTTTAACGTTTCACCGTGTTATTGAAGGTTTTATGATTCAGGGTGGCGATCCGGCCGGTAACGGAACGGGCGGCCCGGGCTATACGATTGCTGGCGAGTTCCGTATGAATGGTTTTGCTAAAAATGATATCAAACACTTGCGGGGAGTTTTGTCGATGGCTCGTTCAATGATGCCGAACAGCGCTGGATCGCAGTTTTTCATTATGCATGAAAATGCATCCCATCTTGATGGGCAATATGCCGCTTTCGGAAAGGTGATCGAAGGGATGGAAGTGGTAGATAAAATAGCTTCTGTTCGCACGGATATGCGCGACCGTCCAATGGAAGAACAGGTTATGGACACTGTTACGGTAGAAACTTACGGTGTAGAATATCCGGAACCCAAGCGCGCAAGATAATTATTTGATAGAATAGTTAAAAAAAAGGATCTCTCTTGTGATATGCACCCCAAAAGTTGGACAGACTTTTGGAGGTGCATATTTTTATGGCAA
>CABQND010000002.1 GCA_902465495.1 uncultured Eubacteriales bacterium
CGCCTCCATCCCGGCGCGGTGCATGGAGCACCAAAGGGAGTTCTCGACCGTGTCGGTCATGGGAGCCCAGTCGGCGGGGGCGGTGGCGGCGGCGTTCGTGATGTCTCCGGCGAATGCTGTGAAAGCCGGTGCTCTGTGTATTCCGGAAGGAAGCCGTTTGCGTAAAGATCTGGATTGGGCGTTTTCTTTTGAAGGAAAATTGCAAGGATATGCACATGCACGTGCTTTATTGGATGAGCGGTTTGCGGGAATGCATTGTGTACACGTTGAAAACAATATGTGTGCGGTTGTTTTCGCGATTTTTCTGGGAGCGGGAGATTTTACCCGAACGATCTCACAGTCAGTGGCGATGGGGATGGACAATGATTGTAATGCGGCGACTGTGGGGAGTATAGTCGGGGCGCATGTTGGCATTGACGGGATTGCGCGGCATTGGTATAAATCTTTTGGCGACAGTGTTCGGACTTATCTTCGAGGTTATGCAGAAATATCGATTGAAAAATGCGTGCAGACATTTCAAGAAATATTTAAAAAAATACAGGGGAGGGTGAAAAGATGAACATAAGGAAAGCGTGGGGAGCATTTGCGCTTGCGGCGGTAATGTTGTTGGGGACCGCCTCTCCGGCGGTGCAATGGCGCAGTGTCGGCGCGGCACCAAAGAGCATTTCCTATGAATCGCTTACAGACAAGATCGAAGGCGGCTGGATGGGCGCGCTTTGGGCAAACTTTACGGGGCTGCCTTCGGAGTTTCAATATATTGGTTCGCCTGGGGCAGATTCGCAGTTTGAATGGGTAGTCAGTGATGTATATTGCACGGATGACGATACGAGCATGGAGTATACGTTTCTCCACATGATGGAGGTTTACGGTGCGAATGATATAACCTATGCAGACATGCCGGCGGAATGGATCTATCATTTTCAAGATTATATCTGGGAAGGCAATTATAATGCGCGTCAGCTGATGTTACAGGGAGTTTTGCCTCCGGAAACAGGCAAGGCGGGATTTAATGCGACGCCCGAGGCAATCGATGCGCAAATTGAGTGCGAAATTTTCGGGATGATCACACCGGGGATGCTGGAAAATGCATATGGCCGTACCAAATGGTGGATGGCTGCCGTGGGCGACGGGGATGTATTGAAAAATGCGGCTTTTTATGCAATGCTTTGTTCAAGTGCTTTTTTCAGTGACGATATATATGCCTCTTTGGATGAGGTACGCTCCTATTTTCCTGATTCGACGGAAACTGCGCAGGTATACGACCGTGTATTGTCGTTATATAAGAGTGAACCTGATTGGCGTGCGGCACGGCAATATCTGCACGGCATGTATTGGAACGGGTATTCTTTGGATTGCCGCATAAATTTTGCGGCGACGCTATTAGCACTTTTGTATGGCGGAGGTGATTACGAGCAAACGGTAAAAATTCGGTGTGCTTGCCGGCTATGATAATGACTGCAACGCGGCGACGGCGGCAACGATCCTTGGAATCATGCTCGGGTATGATGCTTTGCCTGCGAATTTGAAAGCGCAGTCGGGTACATATTATCGGAATACCAATCGGCCCGGACTTGCAAGCAATACGATTGAAGAGATTGCGGAGCGTATAGCTGCGCAGGCCGAGGAGGTCATTCTTGATGCAGGCGGGTTAAAAAACGGAAACGAATATGTTATTTACGATGTGCCTTTTGTCCCCGCAACGTCGGATGAAGGATATACGCGAGCAGTTCCTTCCACGGATGAATCTTGGTCGTTTGAAGGCATGACAGCATTTTACAATCCCGATTATATGAACGAGGAAGGGAGGGGCACGACGCGTAAAGGCGACTACGCGGAGGTGCGTTTTGAAGGGGATATGATAGAGATCATATCATCCACTTCGATCAACGGCGGAAGTTTTTCGATTACGGTGGACGGCAAAGAATATGGAACGGTCAGTTTGCGTGCAGAAGAAACGTTTACGGCGGGCAAGGCGATTGCGATGGCGTATGGTCAGACATTGCGTAAGCTGCGCGGCTTGGGAGAGGGTGAACATGTGTTGCGGCTGACGGCGCAGGAAGACGGAAAATGGCACAGCATTGATCATATTCGCGTGAAATGTACAGAAGATGAATATTACGCATCGGAAGGGTTGAACTATGCGCGTACAGCAGCCGCGACGCCGATTTGTTCGGTAGAAGCGCCTTTGGGTACGGGGGCAGGCGGCGGAGGAATCGGCGTTATTCGTGACGGGATGTACTGGAAATCGGGCGACCATTCTTCGGGTCAATATGACACGTATCTCGGAAAGATGACGGACGGAACCAATTATCCGAAAGACTTTGAGGATTATGTCGGTTATATGTTTGACCGTACGCTTGTTTTAAATAAACTTGTATTCAATGAGGGCGGACATTGGGGTACGGATGGCGGTTGGTTCAACAACGGCATAATGCGCGTGGAAGTTTATACGGACGGCGAATGGACAGAGGTCGAGACAAAGGTTACTCCTGCGTATCCTGCGGATAACGGCGTATCTGATGGCGGCGGGATCTATGTATTCACATTTGAAGGCATACGCGCTGAAGGAATTCGACTGATCGGTGAAGCAGGAGGCACATGCAAGATCATATCTTGTGGCGAGCTGGAAGTATACGGAGGTGCGCAGTAATATGAAGAGAGTTTGGAAGATTGCGGCGGCGGCAATGGCTTTGACGCTTGCGGCGGGAGTATCTGCGGCGGTAAGCGTAGCAGCAGAGACGCCTGTACAGCATTATTACCGTATGGTGGAAACAGATGCGGAAGGCTGGACGTGGGAAGGTTTTTCGCTCATTGAAAATGATAAGGCATCACGAAATTGGGAGCACGGTACATATTCGGCCGGAGCAACAGGTGAATACCGTTTTAAAGGGAAGGCTTTGGAGATCGTCGGATGTCTCAGTCCGTCGGGCGGCAGCCTTTCCGTGGAAATTGACGGCGTGGACAAAGGCAGTATTTCATTGCATTCGGATGAAACTCGATACCGCGCTGTACTTGGTTCGTATGACGGGTTGACCGAGGATTGGCATACCGTTCGTCTGATATCTGAGGAAGAGGGAAAATGGCATGCCGTGGACGGAATTCGAGTGGACATGCCCAAAGATGTTTATATAGCAAATTATAATCTTGCACTCGTTGGTGATATCATCTGTTCGGTGCCCGAACCGACGGGCGGCGGAAACCGCGATCTGAATGTTGTACGAAACGAAAAGATCTATCCGGTCGGGACGACGGGAGCAGGGCCTGCGCAATATGATTCTTTCTGCGGAAGCGGAAGAGGATATTTCTACATGGGATATTCTTTTGCGGAAGAATTGCCTTTTTCAAAGCTCGTGTTCCAGGAAGGGGATACGTGGTTTGACGGGGGGTGGTTTGCAGAGGGAGATATCAAGGTGCAAGTGCGTTGCGGAGGAACTTGGACAGACGTGGAATTGACGGCGCCTGTGGGATATCCTGTTTCGGATTCAAGGGAAGATTTCGGACAAAGTTGTGAAATATATACATTTTCTTTTGAAGAGACGAAGGGCGATGCAATCCGGCTGATCGGGATGACGGGCGGAACGAGCAATTTTGTGTCGATATCACAGATCGAGGTATATGCGTACGGAGATACGCAAACTCTTGCAGAGGGATATGATTATCGCAAGGCGACGGTATATGAATTGCAGGAGAATCATCCTTCACAGCCGGAAGATCCGAACGAAAACGGACAGGATCGGGAGCCGCCGCAGGAGAACGGTGACAACACGGGGCTGATTGTGGGACTAAGTATCGGAGGGGCAGTCGTTGTGGCAGGTGCAGTGACAGGCGGCGTGCTGCTCTATAAGAGGAAAAAGAAAACGCAGTAGATTTGAAAAGGGGGATCACGACAGTGAGAGAAAGGACAATACGTCGTATGTTGGCGGTGCTATGCATCGCCGCCGCGGCATTTTTGATTGCAGCGCTTTTGCCTCTGTTTGCGCCGCGCGCGGCGCATGCGGAGATGACTTTGCTCCCGTTCGGGGCGGAGAACTGGACGCAGGAGAGCGGTGCACAAGTCGCGGAAAGCGCTTCGCTCAGCGCAGATCAGACACGCGATGCGGGAGAAAACAAGCTTCTTCTGCATACGAAAGAAATTTATTCGGATTTTCATCTGCAATATACTTTCCAATATGCGAGCTCTGCGCAGGCCGAACCGTGGCTCGGCTATTCGGGTGTGCTTTTGCACGGTAGCGGCTCCGGCGCAGACGGATACTATATTGGCTTTTATGCTTGGGACGGAAATCTTTGGTGTTCGACCGGATATTACCGTGAAGGAGTGTTTCATCATCTGAATGGAGTAGATGCGGGCTGGGTAGGCGCAGGATTGAACGAAAATATCGTTGACGTATACGTCAAAGACAGCCATATCAATGTTTTGATCAACGGATGGCTTTTTCAAAACGCACCGATGCCGTACACGGAAAGCGGCGTTATTTCGGTTTTATCGGACGGTATAACGGGCACCTACAAAGATTTTGCAATTGAAACATTGGATTCATCTTTTGACATTTCTTCCAAGCTTATTCGCGCGAATTGGAATGGAAGCAATATTGCAGGAGACATGTATTACTGGAACAGTGCGGGACTGGACCATACATTCCGCATGCGACTTCCCGATTCCACGGAAGGAGTACAAGAATACTGGCTTGCTCGCCGTTCTAAGATTTCGGATTCGAATCAAACAGTCGATGTGTATGTGGATACGGGTGCGACGCTTACGCTTGCTGACGAATGGACAAATAAAGCAGCGACCTGGGGCGATGCAGTCAATTACTGTACGCACGGGAATTCTATGTTCGGACTCAACATGGTCGAAATTCCCGTATCAGCTTTTGAAAGCGTGCAAGCGGGGGCGCAGGTCGGTTTTTATATTGACAAGAATGTTGTGGGATGGTATTCCGCCGCGGAATATTGGTTGCTGTATAAGGATGCAGATGGCATATTGCGTGTAGCAGATTATATGGACATGGCGTACAGTTTTGACACGGCGGCACATTCGTTGGAATTTGACGCGACGGAAGGCGGAGAGAAAGGATTTCATTTTGTTTGTCAAGCGAACGGTGTGATCACTTCGCATCGTCGCGGACAGGAATTTGCGATTGCCAAGACGCCGGACCTTTACAAAATAAAAGATATCGAGCACACTTTTGCCGTAGAAGATGGTGAAATGACGTTTGATGCATCCGAATATGTCCGTCTTGTCGAAAACCATACAGGATGTAAACTTGTATTCGTAGTGGACGGTGGTTTGGAGAGTGATGCGCTTATTCTTCCGCCCGCGACGAAGACCGGCACAATACTTGTACGCTGTATTCCGGACGGAAGTTCCAATGATAATAGCGGAGCGATCTTCTTTGAAGGGATCGAAGTTGAGCTTGGGTATTCAACTGTTTTGGAAGAGCCGGACGCATATCTTATTATGACATCCGATCCTGTGCTGTATTCCATAGCGGAGGGTCAGAAAGCCGATCTTAGGGAATATGTTCGTACGAATGTGGACGGCGAGTGGAGTTTGAAAGTTGGCGGGGAAACGTTGAGCGGCAGCGAATATACTCTTCCTCGTACAGATACCCAAGAAGATGTTGTGCTTACCGTGCAGCCTGCTGAGGGAGAAGCTCTTTCGGTGACGTTGCATGTAAACGTGCATGCATACGAACTTCCGCAGACAGTCTCTCTTCCTTTTTATGAAAGCGGTGCACGAGCACCCGGGAAGAACTGGCTGTCACTGTATGGAACTGTTTCCGTCGCAGGCAATGATTGGGTAGCGCAAGCAGATGCGCCGTGGGGCGTGCTTGTCGATCTTGGGACGGACAGTTATGCGTTCCAGACAGTAACGAATGCCGGTGCAGGCAATATGGACAAGAGCCGTTACGGATTTTTACTGCATGCAGATATCGGCGTACATGGCTTGTCAGGACTTCTCATCGGATTGGAATATAAGCAATCATTGGGCGCTCTGTATTGTTCGGCGGGGTGGTTGAATCAAGGAAAGTATACCGCACTTTCTGATTACGATGCATATTTTGACGTTGCCGAAGATTATTTTGTAAAATTTATCAGTAACGGATCGTTTGTTGAGCTTTTTATAAACGGATACCGTGTTTTTACGGTAATGGATAAGTATAACGCGGGCGGAAAGATCGCCATTCTCAACGACGGGAATGATGCGACATACAGTGATATCCGTGCAGTCGCGTTTCATGACGATATTGCGGATTATGTATTTCGCAGTGATTGGAGCGGGTCGGACACTTTTTCAAAGATGGCGTCTTGGACGCAGCCTTTCACGGTGACGTTTTCTCTTCCTGACATCGCCGAGGCTGAAAATTTCCGGCTTGTGCGCAGAACATCTTTTTTTGAAGGGACACAGGCTGCGCAGGTGAGTGCGGACGAAAACTACGGCACTTGGAGCTTGCCGGACAATGGACGCGATCACGGCGACAGTATTTTCAAATTGAACGGATTCATGCCGCAAGGTGACAGTATAACCGTTACCATTACTCCGGAAAATACCTTTAAAGCCTCGTATATGTGGCTTATTTATGAAAAGGACGGAGTGGATTATATTGCAGACAGTGTGTATTTCGGGCACGAAGCAGATGTCGCGGCACATGATGTTGCAATCGAAATGCTTTCGGGAAGCGATAAGCGTTTTGTGCATAATTCCAATGCGATGCTTCTGACGTTTGCGCCGGGAGAGCAGGCGGTATTTGCGCGTGAAGTAAGCGTGGTCAATAGTATGCAGGCAAAGAGTTGGGCGGACAAAAACGTGAGCGCTTCGCTCAGTCTGCCGTATCGTCTGTATTTGCCGGAAGGATATGACCAATCTCGTGAATATCCCATGGTCGTATTCCTGCACGGAGCAGGTGAACGAGGAAGTGACAATTCTTTGCAGATCACGGGCTCGGTGATGGGCACGGAATTATTGTTTGATCGCATTATTCTTGGTGAATACTCCGATGATTTTATTATAGTTGCGCCGCAGTGCCCTGCGAATATGCGTTGGGTGGAGCGCGATTGGACAAGCGGTGCGTACGATTTTGGAAAAACGGAGCAGTCTGTTGTTTCGCAGATGGTGCAGTCTCTTATCTATAATGAAATATTGGAAAAGTATTCGGTGGATCGTTCGCGCGTGTATGGAGTCGGGCTTTCGATGGGGGGATTCGGGATCATGGATCTTGCGGCGCGCAATCCGGGACTGTTTGCGGCGATCGTGAATTGTGCCGGCGGCGCAGATGCATCCGTATTTGAGCTTTTCGACAGGACAGCGGTGCGTGCATACCACAGCGAAACGGATACGACAGTAAAGAATGATGAATTGCTTGCGTTCGTTCTTGCGGCGAAGAACGCAGGGCAGGAAGCGCAGTATTATGAGGTCGCAAATATCGGGCATGCATCTTGGCAGGTCGGGTTTGAAGATGCTGATTTGCTTGTTTGGCTTCTTTCTCATGAAAAAACTTGGACGGTGCGCACCGAGCTGAATGGCGGAACGCTTCAAGGAAGCATTATGCAGTCGTTTGACAAGGATACGCCGGAAACATCTCTGCCGGAAGCGACGAAAGAAGGGTACCGTTTCGGAGGCTGGTATCTGGATGCCGAATTTGAACAAGGCATTGAAAGCATCGGCGGAAACCTTGCACGCGATGTTGTGCTGTATGCAAAGTGGGTCAAGGACGTAACAGTGCAGATTTTCAACGGAGATGAGAAGCTGGATGAACTGACCGTCGAAAACGGTTCTGTGATCGATCTTTCACGGTACACTCTCGAGAAAACAGGATATACGTTGTCCGGGTGGACGGACGGTGAAAACGATTATCCGGCAACAGCGAAAGTCACCGTGTCTGAGGATATCGCCTTTACTGCAACATGGATTCGCAACAATTATACGGTTGAAGTAAAGGATGGCGGGGAAACAATTGGATCTTTGCAGATCGCATACGGTGAGATGTTTTCCTTCGATGCTCCCGCAAAGACAGGGTATACTTTTGTCGGATTGTATTTGGATGAAGAGTTGACGCAGAAAGCGGAGCTCCCTTATGCAATTACGGCAAATACGGTGCTGTATGCGAAATATGAAAAGCAGACTTTTACGGTGACGCTGGTATACGGTGAAGATGATAGGCAGAGCAAAACGGTAGCATACGGCGAAATATTTACATTGCCGGCGGCGGAAAGGGAAGGATATACTTTTAACGGCTGGTATACAGACGCAGAATTTACGCAGAGAGCGGATTCTTTCGAGGTGACGCAAAATATCACGCTTTACGCTTCCTTTACACAGGAGTCGCAGGGAGGATCTGCCGGGTGCAGCGGATTTGTTGCGGCTGGAACGCCTTTTGCCTTGTGTATTTTGTGCTTGGCGGGAATGATTTTGCAAAGACGCAAAGATGAATAAAATTCCATAACATAAAGGCGCCCGCGGATTTTCCGCGGGCGCCTTTATGTTATGCGATTTTGTCGGGTTAAGCTTTTGAAAAAGGATTGGTATAAAGGTATAATCCGTTAAGGTAATTTTCTCTTTCGGGACAGGTATATTTTGTGTGGCGATTAAATCAATTTTTCTATATTTTGAGGTAGGTTTGGGATGAAAAAGGCGGGCACGACTGCTATTTTTTTTCCTGGTTTTTTAATTGGTTGAAGTTCACTCCGAAGTTGCTTTTGAGCCAGCGGGAAACGTATAATTCGTTTTCAAAGCCGAGAGATGCACATAGCTGAGAAAGTTTAGTATTCGGATTTATTATGCGCAATACTTTTTGTTTTCGCGCTTCGTTGATATCTTTGGCCGGTGTGGTATTATAAAATTTCCGATAATAAAAAATCGCTCTTGAAGGAGAGAATCCCAGCAAATTGCAATAGCTTTGGCAATCGTATTTTTGCGGATTTTCGTACATAGTTATGCGTGCTTCGTCAAATTTCTGCTTCAATTCTTTTGAGAAAGAAACTTTCTCGGAAGAATATTTGTGAATGGAATCGGAAACTTCGCACAGCAGTTGAATGATTTGTGCGTCTAATTTTTTGTCGGAGAGATGATCGGCAGCGTTAAAAGTTTCTTCCATTTGCCGAAGCAGTTCGGTGATGCGTTTGGCGGAGCGCGTAAAGAGGGGAGTGTTGACGGGAATGTCGAAATCCTGAAGATAGGCAGAGGAGGTGACAGAAAAATCGAAATAGGAATGATTGAGGCTCCAGTTTTCGGTTTTCCAGTACTGTGGCGCATTGGGTTCAAAAAGAATGATTGAACCGGGGGGATAACTTTTGTAATCGTAATCGGTTTGCACTAAAACGGATGTATAAAAATAAATGAACAAATAAGTTTCAAAATAATTTTTGTCCCTTTTGCACTTATAATAAGGAGGTTCCGTGATTTGAGTGCGGATATGATTGAGAGTAAACATGATTTTTCTTTTTAATTATTACTTTTTTTATAATTATTATAATAAATAAAATAAAAAAAGTAAAGTATATTTAAAAAAATATCATTTATTTGAAAAATGATGCATGTTATAATGAGCGCAAAGGCAGCCATTGAAAAGAAAGGAGGAAAAGGACGTATGAAAAGATGGTTGAAGGTGCTTTTATTAAGTCTGGCGGTTATCATTATAATGGCATTTTGCGGGTGCGCAACTGAATCTGTCGAAAACGTACCGTCGCAGGAAACGCCCGGGCAGAATGAAGAGGAAACGCCGCAGGAAAACGTGTATACGGTGACGATCGACGGTAAAGTGCTGTACGTGGTTGAAGGAGAACTTGTACCGAAGCCGAGTGATCCGGACCGTGAAGGATATTATTTTGAAGGTTGGTATACGGGGGATGTGCTGTATGATTTTGAAACGCCGGTGACAGGTGACCTTACGATCATACCGCTTTATACGGAATTGGAGCGTGCCGTGACCGGATCGTTGACAACGATCGTAGATGAACTGCCGAAAGAGGCAAGTATTGTTCTTTCCGATGGCGAAGACAGTTACACGGGATCGGCAAATCAGGACGGAACATTCCGAGTAGAGGGAGTGCCTGCGGGGGATTATGAGCTGACCGTGACGGCGGAAGGATATGAGGTTTACAAAACGGAGATTGCGGCGGAGCGATTTGATAAATACGAACTTTGTGAGGTCGGCGAGTTGCCGCTTGCCGTGGAGTATAAACGAATCGGCGAGATCGGAGATGAATACGGGATGTATACTGTGTATGCATCGCGTGATGCGGAAGGGCTGCTGTTTAAGGCGGTCATAGACAAGACGGAGTTCAGTTATTCAGGAGAACGTTTTGAGCTTTGGCTTTCTGTCGGTGAGACGACATCGTCTGCGCGCAACGAAGACGTGTACATTTTCAGGGCATACAGCAACGGGACAATGAATGCCGCAAATTATCCGGGAAATGTGGAGCATTATTTGTTCCGTAACGTGACGGAGTCGGAATATATGATGACATCCTGGACGAAGGTGGGGAACGAAACAATTCTCGAAATGCGTATTTTGTATACTGTTTTTACGTCTGATGAGGAGAACGAGACGACGCCCGTCGAAGCGCATGATGTAGTGGGGGTCAGTATGACTTTGCTCAGTACGACGGGCACGCATATGTTTTATCGGGAAGATATGCCCGGGGCGTCCGGAACAGCAGAAGTCGTGCGGGGGAACCGATATGATTATCTGCGGTTGGATTGTTACGGTAATGTGTTTGAATATGCAGACAATAAAGAAGTTTATACATTGCGAGGCACGGTGACGGAAGAAGGTGCTCCGATCGCGGGCGTGCTTGTGGAATATGCAGGCGAGCAGGTGCGGACGGATGAGGAAGGAGCTTTTCGTATACAAGTGGCGATCGAAGATGCAGAGGGTGAACTGACCTGTACGAAAATCGGGTATAATACAATAAAATCGCAGGTTGAAGTATCCCGATCTGTAAAAAATTATACTTTTTCCTATGAAATGCAGGAAATGGTCGGAGGTTTTACGGGAAAATTGACCGATCGGGACGGGATGCCGCTTTCAGGAGTTACCGTGTTGGCGGGCGGAAATGAAGCCGTAACAGATAATAACGGCACGTTTACCTTTCGAGAGATCGGATACGGCAGCGTTTTATCTTTGTATTTTGAATTAGACGGATATTTTTCGAGAACGGTGGAAGTGACTCCCGAAGAATTGATTGCGACGGGAAAAGAATTTGTTTGGGAATTGGGAGAATACATTTATCGGGATATTCTTGTGAAACTGTCGGATATTACCGGGGATGCTGTTTCGGGTGCGGAAGTGGTACTCGGAGAACAAAAAGCAGAGGAGACGTCGGGGGGATACCTGCTCCGCGAGGTCTGCATCGGAGACTGGGAACTGGAGATTCGTGCGCCAGGATTTGAGGAAAAAACATTAGAGATCGTTCAGTCTGATTTTGATTACGATTCGGAAAATGCGATTGAGCGGGAAGTGCAAATGGTGCGCAGTTTTGTTCAAGTCGGCACATTGAAAGACGTGGAAGGTGCGGAATGGGAACTTGAAGTCACGCGAGACGAAGAGGGGATCAGTTTCCGTATCCGTGCCGATGCGATGTATAATGACCTTACGCATTCGGTATTTTTGTGGCTGTCCGTCGGGGAGACAAATACTGTTCGCGATTCCAATGTGTACTATTTGCGCATCTATTCAAACGGTAACGTTATTTTTTATCGAGATAAGATCGGGGTATTGTCGGATGAAGGATTGCTGATTCGCAATCATGAGAAAACAACGGCAATGAGGCAGAAAGATTCATTGAAAGAAGGGACATATTTTGTGCCATATACTTTGTTGCAGGTGACAGAACTTTCCGATGCGCCGATCACGGCAAAAGATGTGTTTGGTATTTGTTTTGCAACAAATATTTCGCCCGACAATCAGGAGACATACCTTACATATGACGGGGTCACGGCAAACAAAAACAACAGTACGACGTATGTTCGCGTGGACGGCAAGAACAATGTATATGCACACAAGAAGAACGAAGAATATACAGAAATTTCGTTTACATTTGCCGAGGTCGGAACGTTGGCGGATGTAGAAGGGACGGATTGGACGCTTTCGGTCGCGCGCGATGAAGAAGGGATCGCTTTCCGAGTGGGCGCGAATGCCGCATACAATGATGCTACGCATACTGTATTTTTGTGGTTGTCTGTCGGACAGACAAATACCGTACGCGATTCCAACGTGTACTATTTGCGTATTTATTCGAACGGTAACGTTGTTTTCTATCGTCAAGGGCCGGGGCTGAATTCGGAGGCGGCTGCCTTGATCGGCAGTCATGACAAGACGAAAGGAATGCTTCGGGATGAGTCATCCATAGAGGGGACATATTTTGTGCCGTATTCTTTGTTGCAGGTGACCGAGCTTTCCGATGCGCCGATCACGGCAGAAGATGTATTCGGAATTTGCTTTGCGACCAATATATCCAATCAGGAAACTTATTTCACATATGACGGGGTCACCGCAAATAAAAATAACAGCACGACGTTCGTCCGCGTGGACGGGGAATGTAATATTTATGCAAAGGCAACAAATACGATGCGGGAGGAGAACCAATGAAGAAGGCGGTGCTGGTTGTATTGAGTATGCTTATTTTGGTGTGCGGGGCTTTGTTTTTTACAGCCTGTCAATCGACTGAAACCGAAGGCGGGACAGATTGGACGGATCCGACCGATGAAGGCGAAGACGACGTAAAATTTTCGATCGTGGAAGTGATATTTCAAAACGGAGAGGAAAGTTTTTCGGTAAAAGTGGTCAAGGGACAGCAATGTGCGGAACCAAAACGGCCGCAGGATACGGAAGATGCTGTTTTTCTGGGTTGGTATCAGGGCGAAGAATTGTATGATTTTTCGTTGCCGGTGGAGGAAACGTTCACGTTGACGGCAAGGTTTGCGGGGCGGCCGGAAGGCACGCTGACGGGAACAGTAGTGGATACGGACGGAAAGGCGTTGGCGGGAGCTACCGTGACGGCGGGCAATAAAAAGACAGAGACCGATGTATACGGGCGATACGGATTGAATGTAGCGCCCTCGGAAGCGTGCCGCATACAGATTTCCGCGCAGGGCTATGACCGGACAATTGCATGGCTTGCTCCCGATTCGCAGGCGCGGGAATACAACGCTGTGCTTCGTCCGTGCGGCAGTGCCGTTAGGGAGCCTTCGGAAAAAGCGGATTTACAGATTGATCTGAATTCCTACATAACAGTAAAATTGAACCGCGGAGAGACGGCGTTGCAGGTAAAGTTTGAGGTGCTTGATTCCGATATTACGACATACGCGTACTCAGACAACAACGATTATGTCACAAAGGGAGACCGCGTAGAGTTTTATATTGATACGCTCGGGGACGGCGGTACCTTTCCGCAGCCGGACGACTGGCAGATCAATATTGATGCAGAAGGATATTATCGGTTTGTGCGAGGCAGCGGAAGCGTGTGGCTGTATATGAATAATTTTATCGAATATAAAGTTACGCGTTGTGAAGACAAAAACGGAAATTCGATCGGATATGTGACGGAAATGAGCTTACCGTATGATTCATTCGGTATCACGGCGAAGTCAGATATTCATTTTACGCTGGGGCAGAGCGGGTTTGGGACGGAAAAATCTGCATCGCACTGGGTTGGTTGGACGTATGACGGGCAGTTTTCCGATCCGCAGATCCCGGCAAAATATCGCGTTTGGCAGGAGGACGGAACGATTTTGGTAACGCAGTCTCGGCCGCTCGAAATTGACGGCAAATATTTTGAAGACCTTGCGTCGATCGATGCGGAAAAGAAATCTTTGACAACGCGCGGGGAAATGATGTTTACCGACGATGTGAAAAACATGCTCGGTGAAAATCTTCCGGAAGAGTTTATCGGTAAAACAAGTTTTGTCTTGTCGCAGTCATCGGGAGCGTCGTGGAGCGTTTCAAAGGCAGGATATGTCATCTTGTTTGCTCCTGCGGTGGGGTATCGCACGCTGAACGAAACTCTTGCCGAAGACGGCTGGCAGCTGCTCTGTGAAAACGGGGTCTCCATCGGAAGAGATACATGCTATTTTATCGATTTTGCATTGAATAATGTGTATGTGCGGTATTGCGAGGCTGGTGAAAAATTTACTTACGGGACGTGGACGCTTGCGTTCGGTGCGGCGGATCCTGACGAAGAATATTATGTATTTTCGTATGACAAACCGGAGAGTATGCGCATTGTCCGGTCCGAAGCGGAAGATGAAACGGTTCTGTACAACGGAGTTGCTTCCAGTGTTGCAGTCAATCGTGATGTATTCGTGGTTATTCACGGTACCGGAGGCAGATGGGAGCCCGATACGGGAAATTATCTTCGCGTGCGTGTAAGTTATGATCGCGGGCAGAGTTTTGTAATGGCATTCAGTATCCGCAGTGACGATCCGACGATCCGTTATACCGATCCGTTCATGTATGTAAACAGTGACGGGGTTTTGATAATTGCCTTTAATCAGACCAACGTGTATTTTTCGGGGCATTGCAAGCGTTTTCAGATCTGTGTCACCAATCCGACCGATCCTGTTGCGGACTGGGAGATCGGGGAACCGTATATTTCAATGGAAGGGATCAGCATGAACAAACCATTGGAAATGCCGGACGGATCGCTTCTTCTTTCGGTGGAACAGCTCAACGATATCAATTATTCTTATATTTACCGTTCGACCGATAAAGGGCTGACATGGCAGCTGTACTCAAAAGCGTATCTCGGCTATCGTACGGCAACGTTTGCTCATGAAGGGAATTTGGTGCGGCTGCCCAACGGCAAATTATGGTTGCTGGTCCGCGCAACTTCAGCGGCATATTATGAATGCTATTCGTCGGACGGCGGCTTGACTTGGACGACGGGGCAAGCTTCGACGCTGGTTGGGGCAAAATCTCGTGCCGGTTTGCAGAATATTCCGGGCTCGGACAAACTTCTTTTCATTTCCAATGCGGAGTCGATGATACGCGGCAATCTTACGGCATATATTTTAACAAATAACGGAACGGGTCCTGAAATTGAAGGAAGTTTATTGCTGGATGCACGGGGTGGCGCCGGAGCGGCAGGGGTTGCGTATCCCGACGCGACGATATTTTCGGGCGGAGATATTTTTATCACTTGGGACTATGATCGTATCGGTGAAGGCAGCATTTTGGGGTGCTATATAAATGTTTCAGACATTATGGCAGGCGGTACGCTTTCAGAAGATCGTATATTTAGGATAACATGCAACACACAGTAAAAAGATTTTATAAACTATTTCGGAACAAACCAAACATAAAGGCGCCCGCGGATTTTCCGCGGGCGCCTTTATGTTTGGTCATATCGGAGCGTTAAACGTAGAAGACTGATCGGTATTCCGTGATTGCCGAACGGCCCTGTGTCTTTGTGAGTTCGCCGAAGAAGGCGTATGAGAGGAAAACGCTTTGCAAAAAGGGAAGTGAAAAAGCAACGTTTGTGTTTAGTTTTTGTGCAAACGGTGACGGGAAAATAAAAATGAGTCTTGCGTTTTTCGGGGCTTTGTGATATACTGGTAGAAGATAATTGCGCAGAGAGGACGCGGCCGGGGGGATGTTTTTTATGTGCACGTTTGCCGATACAAGCGGCATTGCGGCGGAAGCAGCTCCGAGAGAACGGTTGGCTTTTTGGAAAATTGATATAAAAGAGAGGGATATATGAAGCGTTCCATATCCGCAAGGATGATCGCGATCTTTGTTGCGATCGCGGTTGTTTTTCTGATTTGTTTTTGGGTCGTAATTCTATATATGAACGGGCTGTTGAACGAGGAATATACCAACAATGTTTCTGAGGACACAAACTCCATCATAAAATCGATGGAGCAAAGTGTAAACAACATTTTGTATTCTGAAATGGCACTGGCGAACGACGAGGACGTGATCTATCTGGCGAATACGGACTATGACACGATCTCTGCAATCGAACTGAGCAGTCTTGTGAAGCGCCTGAAAGAAAAAATGCGGCTGGTGACGCCGATGTATTTGGTGATCCAGGATATTCAGATTCATTTCAAGCAATCCGGGAAGACATTGAGCCGTATGGAATTCGGGGACACAAGTGAAAATATTTCCGATCTTTTGGAAAATACGCGGGAACTGTTCAACGATTATGAGGGGCATTTGTATGGAAGGACGCTGGAATTTAACAATTTCAGCATAACGTGCGAGTTGGACAAATCCAGTTTGTCCAATCTGCTCACCAACGAAACAGGAAGTGACTATTGTTTTCTCAGCATCGGAGAGATCGGGCTCGGCAGGCTGCCGAGCGATTATTCCGGATTATCGGACGGCGTACATACGATCCGCTACGGCGGGGAACGGTATTATCTTTCCGTAGATGAATGGGGGAATACGCGCATTTATAATGCCGTGGAGGCGAGCCGCATTGCGGGTGTATTCAATGCGGGGATCGTCTTTTCGGCGATTGCGATCGCCTTGATATTGGCGGCGACGGCATTGTATATTTTCTTTGTTCGGCGCGCTTTGAAAGTGCCGCTTGCGGATTTGTGTGCTTTTGTCGGCCGTCTGAGCAGCGGCGAGTACGGTAAGGTGCTCGAAGGGCATTATCCGAGCGAATTCGGCGAGCTTGCACTGGGTATGAATTCGCTGTCAGCGCGACTTGCATACCTGATCGACGTCAAGGTCAAAAATGACATTACCATACGGGATATGCGTTTAAAGCAATTGCAATCGCAGATGAACCCGCATTTTCTGTTCAACTGTTTTTTGCTGTTCCGCAATCTTCTCAACGAAAAGAGATATTCGCTTGCGCTGGAGCTTTCGTCCGATTTGAGTTTATATTTTAAATCTACAATGAGTCCGGGGGAAACAGTTTCCCTGATTGATGAGATCATGACGGCAAAGATCTATGCGGATATTCAGAATAAGCGGGAGGACGGCAGGATTCAGGTCGTCTGTGAGGAACCTCCTTTCGGATTCTGGCAATATACCGTTCCGAAATTTATATTGCAGCCGATTGTCGAAAATGCCTTTGAATATTCTTTTAAAGACAAAAATCAAGGGAACGTATTGCGTATTTCGTGCCGTGACGACGAAACATATTTGATTATCGATGTGTACAATGACGGAGCGATGAGCGAAGAGGAGTTTTGCAAAATACAAAAAATATTAGAGAACGGATTTGCGGACGAGGGTATGTCTGCGTTGGACAACATAAACCGCAGGCTGCGCATTTATAATCGATCGGGGCGCGGTGTAGAAGCGAAACGGACGGAAAGCGGATTCTGCGTGTCGCTGTATGTACGCAAGAGAAAAACGGAAGAGGAAGGGGGAGAGGAAGAATGAGTGAAAAGATCCGCATGGCGATCATCGACGACGAGCGGCACATCACCGATCATGTACGCAGGATCATAGAGGAGCGGTTTGTCGGGCTGTTCGAGATCATGGTTTCTTCCGATGCCGAAACGGTGGTGGAGGCACTCAAACGATACGAGATCCCGATCATTATTTCGGATATCCGCATGCCGAAAATGAACGGCATCGATTTTATGAAATATGTACACGAAAACTATCCGTCCACGAAATTTCTGCTTCTTTCGGCGTATCCGAATTTCGAGTATGTTTACGAGGCGAATCGATACGGGGTAAAATATCTTTTGAAGGTGGAGGATGATTCGGTCATTTTGCAGACGATTGCGGATATGCTCTCGACAAACCGACGGGCGGAAGACGCGGAGGAAACGGGGGCGAACGATCGTTTGATGCAGTTTCTGACCGAATATATCGATAAACATTACAATACAGATCTTTCTTTGGAAACGCTTGCGCAGATCGTACATTTCAACCCGAGTTACTTGTCGCGGATCTTTAAGCAATTTGCGGGCGAGAATATATTCGAATATGTGAACCGTGTCCGCATGCGCGAGAGCAAGACGCTTTTGGAGGAGACCGATTTTAAGGTTGCGGAAATATCTGAAATGGTCGGATATAAATCAGCGAATTATTTCTGTTACGTATTCAAAACATCCTGCGGTTGCAGTCCGCAGGCATACAGGCGTTCCAGCGTGCTGAACAGGAAAAAATGACAAAATGCTTTGAAAGCGGCAGATCGCCGCAGTGTTTACGGATAGGTTTGCCGCCGCGCAGATTTTCTGCGCGGCGGCGTCTGTTTTATTTGGCATAAAACGGAAAGAAGTAAAAATTTTTGTAGGAATGTAAAAATTTTGATATTGAATTTTTGACTGCTGTTTGCTATTATTTTTTTGGAAAATGCAGAAAATTGTTGATTTTGGAGGAAAGACATGAAAAAGATTTTAGTGTTGGTGCTTGCTCTTGCCTTCTGTTGCGGAGCTTTTGCCGGATGCGGCGGAGGCGGCGGGACAACGGAAGTTGTGGAAGGAGACGGCGATCCGTTCGGGAAGTATGAGACGGCGACGCAGCTCAATCTGGTGACGACGTCGGACGTGACAGTCACGTCGCAGGTGTTGGCGAATTATCCGGACGAGTCGATGCAGAAGAACCGTTTTACCGAGCTGTACAAGAATGAGCTGAACGTTGACATCAATTACAGCTGGATTGCGCAGAGCACGGAAGATTACAACACAAAGCTGGATATGGCGATGACGATCGGGAACCTGCCCGATGCGTTTATTGTCGACACGTCGGTGCTGTCCGATCTGGTCGAAGCGGGCCAGGTGCGCGATTTGACGGAGGTCTGGGAAAAATATGCTTCGCCGCTTTTGAAAGAGATCACGGAAGCGGAAGGCGATTCGGTTTTCCGCGCGGCGACGTACGACGGAAAGCTGTACGGCATTCCGCAGATGTTTTCGAGCATTGACCGTGCGCAGATGGTATGGATCCGCATGGACTGGCTCAACAAGCTGAATTCCCTGCATCCGGAGCTGCAACTTCCCGTATCCCCGGTGACGATCGAGGACATGCAGCGCATTATCAGTGCGTTCAAGACATACAGCCAGGAGCTGAGCGGCAGGACTTCGGATAAAGCGTTCGGGTTGTCCATACAGGGCGATCTGTGGAACTCGATGGGCGGCATCACGCCGATGATGAACATGTACGGGGCATATCCGAACATTTGGTATGAAAAGAACGGAGAGCTTGTGTACGGGAGCATACAGCCGGAAGTGAAACAGCCGTTGTCGGTGCTTGCGGAGATGTATAAAAAGGGTGAGATCGCGCAGGATTTTGCGACAAAGTCGGTGACAGGCGTTGCGGACGACGTGACGCGCGGCATGGCGGGGGTCGTGTTCGGTGAGCAGTGGCTGTGCAGTTACCCGATCCAGCAGCTGTATGATGACGATCCGACGGCGGACTGGAAAGCGTTTCCGATTTTTATGGACGGCGACACACAGAATGCGGTGCAGGTGACGATGGGTACATACGGCTGGTGGGTGGTCAGCAGCGAATACGAGCATCCCGAAGCGGTGGTCAAGTGCATGAACACGTATGTGGAGCACATCTGGGGCTCGAAAGCGGATGTGGAAAAGTATTACATGCCTGCGGACACGGGCGCGGCGGTTTGGAAGCTTTCGCCTTTCCAGCCCGAGCCTCCGACCAAGAATTTGGATTGCTATCTGGCGATCAAAGATGCGCAGGAGAAAGAAGATTTCAGTGTTCTTACGGGCGAGGCGAAGACCATCTACAACAATATTCAAAGCTTTTTCAACGGGAACAACTCGCTTTGGAGCTGGAAGTGCGGATATTGGCCGGACGGGGACAAAGCGGTGTATCAAACCATGAACACGTATGTGGAGAACGACATGATCCTGTTCAATTCGTTTTCGGGTGCGCCCACGGACAGCATGCGCATGAACTCGCAGTTGGATCTGTTCAGTGCGAAGCAGAGCGAGATCTTTACGGCGATCATCAACGGTTCGAAGACGGTTGACGCAGGGTATAACGAGCTTGTCGCGTATTGGACGACCATGCACGGCGAGCAGATGACAGAGGAGGTCAATGCGTGGTACAGCGGAGCGTAGAGCTGACGGCGGGAACGGGAAAGCGGTTGCACAGCAGATCGCAGGGTAGCGGAAAACAGCTTCGCAGGCGGAAGGCTCTCACCTTTCATGCGATGCTGTTCCCCGGCGTTGTCCTGACGTTTATATTCTGTTATATCCCGATGTTCGGACTGACGATGGCGTTCCAGAATTTTGTGCCGAGCAAGGGGTTGTTCGGGGCGCAGACGTGGGTCGGCTGGGGCAATCTTACGTTTTTGTTCAGCTTGCCGGAGATCGGCAGGATTTTCCGAAACACCATCATTCTCGCGGTGGCGAAAAATGTATGCGGAATAATTATACCCGTTGTAATTGCGATCATGATGAGCGAATTGCGGCATACGTTCGTGCGAAAAAGCGTACAGACGGTCGTGTATCTGCCGCATTTTCTCTCGTGGGTCATCATTGCGACGATGATGACGGACATGCTTTCGCCGGTGGACGGTGCGGTCAATCGACTTTTGGAGGCGTTTGGCATGGATCCCGTTTATTTTTTGGGCAATGAAAAGATCTTTCCTGTCACCATGGTCATTTCCGATCAGTGGAAGGAAGCGGGGTACGGCAGCATCATATATCTTGCGTCCATACTCGGCATCGATCTGAGTCTGTATGAAGCGGCGAAGATCGACGGCGCGAACAAATGGCAGCAGATCATTCACGTGACGCTGCCGGGGATGCGGAACATCATCATGCTGATGATCATGCTGGCGGTCGGAAATATTCTCAACGGCGGCTTTGATCAGATCTACAATCTGCTCAACAATCAGGTCAAGGAGACGGGGGAGATTCTGGATACGTTTATTTATGAGCTTGCATTTGGCAGAACGCGGAATTATTCGCTGTCGGCGATGGCGGGGCTTTTCAAATCGGTGGTATCCTTTGTCCTGATTTCCACGGGATATTTCCTATCGTATAAGTTTGCGGACTATCAGCTGTTTTAGGAGAAGGTATGGAAAGGGTCAAAAATCGTAGGAGGAGGTATTCGGTCGGGTATTGGATCAACATGGCGCTGTTGATTTTGATGGCGCTCGCCTGTCTTCTTCCTCTTCTCAATATGCTCGCGACGTCGCTGAGCGACCGCACGAGCGTGAATGCGGGGAAAGTGCTTCTCATTCCGCACGGATTTACCTTCGACGCCTATAAATACGTTCTGGAAAAGCAGGAGATGTGGCGGGCGATGCTCGTGACGGTCGAACGCGTGTTGCTCGGGGTGACGATCAACGTCGTGCTGTGCGTGCTGTGCGCCTATCCTCTGAGCAAATCGGTGCGGGAGTTTCGCATGCGGACGGTGTATGCTTGGTTTTTCTTTTTCACCATCCTGTTCAGCGGCGGCACTGTTCCCTGGTTTTTCCTGATCAGTTCGCTCGGGATGCTGGATACCATCTGGGCGTTGGTCATACCCGGTGCGGTGCCGGTATTCAGCGTAGTGTTGCTCATCAATTTTTTCAGACAGCTGCCCAAAGAGCTTTCGGAGGCGGCGGAGATCGACGGGGCGAACGAGTGGGTGATCATGCTCAGGATCTGTGTTCCCGTATCCCTTCCGGCGATCGCGACGATCACGCTGTTTGCGTTTGTCTATCACTGGAACAGTTGGTTTGACGGGATGCTGTTGATGAATCAGCCCGAGAACATGCCTTTGCAGACATATATTCAGGCGATCCTGTTGCAGAGCAACTCGGATTTTTACAAATATCAGGGCGTGGCGGGCTACGGAGCGATGAACGAAAAGACGTTCAAGGCGGCACAGGTGATCGTAAGTATAATACCGGTGCTGGTGGTGTATCCGTTCGTGCAGAAGTTTTTCACGCAGGGCATCGTTATGGGCTCGGTGAAAGAATGATTTTCGGCATAGTTAAAAATGATAAGGAGAAGATCATGAAAAGAGGAAAGCAAAAAAGGTGGCTGCGAATACTGAGCTGTCTGGCGCTGTGTGTACTTTGCGCGGCATTGCTGTGTTTTGCGGGCTGTCAGCCTGCGCAGGAGTCGGGCGGTGACGGCACGGGCGGCAACACGGAACCGCCTTCGGAAGAGGAAGAAACGCTCCCTGCATCGGGCGGGTATGTCAATATCCGCGATTATGGTGCAGACGGCACGACGCGTGCCGATTGCTACGCGGCGTTCGTGCAGGCGGCGCTGACAGGGAAATCCATCTATGTGCCCGCAGGCACGTATTATGTGTCGGGACCGATTCAGCTCCGCAACCAGAATTTGTACGGCGACGGTATGTTTCAAAGTTTCATCGTGAGCACGGCGTCCGATTCCTCCGTTCCTATACTGTATCTGGGACGGTCCTGCGGGGTGGAGGACATCAACCTGTCTTTTGACGAATCGCTGATCACGGGCAACGAAACGTCGGGCGAGCGTCCCGGCATCATCACGGGGGACAACTATAATCCCGGGTGGCCGTTGCAGCGCGGTTCGCAGATCAACCGCGTACACATCGCCAACACGGGCACGGCGATCTATTCTCCGATGAAGGGAGTGGAAGAAAGTACGTCTTTTTCGGTCGCGTACACCAATCTTGAAATACAGGATTTTTCCTTCCGCGGCATCGATTTTGTATCAAAAACGCGCACGGGCAACGTGTTCAGCAACATTTACATGAAATCCAAGCACACGGTGGACAGCCTGTTCAACATGGCCGGGGAAGAGAGCGAAACGACGATCATTCAGCTCAACCTTGAACACACGAAGGTGCGCAGGGCGGCGCTCTCTCTGGACGGATGCCGTGCGCTGGCGCTTTCGACGCTGCACATTGAGGGTATCGAGCTTGTCGAAGATGATTCCTGCTATATTTATTTGGAAAATTCTTCGGGACGGATGGATGCGGTATCTGTTTACTACACGGCGGTGGATGCTGCGGATTGCAGCCTGATCAAGATCGGCGACGCGGTGTATGACATCAATGAATCATGGCAGAGCAGTCCGCCTGCTACGTTGTCCAAGATCAATATAGGTACGTTGCATCTGAAGGGGATCCACGACCCGAACACGGGGCTTCACGGGACGCGCCCGCAACCCGGGTTGAACAATCTTGACAATTTCCTGTTTGTCAAGAGGGAAAGCAACGCTTTGGGAAGTTACAGAGTGAAGATCGAAAATTATGTATATTATACGTTCCAAAGCGATGCGGCGAAGTATGTTGCATTTGCGACGGGCGGCGAAGTGGATGTTGTATTTGAAGACTGAAATTGACCGCGAAAGCGGCGGGAAAAATAAGGAGGAAAGTATGAAAAAAAGCAGATGGATGTTGGTGCTGTTGCTCTCGCTCGTGTTTGCATTGTGCGTGGGAACGGCGACGGTCGCTATGGCGGCTCCGGTGAGCGAAGATCCGACCGATTTTACGATCAGCTACGCGCAGGCGGAAGAGGGCGGCGATTTTTTCCAGCGTTTGCCGACGGGAGGACAGGAGCAGGAGAACGCAGGAACGGATACGTTTGATAGCAAGGCGGGCACATATGCGGTGTCCAAGCGCGGCGAGCTCAAATTCGGGAATGTAGCGGGGATGTACAAGGATTTTGTTTTGGAAATGACGATCGATCCCGGTATGGTGAGCGAATGGAGCCAGCTCCGTATTTGGTTCCGCGTCTATGATCATTATAGCTGGGCGGGAAATTGTTTGAGTTTCAGCCGTACGGCGGACGGCGTGACGAGTGTGCAGTTTATGACGTCGGGACAAGACGGGTCGATTAACTATAAGTCGATCAGTGATCCGTATAACTATACGCAGGAAGGTGCGCTTCAGCTTCGTTTGGTATCGAAAGATGCGCAGGCGGCGCTGTTTATCGGCGGGAAGAAAGTGCTCGCGACCGATCAGATCGCAATAGGGGATATCGGCTATTTTGATATCGAATCCTGGGAGGCTGCGGCGGTTCTCTCTTTCCCGATCAAATGCACGGTCGGCGCGACGGCGGAAGATTTCCTGGAAGAAGGAACGGAGCCGGGCGGTGAAACGGGAGATAAGATTGTCTTGGAAGAGGGGCATTACCTCGCCGATTTTGAAAATTTCCAAATCAATGCGGTGGACGGAACGGCGGAGGCGGAAAACACGATCATCGATTTTAACGGAACGAGTGAAATTTCGGTGGATGTGACGACGAGCAAGCCGATCTTTTCGCAGAGCAGCAATGACGGGGAGAAAGTGATCTACTTCGGATCCGATTTCAGCGCGGCACCCGGCAGTGCCGCGACATGGGGAGATTTCACTCTGACGACGACGTTGCGCGCGAACTACATGAGCAACGATTGGTCATGGTCGAAGCTCATGTTCCGCGGGCAGGACAACCGTTCGTCGGCGACGCAGATCACGGCGAATGCGACCCAGCGCAACTGTTATAAATTCAATTTCAAGCACAATACGGTCTGGCTGACCAAAGACGTTGAGGGCAAGGAAACGACGATTGCCGCGGCGAATGTGCCGTTCTTGAAATCGCAGTTCTTTGAAGTGAAAATCGTGGCGGAAGGGTCGTACATAGCCTGCTTTATTGACGGCGAAAAGATCATGGAAGTGAATGACAACTCTTTCGCTTCGGGCATTTTCGGGGTATGCACGTGGCAGACGGCATACGATGTGCGCGCCATCGAGATCACGGAAGGGGTCTCGGCGGAGGACAAGAACGCGGCACTTGTAAAGAAGTGTGCGGATCTTGATATTGCGGGCGCGGGGGCGAATTTCCTCGATGACTGGTACATGACCTCGGATACGGGAGCTGCGGAGATACTGCGCCTCGTGACCGTGGACGGTGTGCGCCGCCTGCGCAGTGACGTGTCTTCGGGGCTCACGACGGCGCTGTTCGGCGATGCGAATTTGCAGGATATGTGGATGACTGTGAAATTCAGCATTTCGGATGCGGAAAACAGCGGCTGGATCTATCGTCTGCTGTTCCGAAGCAACGGTTGGGCGACCAATTCGTATTATGTGGAAGTGACGGCGGGCGGGCTTTCGCTTGTGCGCAGCGACGACGACGTGCTTACGCCGCTCGGCGCATACAGCAAGGCGATCGCGGGCGATACCGAATATAAGGTGGACGTGACCGCGAAACAGGGTACGATCAAGGTGTATCTGAACGACGTGCTTATCATCGATGCGATCGACAGCGGGTTCGGCAACAATGACTTCGGCAAAAACATGATGGGACCTGCGGGCATCACGGCATGGAATACGGGATACGAAGTCATGCAGCTCGGTTATGTCGCGTTTACGGGCGACGAGTATACGGGCAGCGGTCAGTCGGACATCGACGTGACGGATCCGACGCTGACGATCACGACGGCGGATACGGCGTATGTGGGGGATTCGGTTTCGGTGACGTATGAAGTTTCGGACGATAAGACGCCTGCGGCGGAAATTTCCGTGAGCATAGCGGTGGAAAAAGACGGACAATCGGTACGGGTGATCGCAGGGAAATTCAAGGCAAGCGAAACGGGCGAATATCTGATCACGGTGATCGCGACGGATGCGGCGGGCAATGCGGTGTCGGCGAAAAAGACGATCACGGTCACGGAAAAACCCGCGGGAACGGACGACGGTTCGACGGATGATGGCGCGGAGGGAGGTTGCTCTTCGGCTGTCGGATCAGGTGTCGGAATCGCGGCGGCGGCGCTTTTGCTTTGCGTTTCGGCTGTCGTGATCTGCACGGCGCGCAAAAAGCAATAAGGCTTGAACGAAACGGTGACGGAACAATCCGAACGTTTAAAAGGGGATGCGTGTGCGCATCCCCTTTTAAAGATTTGAAAAAATTGCGTGAAATTGCGCACAGGCGCAAAATTTTATGGTATAATTTGCGCATGAAAAATCTGATGGTAAAGCGTCGGTTTACGCGGATGCAGTCTGTGGCAACGCTTGCGCTTGCAACGTCCGTCTTGTTTTTGCTTGCCGACATTCCCTTTTTAAGTGAATATTTGTTTGCGCGGGGTATCACGCGATGGCTGAGCGGTCTGATCGGACTGATCGCAAACGCCGTTCCGTTTTCGCTGTACGAGATCGCGGCGATCCTGCTCATCGTCGGCGCTGTTTTACTTATTACAGAGCTGATCGTGCTTCTGCGCCGCAAGCAGTTTGCGCGGATACGGAAGATTCTGTATCGCCTTCTTTTGATTGCGTTGGGCGTGCTTTTCGCATTCGGCGTATTGTATGCGCCGCTGTACAACCGAAGTTCTGTATTCGAGGCGCTCGGATTGTCGCCTGTAAAAGTCACGCAAGAGAATGTATATGCTGCCGCAGAATATTATATCGATGCGTTGAACGGGCTGAGCGCGCGCATGGAAAGGGATGAGGACGGAAATGTTTTACCGGAGGTTTCCTTTTCGGAACTTGCCGATATACTCAATGGCGAATATGCCGCGCAGGGCAGCGGATATTTTTCTCCGTACTATGTGCGCCCGAAGAAGGTAGCGCTGTCGGAGCTGATGAGTTATTTGGGCATTACGGGCATATACATTCCGTTTTTTGCGGAAGCGAACGTGAATATCTGTATTCCGACGTATGTTTTGGGAACGACGATGGCGCACGAAATGGCGCATGCCAAAGGTGTTTCGCAGGAGAGCGAAGCGAATATGACGGCCTATGTGCTTTGTATTCGTGCAGAAAATGATTTTCTTAATTATAGCGGGCTGATGAGCGCTGTTTCCGTTCTTTTGAATGCTTTGCCCGAAGAAGAGTATACTGTTTTACGAGGTAAACTGGATGACGCTGTCTTGCAGGAATATCGCAACGCGAGTGCGCATTATGCAAAGTTTGAAGGCGCGATCCAGGAAATTTCCGAATTTTTCAATGATCTGTTTTTGAAATCGAATGGCGTTTCGTCGGGGATTCGCAGTTACGGTCAGACGACGCAGTGCCTTGTTTCCCTGTATTTGCAGTTGACGGAAAAGTAGCGAATTTGCCATAGTTTCTATAAAAAATACCCGCCGCACAGATAAGTGCGGCGGGTATTTTTTATTATTATCAATGAATGATTTTATCAATATCTGTTCTGCGGCACATAACGATGAGTCGTTCCGAAGAATTGAACTCATAGTCGGCGGAGGGAAGGGGCGTAAGGTTTCCGCCTCGTTTAACTGCCAGTATATTGAGATTATACTTTGCGCGCACACCCTTGTCGCGAATGGTTTTTCCTTCCCACGACGGCGGGGTGGGTATTTCATAGATCGCGTATTCGGGGGTGAGCTGGATGTAGTCAAAAATGTTGTTCGCACTGTATTTTACGGCGAGTCGTTCCGCCATTTCTTTTTCGGCGTACACGACGTCGTCTGCGCCGTTGCGAAGCAGAAATTTTGCCTGAATTTCGGTGGACGCGCGAGACAGCACAAATTTGGCGCCCGCCTCTTTCAAAAGGGAAGTGGTTTCCAGGGATGATTGAAAGTTTTCTCCGACGGACACGACACAAAGGTCAAAGTTATCCACTCCCAATGAATCCAGAACGGCGGGTTTGGTTGCGTCGCCGATCTGCGCGCTCGTTACAAACGGAAGCATTTCATTGACTTTTTCTTCACTCGTGTCGAGCACCATGACGTGGTTTCCGAGTTCGGTGAATTTTTTTGCCATGTACGACCCGAACCTTCCGAGTCCGATGACTAAAATAGATTTCATATTGTCTCCTCAAAATTTATCTGCCGCGGTGTCTGCCGCGCACATTTCAAAACGGCGTTTTACCGTTAAAATTCGATGGCGTACACAAAATCAAATAAACGCTCAGCCGATTCTGATCTTTTCCATCGGCAATTCTGCTGCAGGTACGGAGGGGGTGCGCAGAGAGAGCATAAACGTGACGCATCCCGCACGGCCAAGATACATCAAGATCGCGAGCACGATTTCGGACCCGACGGAAAGATAGGGTGTTATGCCGAGAGTCAATCCCACTGTGCCGATGGCGGAAAATACTTCGAACACGATATCGGTCAGTGAGGAGATGTTGGGGTTGTTTTGCTCAAACATAGAAATGAGAACAATTCCTATGGTAGCAAAGAGCAAATAGAGGGTCACGAATTGTGCCGCGCTTTTCACATTCTCTTCATCCAAGCGTCTGCCGAAACATTCGACGGAACATTTGCCTCGCAGAAAAGAAACGACGGAGAGCAGAAGTGTGGAAAAGGTGTTAGTCTTGATGCCGCCGGCAGTCGAGCCGGAGGAACCTCCGATGAACATAAGTACAATGGTGATAAAGATTGTGGCGGTTTTGACACTTCCCGCACCCGATAAGGGAAGGACGTTAAATCCTGCCGTACGAGGCGATGTCGCCGTAAAGAACGAAGAAAGAATGCGCTCGCCCCAAGGCAGATCGTTTTCGGCAATGAAGATCAGAATGGTCGGAATGACGATGAGCGCTGCCGTAGTGATGAGAACCAGTTTTGTGTGCAGGGAATACTTGCGGAAATGCAAACGGTTTTCGCGCAAATCTTGCCAAACAAAAAATCCGAGTCCGCCTACGATGATAAGAAGCGGCACGGTGATGCAGATAATGGGATCGCCCGAGTAAGAAGAGAGAGAAGCAAACTCAATGCCGTTTATACCCATGAGGTCAAAGCCTGCATTGCAAAAAGAAGAAATGGAAGTAAATACGGCAATATAAATGCCTCTGCCCCAGCCGAAATCGGGCACAAACCGGAAACAGAGCACAAAAGCGCCGAGCGCTTCAAAAACCAGCGTGCCGACGAGGATGGTCATGGTAAGTTTTACCATGCCGCCGACGACGGGCGCGTTGACCGATTCCTGCATGAATTTGCGTTCTTTAAGCCCGATCTTGCGGCCTCCCAATCTCCACAGTGCGAACACGATCGTCATGAATCCGAGTCCGCCCATTTGGATGAGCAAAAGGATCACGATCTGTCCGAAGGTGGACCAATACAGGAAGGTGTCTTGCAGAACGAGTCCCGTCACACAGGAAGCGGAAACAGCCGTAAACAGCGCTTCCATAAAAGGCGCATGATCCACTTGCTTTGTCGAGATGGGCAAAAGTAACAGGATCGTCCCTATAATAATAACAGCGAGATAGCCGAGCGTAAGCAAGCGCACGGGTGTCAAGCGTATTTTTCGTTGCATAAAGCCTCCGCGACAATCATTGTCAGCATGAATTATATATCATTTTCGGGATGATTTGCAAGCGAATCGCGGCAAATCAACAAATTTTTTACAATTTGTATACAAGCGCGGGCACACGCGCCGCCGCCCGCCCGTATAATGAATAAGAGCGGGGAGGTGCGCATGAAAATACATTTTGTGACGGAGGGGAGCGTCGACGAATATTGGGAGACTCCGAAAAAAGCGAAGTGCGATGTTTTGCTTTTCGGGTTTAGCGGTTTGGGGGAAGTGGATTATCGCTGCGAACTTGCAGGGGAAACGCAAAAGTTAGAAGACGCGGCGATTTTAAGCCGTGAATTGAATTGTGTCGTTATAGCGGGTGCATATACCGATTCGTGCGGCATGCGGTACAAGAGTGCCGTCATAGCCGAAAAAGGGCGAATTCTCGGAGTGGCGGATATGTTGCATACAACGGATGAAGAAGATTTTAAATGCGGCGCACATTTAAAAGTATATGAAACATCTGTCGGAAAATTCGGATTGTGTGTGGGTGAGGACCTGTATTATCCTTCCGTAGCGGAGACGCTTGCACTGTGTGATGCCGATGTTATTTTCAGCGTATTCGGTTGTGCAGAAGATTTTGCACCGCAACTGATGATGCGTGCATGTGCATTTTGCTCGGGGGTGGCTGTTTGTATGTGTGCGGAAGGTATAGCGCAGGTCGCTCTTCCGGACGGAGATGTTCCTTTGCGTACGGCAAAGCGAGATTGTGATTTTGTTTTTACGCCTTCGCGGGAATACCGCCTGACTACGGTGCGCTCGCGCGGGCTTGTGCGCAGAAAGCGCGAAGATTACTGATACCCAAAGTTAAAATTCGCTAAAATACTTTTCAAAAGCAGTTGCGCGTGGTATAATGATAGCAAAATAAATAAAAAAACGGAGTGATACATTATGCCCGATCTGAAAAACGCCGGGGAATTTATCAACAGCTATAATAAGATCGATTCGCAGCTGCGGGATTTGTACGGGTTTAAACCGTCGCAGCCGTTCACGGACGTTGTGCGTCGCTGTGCCGAAAAAAATTCAGTGGTGCGGCGTTATGAAAATGATCTGGCGGATTATGCGCGTCTGCGCAATGCCATTGTGCATCAAAGTACGGACGGGCGAATCATCGCAGTACCTTGCGACGATGTAGTAGAAAATATTCAGCGCATCGAGCGCCTGCTCTGCACGCCGCCCACTTTGGGTGAAACGCTCAAAGACAAGAAGATCGTGAGCATTGAAGATACGATCAGTCTGAAACAGGCGATCCTGCTTATTTCGCGCACGGGATTTTCCAATCTTCCCGTGTATCGAGGCGGACGCATGGTCGGGATCGTCAATAACCGCCGCATCATTGCGGAGCTTGGCGCGGTGATCGAGGCGGGAAGGGGCGTCGATGCTTATCTTGCCGAAACGCCCGTGGGGGATATTCTCAGCGAAACGGATCTGTTTATTTATTATAAATTTTTAGGCAAGAAAAATACATTGCAGGATGTGCTTGCGGCTTTTGAAGAAAACAAAAAATTGCTTGCCGTAGCGGTGAGCGAAAAAGGGAAAGCGGGCGAGCGTATTGTAAATTTCATTACGCCTGCCGATCTTGTGCAAATATCCAAGATGATGGAGGATTATACCTGAAAGGGGTAAAATTTACGCAGGGAGCAAAAAACGCTTTACAAACGCCGCGAATGCTGGTAAAATAATCTCAATATATAAGGCGATCACGGAGGACAAGTCCGTTGCGCAGACCGTTCCAAAGAGAGCCGCGGCAGGTGAAAGGCGGCGGGCGGGGCGCAAGAGGGTATCCCCTCCGAGCCCGCAGAGCGAAATTCGCAGGGAGAGTAGTTTTGCGCGCGGTATTTCTTCCGCGTTATCAAAAAGGGCGTATGTCGGTATGTTTGAGTGGTCTCTTTGTTTTTCTTGAAACGAGGGACCTTTATTTTTCGGAAAAGTCCGCAAGGAGAGTTTTTTATGGATCAGGAGAAAAAATTGTATTCCAAAGTGGACACTTCCATGGATTTCGCGTCGCGCGAGCAGGAAGTGATCAAATTTTGGAACAAAGAAGATGTCTTTGAAAAGAGCGTGGAAAAGAACGAGGGCAAGGAAGAATTTTCCTTTTACGACGGTCCGCCCACGGCGAACGGCAAGCCGCACATCGGGCATATTCTGACCCGTGTCATGAAAGATATCATCCCGCGTTATCAGACGATGAAGGGCAAGCACGTTTTGCGCAAGGCGGGCTGGGACACGCACGGGCTTCCCGTGGAGCTGGAAGTGGAAAAACTTCTCGGCATGGACGGCAAGCAGGATATTGAAAAATACGGCATCGAGCCGTTCATCAAAAAGTGCAAGGAAAGCGTTTGGAAGTACAAGGGCGAATGGGAAAAGATGTCCGAGCGTGTCGGTTACTGGGCGGACATGGAAAATCCGTATGTCACCTATGACGACAACTACATCGAATCGGTGTGGTGGGCGCTGAAAGAGATCTGGAAGAAAGGTCTCTTGTACAAGGGGCACAAGATCGTGCCGTACTGCCCGCGCTGCGGAACGGCGCTCTCTTCGCACGAAGTTGCGCAAGGATACAAGGACGTCAAGGAAACGTCCGTATTTGTCCGTTTCAAGAGAAAGGGCTTGGAAAATTCCTATTTCCTTGCGTGGACGACGACGCCTTGGACACTTCCGTCCAACGTTGCGCTCTGCGTGAATCCGGATGAGGATTACGAAGAGATCGAAGCGGAAGACGGTGCGCATTATGTTCTTGCGCAGGCGCTTGTCCCCACACTGTTTGAAAATTACAAGACTGTATCCGTCAAAAAGGGTAAAGAATACGAATTCTGTGAGTACGAACCGTTGTTCCCGTACGCACAGGGGAGCTTCCGCGAAAAGGCATATTATGTCGTGTGTGACGGATACGTTACGCTGACGGATGGTACCGGCATCGTCCATATTGCTCCCGCATTCGGTGAGGACGACTACCGTGTAGGCAGAAAATACGAGCTTCCCGTTGTCAATCTGGTGGATGAGCGCGGTTGTTTCAAACCCGCTGTCACGGAATTTGCGGGCGAGTTCGTCAAAAAGGCAGATAAGGGCATCATCGCGATGCTCAAAGACAAGGGACTGCTGTTTAAAGAGCTGGCTTACGAGCATAGCTATCCGCACTGCTGGAGATGCGATACTCCGCTTTTGTATTATGCGCGTGAAAGCTGGTTCATCAAGGTGACGGCGGTCAAGGACGAACTCATTAAAGCGAATAATTCCGTCAACTGGATGCCCGAGACCATCAAATCGGGACGTATGGGAAACTTTTTGGAAAACGTCATCGACTGGGGGCTGTCGCGCGATCGTTATTGGGGCACACCGTTGCCCGTCTGGGTATGCGAAAAATGCGGTAAAGTGCACGTCATCGGCTCGAAGGCGGAACTCAAAGAGAAGTGCGGCATTCACGGTGACATCGAATTGCACCGTCCTTATATCGACAACTGCACATTTGAATGCGAATGCGGCGGAACGATGAAGCGTACGCCCGAAGTTATCGACTGCTGGTTCGATTCGGGGTCGATGCCCTTCGCGCAGTACCATTATCCGTTTGAGAACAAAGATTTGTTTGACGAAACTTTCCCCGCCGACTTTATTTCCGAAGCGGTGGACCAGACGCGCGGTTGGTTCTATACTCTTCTCGTGATCTCGACTCTTCTGTTCGGGCGCTCACCCTTTAAAAACTGCATCGTTTTGGGGCACGTGAACGACAAAAACGGCGTCAAGATGAGCAAGCACAAGGGCAACGTCGTGGATCCTTGGAGCGTTTTGGACAAGCAGGGCGCCGACGCGGTCCGCTGGTATTTCTATACGTCCAGTGCGCCGTGGATCCCGTCCCGTTTCTATCCCGAAGCGGTTTCGGAGGCGCAGCGCCGTTACATGGGGCCGCTGTGGAACAGCTATGCGTTCTTTGTGCTGTACGCGGACATCGACGGGTATGATCCCGGCCGCTATGACATCAAAAAGTGCAAGCTCAGCCTGATGGATAAATTTATTTTGTCAAAGCTCAATACTCTCATTAAGACGGTAGACGCGGGACTTGACGATTATGATATCACGGACAGTGCGCGTGCATTGCAAGATTTTGTAGATGTGCTGTCCAACTGGTATGTGCGTCGCGGCAGAGAGCGTTATTGGGGTAAGGAAATGACGGAGGACAAGGCGGCGGCATATACGACGCTGTACACCGTGCTGGTAACGCTTGCAAAGCTGACTGCGCCGTTTACGCCCTTCCTCGCGGAACAGATGTACCGCAATCTCGTGCCGAACTTCTTTAAAGACGCGCCTCTATCGGTGCATATGTGTTCTTTCCCCGTATGCGACGAGGCGGCGATCGATCCCGATCTTGAAAAGGGTATGGACGCGGTGCTGGAAGTGGTTGTGTTGGGCCGTGCGGCGCGCAATGCGGGAGCACTGAAAAACCGTCAGCCGTTGTCTGAGATGATCGTTGCGACCGAGCGCGATCTCGATCTGAACGACGAGCTGAAAGGCATCATTCTGGACGAATTGAACGTTAAGACAATGAAGGAAGCGAAGGATTCGGCTTCGCTCATCACATACAAACTCAAACCGCAGATGCGCACGCTGGGGCCGAAGTACGGCAAGCTCTTGAACGGTATCCGCGCGTTCCTTGAAAATTGTGACGGTGCGGAAGTGGTTGCCGCAGTAAAGGGCGGCGGAACTTACAGCACTGAAATTGCGGGCGCGCAAGTGGAATTGACCGAAGAGGATCTGCTTGTTTCCACAGAGAGCGCAAAAGGATATGTGTCGGCGTCCGACCGCGGCATCACTGTCGCTTTGAATACCGCGCTCACGCCTGAACTCATTGAAGAGGGGATCATGCGCGAGTTGGTTTCCAAGATCCAGACCATGCGTAAAGAGGCGGGATTTGAAGTCATCGATCGCATTCGCGTTTATTATGTGGCAGGGGATAAAATTGCCGCAGTGTTACAAAAACACGGCAACGTTATCGCCAAAACGGTACTTGCGGACAATATCTCGCAGGGTACGGCGGAAGGGTATTCCAAAGATTGGGATTTCGACTGCGAGAGCGTCGCTCTGACGGTCCTCAAGGCGTAAAAGATTCAGGCGGGGCAATGCGCCCCGCCGCGGAGTTTTCATGAAAATTGCTACCGATTGGCAAGATTACAAGATCCTCGCTACGGGCGACGGATATAAACTGGAACGCTGGAAGGACGTCGTGCTTCTGCGTCCTGATCCGCAGGTGATCTGGAAAGCACGGGAAGATCTGTTTGCTCGCAAAGACGTGGATGCGGTGTACCGCCGCAGCGATAAGGGAGGCGGAGCCTGGGAGTTTCGCCGCCCCATTCCCGATGAGTGGACGGTTTCCTACCGTGATCTTTCCTTTAAGATCAAGCCGATGGGGTTCAAGCACACCGGGCTGTTTCCCGAACAGGCGGTCAATTGGGACCGCATGGCGGAGCTGATTCGCGGTGCGCGTCGTCCCGTGAAGGTACTCAACCTGTTCGCTTATACGGGCGGTGCGACGGTCGCGTGCGCCAAGGCAGGCGCGGAGGTCGTGCATGTAGACGCCGCGAAAGGCATGGTCGAGCGTGCGGGTGAGAATGCGCGGCTTTCAGGGATACACAGCGGGATCCGCTATATTGTGGACGACTGCAAAAAATTTGTGCAGCGAGAGATACGCCGCGGCAACCGTTATGACGGGATCATAATGGATCCGCCGTCGTACGGCAGGGGGCCGGGCGGCGAGATGTGGAAGATCGAGGAAAGCCTGTATCCGTTCGTGCAGCTGTGTTCGCAGGTGCTTTCGGATGATCCGCTGTTTTTTCTGATCAATAGTTACACTACGGGATTGCAGCCGATGGTCCTGCATAATATTTTAAAACTGTGTCTTGCGGGGCGCAAGGGGCAGATCGATGCTTACGAGGTCGGGATTGCCACCGAAGAGGGAATACCTCTTCCCTGCGGCGCGGGAGGAATGTACGTTTATGAATGATCTGACGATCTTATATGAAGATAACCATATTATTGTGGTCATGAAACCGCAGGGAGTTCCTACTTGCGGCGATGAAAGCGGGGACGACAGTTTGCTGGAAGCGGTGCGGCGTTATGTAAAGGTGACGTATGAGAAGCCTGGCAACGTGTACATTGGCTTGATTCACCGCCTTGATCGGCCGACGGGCGGGGTAATGGTATTTGCAAAGACGAGCAAAGCGGCGTCGCGGCTGGCGGAGCAAATGCGCAGCGGAGACTTCGAGAAAAAATATTTTGCGGTTCTTGTCGGTGCGCCGAAAGAGAAACGTGCAACGCTGGTCAATTACCTGAAAAAGAATTCCATTAACAATATGGTATATATATGCCCGCAGACGACGGACGGCGCGAAAATGGCGTCACTGGAATATAACATACTGGAAGAAAAGGGCGGCTACTCTTTGGCGGATATTAAATTGCATACGGGGCGGACGCATCAGATCCGTGTGCAGATGTCCGGACAGGGTACGCCTGTATACGGTGATATGCGTTATGGCGGAGAAAGTGCGAAGAAGGGCAACCTTGCATTGTGGGCATATTCGCTCTCGTTCACGCATCCGGTGACGAAGGAGCGGTTGCGTTTTATGGCAGAGCCGCCTGAAAATCAGGTTCCTTGGAAGATTTTTGATCTTTCGAAACCCTTTGATTTGTGATTGAATTGTAAAAATCTTTTGATTGGCGGTGTAAAATACGAAATTTTTATCGAAAGAGAAAAAATGCGTTTGACAAAATACTCTTTATAGGATAAAATAATCAAGTACAAGCATTTTACGGGACGGGGAGCATCAGCGCTCCGTTCCGCTCGCTGAATATACGATGGGAGCAAAGGAATGAGCAGAAAAAAGATCGGAATCTTAACATTAATCGTCGCGTTTGCCCTGAGCATGACGCTTATGTGCTGGGGCTTTTTGCGTACGGACGCAGAGAGCAGTGTTTCGACGTCGGGAATTTTTACTACGAGCGGCGGTGCGAGCACGGCAAACGACGAATATGTCGAGGGTGAAACGCGTTATCTGACCTATCAGATGGGCGATTATTCGGATGGGAAAGGTGATTATGTTTCGCTGCGTAAAAACGTTGCGCTGAAATGGTATCAGTTCACCGATGCGGAAGAAAATCCTGCGATCGGCGGCGCTTTCGAAGAGAAATATTTCAGCCTGACCATCGGTTTTGCAAACACCGATTTTGACAGCTTTACTGTTGCGATCGAAAGCACGCAGATGAGCCAGACGAAAGACGGCAAGACGACGAACAAGATCGTGTTCAGTAAAAATGCATCGGGGACACTGGAAGCGTCCGTGAACGGTGCTGCGGCTGTTGCAATTGCGGACAGCACGAACATTTCGATCACGCTGGAAGAAGCAGCCGGTGCTGTCGGGACAGGCAATTTTGATGTGAAGATTGACGGGAATAAAGCGGGTGAATTTACCAATATCGGTAAATATTATGCGCAGTATGCATCCGCTTCGTCGGATACACCGATTACCCCGATCAGCTTCCGTGCGGAAGTATCGGATGAAGCTTCTGCAAAATTTTCGATCATTGAGCTCAACGGCCAGAGCTTTGAACTGGATGAGAACAATGCCGTTCTTGACAATGTTGCGCCCGCGCTTGTTGTCAACAGCGAGATCAAACAGTTCGTGATGGGCGAAGAGCTGGATTTTGATTATGTAGCGATCGACGTTTGTTCGTCGACAGCGACTACGAATCGTTATTATTATGTAGATAATTCGGATCCGGATAAAGAGGAACCTTCTTTCAGCGAAGAAGGCGAGATCACGGGTTATGAAACGCTGGAAAGTGACAAACGTTTCTTTGAAGATGATTTTGACAACAACTCCCAAGGCGGTACGATCAGCATTGCATTCAAGTTGACGGATGGAAACGCAAACTCGGCGTATTATTTCATTGAGTGGTATGCATCCGTGTTGGATGATGTAACCGATCATCTCAAAGTGGTCAATCCTGAAAGCGTGGAGTCCACACCGGTGACGAGTTTCTTTGAGGTCGCGGAAGATCCTGATAACGGATACTCTGTGACGCAGAGCGAAGATGCAAAAGCCGATGTTGCTGCATACCAGGAAGAGGTTCGCAAAGCATCCCGCCGCACGGATGAAACGGGTGCGGAAGTCGGAAGCATTCAGGTTGGAACGGGCGCATATTTCTACATTCCTTCGTTGAAGGCTTATGTGACGGATGCGACTTGCGGCTACAATGATATGGACTTCACCGTTTATTATAAGACGAAGAGTTCTGATACGCAGACAACGACGGGCAGTTATGACGATTTGAGTATCGAATTGACGACGGCAGGGGAATATCTTTTCCGTATCGTACCTACCAATGCGGCGGGCAAAGCGCAGACAGGTATTTTTGAAACAGGTGAAGACACAGGAAAATACAAGGCAGGCGAAATTGATTCGACCAATGTTTGGGATGCGGTAAACCTTGTAACATTCTCGTTTAAGGTTTCGTATGAAGGGCCTTCGATCGAAGATCCTGAAGACGATGAAATCGGTTATGTCGATGTCGTTTATACGGTTGAGGACTTTGAGATCATTGCTCTTTCCGGAGATAAGACAGAATATGCACTGTATCGTTTTGAGTTCAATGCAGGAGCTACGGCAGGTTCGGTGAATGAGATCCTCGCTGCGGAAAAGGAAGACGGAACAAATTCGCTCGGCACTTGGGTCAAGGTCAACGAAAAAGACGAAACGTTGGACGATGACGATGAAAACAACGACAATGCATATGAATGGAATCCCAGCAGCTCTTTGAGCTTTGTTCCGCAGGAGATGGGTTTCTATAAGGTAGAAGTGAAAGTTGCTTCTGCAAATATGCCGGTCGTCACTTCTTCGAAAGTCATCAACGTCACTTCGGAAGCAGATGTCATTTCGGGCGGAACATATTGGTTGCAGGACAACATTTTGTCGGTGGTATTCCTTGGAATCGGCGTGCTGTGCCTGATCGGTATTGTTATTCTGTTGGTTGTAAAACCCAAAGATAAAGCTGTTTTGGAAGCTGAAAAAGCGCGCAAGGAAGAGCTGAAACAGAAACGCGAAGATCGCAAATAAGCTGATTTTCAATTGAAAAATTTATTGTATAAAGTAATGCGCCCCGAAAGGTTAGCTTTCGGGGCGCATTTTTGCGTATAAATCAGTATGTCTTTTTATTGTAGTAAAAGCGATCAAAGTTTTTTTGTAGAGCCTCTTTCCCAAATTACGGAACGGAGCCTGCTTGTTGAGTCGCAATTGTTTATGGTGTCGGGTTGTGAAATTTGCCGAAGAATCAGGTTCATTGCAAGCCTTGTCATTTCTCCGAAATCTTGTGACACCGTCGTGATATCATTTTCTACGGCAAGGGCTATATTATCAAAGCCTGTTACACATAAATCTTGCGGTATTTTAAATCCTGATTCTCGTGCGCTGCGCGCAATATGACAAGCGGTAGCGTCGTTTACGCACACGATCGCGGTCGGTCGCAAGGGCAGGGAAGCAATATAATTTATGGCGTATTGCGCGCAATGTCCGTAACGCCCGACGTTTTCAGTTGTTGTGTTTTTAATATTCTCGGGCATTGGAAGGAAGTATTTCGGGTCAAGTATGGCACCGCCTTCGATGATAGCGCGGCAATAACCGCTGAATCGTTCTTCTTCGGTCGGCAAGAAGTTTTCTTTAAAAGGGAAATACGCTATGCGGGTATGTCCCAGCGCGATCAAATGTTTGGTTATATTATACATTCCTCCGTAATTGTCGGAACTGACGCAAGGGGCTTTGATGCCATAAGAAGGATAGTCCAGAAAGCAAAGCGGAATGTTGTTGAGCACAAATTGATAAAGTATATCAAGATTCGATGATCTGGTGATCGGCCATAAAATTAAGCCCGAAAGGTTTTGCCCGATAAGCTCTTTTAGGATTTCACGCTCTTTTTTCTTGGAATGCGCGGAATCAAAAGTGATGACGGTATAGTTATGTTTCTGCGCAAAGGGAGAAACAGCACTCACGATTTTATTTTTGAAATTGTCAAAGTCACTGAAAACAATGGCGATCGTGCGCGGTTTTTGCAGTTTGGTCAAGGGACAGGACAAAACGGTGCTGCCTTTTTTCTTTTTGCGTTCAATCAAATTCTGTGCGCGCAGCTCGTTCAACGCACGGCTTGCCGTGATTCGGCTGACATTATATTTTTCGCAAAGTTCCTGTTCGGTCGGCAAAAGATCGCCTGCTTTATATTGTCCTTCGGCAATCATTCGGTAAAGTTCTTCAAAAATGCGTTGATAAAGTGTATCCAAGGATTTTTTTCCTCATGATTTATGTTTTATTTTTCGTCTTGTATAGCATAATATGCTATAACATAATAGCAAAATTATTGAGAAAAAGCAATTATATGTTATATCATTTTTAAAAAAGAGCATTGACATTTTTTTAAGAAAGGGAGTATACTTTTGATAAATCATTGCGGGGAAAGAGGATATGAAAAAAATCACATTGGCAGGAAGCTGTATTGCCGATGTAATCAAATACATAGATTTTTATCCGAACAAAGGAATGCTTTGTAAGATCGGAAAAGTTGTGCGCGGTGTGGGCGGGTGTGTCCCGAATACAGGTATTACATTAAAAACGCTTGCGCCGGATAAGGTTGACGTTTCGGTGATCTCGCGCGTAGGAAAAGATGAGAATGGGGCATATATTCGCGAGGAATTAGCCAAGCGAGGCATTCAGACGGATCGGTTAATTGAGGATGCTACGCATCCGACTTCGTTTTCGGATGTTATGACTCTTCCGAATGGTGAAAGAACATTTTTCTGTGCGGAAGCGGCGAACGAAGCGTTATGTGAGAGAGATATTTGCGTTGAAAATTTGGATTGCGAAATTTTTCATATAGGATATCTTCTTATTTTAAAAACCTTGGATTCGCCGGACAAGGAATATGGCACGAAAATGGCAAGGTTGCTTGCGAAAGTACAGGCGCGGGGAATAAAGACGTCTATCGATGTCGTGAGCGCGGAGGGAAGCCGATTCAATGAAATTGTCATGCCTGCATTGCGTTATTGCGATTATGCGGTGATCAATGAGATTGAAGCGGGTAAGATCGCGGGAACAGAGCTTCGCGAAGGGAAAAAATTATTGATAGAAAATTTGTATTCGGTTTGTAAGAAGTTGAAGGAATGCGGTGTTCGCGATACGGTTGTAATTCATTGTCCGGAATTGGGATGTGCGCTATCTGCAGACGGGAAGTTTACACTTGTTCCGTCCTTGCAATTGCCCGAAGATTATATTCGAGGGGCTGTTGGAGCGGGCGATGCTTTTTGTGCCGGAATGCTGTATTCGTTTTTGTTTGGGTTAGATATTCAAGAGGGACTACGGCTGGCTTCTTGTACCGCGGCGTGTAACTTGCATGCGCCGGATTCCGTAAGCGGCGCAAAAGATTATGAGCAGACTATGGCGTTGGAAAATTGTTTTTCCCGCCAAAATATAGCGATTAAAGGGGAGGATTGATCGATGAAGAGAGAAGTTTATCAAAGACAGGCGGAAAAAACTGTCGCTGCATTGAATCAAGCAGGTATAGTACTTACCGAAGAGGAAAAAAATCGTATCGAAGTAGCAGATTTCGGGCTGGGCATAGTCGATAAAGTTGGTTTACAGCTTTTGACTTACGTAAATACGGAGCGGGTATGTGCAAAAGAAATGGTGCTGTTTTCGCATCAGGCTTGCCCGGAGCATAAGCATGGATGCGGTACAGAAAACGGCATTGCGTATGAGGGAAAGGAAGAGACTTTCCGTGTTCGCAAGGGTACTTGCTATTTATATGTTGCGGGGAAGGGGGATGCGAGCACCATTCACGGAGAGATTCCTCCTACAAAAGTGAGCGTATTTCACGAGATCGTTTTACATGCAGGTGAACAATATACCATTTATCCGGACACGCTCCATTGGTTTCGGGCGGGTGAAGAGGGCGCTATTATCAGTGAATTTTCAACAAAAAGTCGAGATATCAGCGATGTATTTACGGATGATCGGATCAAGCGTATTCCGGAAATCGAGGATTAAAAGGAGAAGATATGTTAGTAGGACTGAAAGAAATTCTTGCAATTGCAGAACAAGACAAAAAAGCAGTCGGGATGTTCAATGCAACCGGATTTGATAGTTTGCAGGCGGTTATCGGAGCAGCGGAAGAACTCAACAGACCTGTCATTATTGCGCATGCCGAAGTGCATAATGTATATAATGATATCAGCTTTGTCGGACCGGCAATGTTGGCGGCGGCAAAAAACGCCAAAGTGCCCGTTTGTGTGCATTTGGATCATGGCGTTACATTAAATATGGTTTGGCGCGCTTTGCGGCTTGGGTTTACTTCGGTTATGATCGATACATCCGCGCTTCCGTTTGAGGAAAATCTTCGCGTAACCAAAGAAGTGACAGAGATCGCACATGCAATGGGGGCTGGCGTTGAGGCGGAATTGGGACAGCTCGTCACCAAAGAGAATGGAGAAACGGAGATTTCAGGCGCGGATCCTGCAGATTTTTATACCCGTGCGGAAGAAGCTGCTTTATTTACTCAGAAGACGGGAGTTGATGCTCTGGCGATCGCTTTCGGGACAAGCCATGGCTTTTACAAGGCGCAACCGAAACTGGATTTTGACGTAGTGCAAAATTGTGCAAAGGCAACAGGATTGCCGTTGGTAATGCATGGAGGCAGCGGTGTAGATGAAATAGGATATAAAAAATCCATCGACGCGGGAATAAGAAAAATCAATTATTATTCATATATGTCCAAAGCAGGTTATGAAGCGGCAAAACGTGAGATTGAAAGCGGGAAATCCGGATATCTTCATGATGTTGAGTATGCGGCAATGGAAGCAATGAAAGAGGACGTGAAAAAAGCGATGCGTGTTTTTTGGGGGATGAATAAAGAATAAATTTTCGGAGTTTTTTCGGTTGATATTGAAAAATAAAAGTATTTGATTCAAATACGCAAATTCGGCAGTTCAATTTACAATCTTTTTCCGTAATAATAAGGCGATACCCGATAGGGTATCGCCTTTTGCGTGGTAGAGAATTAGGTGATTAATCATATTTTTGTGCCTGTTTCATCCTCTAAGCCAAGAAGATAATCAGCGCTTACATCAAAAATTTTGCAAAGTTTTTTGATAGAATTAATATCAGGTTCTGTTCTGCCTTGTTCCCAACTTGCATATCCGTTGGGAGAGATTTTCAGCAGTTCATATACATCTTTTTGGGTCATGCCTTTTTCTTTGCGTATTGTTTTTAAAATATCTTTAAATTCCATAACAGCTCCTTTTTTTATATTATAACATTTATACCCAAATTGGGTTGACAATACCCAATTTGGGTAGTATAATATAAATATACCCAAATCGGGTATAAAAGGAGGAATCATAATGCAAGAAGAAAGTGAACGAAAAAAAACAAAAATGTTTGTATTGTGGAAATTTTGAGGGCTATTATACAAAAGGGTTACATTGTTTTTTGCGCACAAAGCAAGGAATTTGCAGACAACAAGGTGAGATAGTAAATAATCAAGGTACTTGTGAATTTTGGAAAACAAGCAGGCGCAGATACTCTTTTCGCAAGCGCGCAGTTTCGAGAGCTTTATATGAAATCTTGACGGAAATTTCAGCGATCCGACAGATTATGCAGGAAAGTGAGGACGAAGGGAAAAACTTATAATGGAACACAGAAAAAATTACCGGAAATGCTCAGGATGCAGATATTACAATGCGTTTTATACAAGGGGAGCGTGTGCGTTTTATCGAGAAAAATCGGGATATTGTGAACAAAAGGAAAAAGCGGTAGAAGCAAAAGAATGTTGTGATAAATACAAACATCGAAAGCATCAAGATAAAAATGTGCAATGGAAGATCTTGAAAAAGTCAAAGTAGCTTTGGAAGAATTGAAACTTGTTTTTGGCGATTACGATGTTTGATTTATCTCGTCGTTATTCAAATTAAGAGGAGATGGCAAAGCGTCGCTTTGCGGCAGGCGCGGCGACGGCGGCATTCATCATTGTGAAAAAGCGCAGGACCGAAGACACTTAAAAACAAAAGGCTTTGCCGATCGGCAAAGCCTTTTGTTTTTAAGTGTCTGCATATGCATTCCGTTATAAAATAATCAAAATCGGATATTTTTATGTCAAAAATCGTAGGTGTTTAAGGTACTGCATTGACAATTTAATGTATTACAGATATAATAAAGAAAAAATTAGAGTTGTTGCAGCTAAAGCAAGGGGGATAAACGGAAGTGTTAAAAAGAGCAGTTGGAATCGTTTGCGGCATATGTTTTATTGTTTTTTCTCTGAGCGCATGTTCATTGAAAGGAGACGAAAAGTATATATTGGAGTTTTCGAAAAAAGAATATATTTTGGCAGAGTGAGAGGTTAAAGAGTATGGACTGTCCTTCTCCGCAGGCGGAGAGGCAGGAGATATGGGAGAGGTTAACGTTGCTTCTTCGGATGAAACCATAGTGAAAGTGAAGGACGGCATAATGATTGCGGTTTCTGCGGGAGAAGCAGTTATCAGGGCAAAAATCGGTAAGACGTCTGCGGAAACAAATGTCATTGTGGTTGCGGATGCAACAGCGGAGCAGGTGAACGGATTCGGCGAAGAGTACATCAATATTTATGGAAGGAGCTATATACAGGAAGGGAGGCTCAATCTCGATCAAACGGCAAATGCGGTAGAAATCGGAATAGGCGGTGGTAATTTGTCCGTAACGCTCAGTTCAACGGCAAACAGTTATATGCGAATATATATTGATGAATCTACCGAGGGCAAGCGATTGAATATTCCCGTGGGTATCAGAAAATACATGTTGGCGAGCGAATTGGAGGAGGGATATCATAAGATCCGGCTGGTAAAAGCAACGGAAATGCAAGATGCCTGCTGGGATGTTTTGGCATTTGAGGCGGACAGGTTTACTTGTGTGAGGGAAAAGTCTGATTTGAAGATAGAGTTCATAGGGGATTCGATCTCGGTGGGATACGGTGTGCTTGGGGATTTTGGGCAGAATAAAAGTGTAGAGAATTCCGACAGCACAAAAGCATATCCGTTTGTTGCGGCGCAGGCATTGAATGCAGACTATTCGATCATAGCATGGAGTGGAATTTGTACCAAAGCCTATCATTGGGAAAAAAATATCAATATGGCTGAATTGTATAAGCATGTATCGTTCACAAACACAGAAGAGTATGCTTTCGATTTTTCACCGGATATTATTGTGATAAATTTGGGAACTAATGAAACTTCGTATTTGTCGCGGAATTTGCAGTACGCAGACAGATTTCTTGCTGATTATTATGGGTTTTTGAAATATGTAAGGGAAAAGAATCCGGAATCATATATAATTTGTCTCTATGGGATGATGGGGGGTGAATACATTAATAGGCGGTGGAATAGAAGCTGCGTGTGCGGAGATGGACGATGAAAAGATCATATACAATCCGTTGGTGATCAAATCCGACACATCGGCGGCAAACGGGCATCCTGCAGCCAGCGCGCAAATCGAGTGGGGAAAGGAGCTGGCAGATTTTATTGAAAAATAAGCAAAAAATTTAAAAACCCTATTGACAAAATGAAAATACTTTGTTATACTGTAATTAGTTTTGAAACTAGTTTCATAAAAGGTGCGCCTTATGTCGGGTCGAAACGTTAACATATCAAAAATAGCAGAGCTTGCCGGAGTAGGGAAGGCGACAGTTTCGCGTGTCTTAAACAATAAGCCGAATGTATCTCCGAAAACGGCGAAAAGAGTGCGGGAAATCTGTGACACGCTCAATTATACGCCCAATTTTTTTGCTTCGAACATAATGAATGTGCAAACGAATATCATCGGGTTGTTTTTCGAAGCGGGTAACGATCATTATTACAAATATTACGGAGATTTGCTGGAGGGGTGTATCACTGAGGCGTATCGTTTCGGAATGCAGGTTTTGCCGTATTTTTCTCCCGGAATCAATCTTTTGCATGAAATTCTGACGCCGGGGAAATCGCCGTTGGCGGGAGCTTTGATCCTTGCGCCGAGCGTGCAGGAAAACCGGCTGGTGCAGCTGGATAAATATAAAATTCCTTATATAATAATCGGCGCGCTGTACGGGGAAACGAAAGAATATTCGAGCGTGGATGTGAACAACCGAAAGCTGGTGCAGGACAGTTTGAACTATTTGTACGAGCGAGGGCATCGGAAGATTGCTTTTATTAATTCGATGCCGCAACTGACCATATCGCAGGAGCGGGATAAATCAGTTTGTCTGTTTGAAAAAGCCAACGCTGAAGTAAAGATTTTCAAGCGTTACTGTTCAGACAGAGAGGGGGTCGTAGGGGATGCAATATGTTCTCTGATGGAAGAGACCCCGGAGATTACGGCTTTTTTGGTCGCTTCGGATATCATAGCAAAAGATGTATACGAATACTTTTCAAAGATGGGCAAAAAGATCGGGAAAGATATTTCCGTACTGGCATTGGGCGGTACGAAATATGTTCAGACACTGAGCCCGAAGCTCACATGTGCGGTGCAGGATTATATTGAATTGGGGAAGGCTGCGGTGCAAATGCTCAGGCAGCGTCTTTGCGGCACATGTGCAGAAGAGCATAAATTTTTTGAAAGTTTCATTGTAGACGGAAAATCGGTCGCAAATATTTGATTTTCTAGCAAAAAGTGGAACTAGTTTCATGCAGGGATGGCGGGCAAATTTCTGATTGCTGCGTCTAATCGTTGATTTTTGAACAAGAAAAAGTCGGTAAAAGCCATTGGATAAGAGCGATCGGGTGAGGCAACCGAGTCGAAGGAGAAGGAGGAAGCATGACAGAATTTGACCGAAAGCAACTGGAAATTTTTGTTGAAAAGATCAAGGAGAGCGTTTATCGAAAAGCTGGGCAGCTTCAAGCGGAGATATTGTTTTCCCGCGAGCCGATCTGTTGGGAAGAAGCGAAAAAGGGTAATTTTTGTTCCATTGATGTCGGGAAAGTATGGGGCGGGCTGTTTGATTGCGCATGGTTTCGCTTTACGGGTGAAGTGCCGAAATCCTGCTGTGGTAAAAGCGTGGCTCTTCGCATAGATGTGGACGGCGAGGGGTGCGTGTATGACGAAAACGGTGTACCGATGCGTGGGCTTACCAACATTAATTCCGAATTTGATCGTTCGCTGGGGCTGCCCGGTAAGCGCATTTTTCCTATTTCGCATTGTGCGGCGGGCGGGGAAAAAATTGCGATCCTTGTAGATGCGGGGTGTAACGATCTTTTCGGAAAAATGTGCGGCGGGACGTTGAAAGAGTGCGACATTGTTACTTGTGACGAAAAGCGCAGAGAATTTTATTATGATTTTGCAGTGCTTTTGAATCTTGCGGCGGCGCCGCAATTGCAAGAGTCGAGGCGAACACATCTGAAAAAAATTTTATCGGAAGCGGCGCGAATTGTCGGTGAGGCGAAGGATGCGGAAGAGGAAAAGATTGTACGGGCGGACGATCTTTTAAAAAGCGAACTTTCAAAACCAAGCGAAATAAAGGATTACGCATTTACAGCGATCGGGCATGCGCATTTGGATCTTGCATGGCTGTGGCCAATACGCGAAACCAAGCGTAAGGCGGAACGCACATTTTCGACAGCGATTGCTCTGCTCAAAGAATATCCCGAATACATAGCGGGATTCAGCCAGCCGCAACAATTTGAATGGACGGAATTGAGGCAACCCGAGCTGTTTTCACGCATACGCGAAGCGGTCCTGGCGGGGCGTATTGAGGTGCAGGGTGTCATGTGGGTCGAGCCGGACATGAATTTGACGGGTGGAGAATCCATTGTGCGGCAGATCTTATACGGAAAGAGATATTTTCGCGAAAAATTCGGGCAGGCACCGCGTATTTGCCATTTGCCCGATGTATTTGGATTCAATGCGGCGCTTCCGCAGATTTTGAAAAAAAGTCACACTGATTTTATGCTGACGATCAAGCTCAGTTGGAACAAATACAATAAATTTCCGTATCATACTTTTCTCTGGGAGGGAATCGACGGGACAGAAATACTTGTGCATATGCCTCCGAACGGAACGTACAATGACTCTCTGCAACCGGCGGCGATTCTGAATGCATACGAAAAAGACGGCGAAAAGAATTTGACGGGTGAAGGCTTGATCCTATACGGAATCGGAGACGGCGGCGGCGGACCGGGGCGCGATCATCTTGAACGTCTGCGAAGGGTGCGAACGCTAAGCGGGTTGCCTCCTGTGCGAAGTAGAACGACGCGCGAGTTTTTTGACAATATTGCAATGCGTCAGGATATGTATCCGCATTATAGCGGGGAGTTGTATTTGGAGAAACATCAGGCCACGTATACTACGCAGGCGCGGAACAAGCGATATAACCGACTGGCAGAGCGTGATCTTCGCACAATGGACTTGTTTTACGCAGCGGCGTATCTTGCTGGGGCGTCTGACGAACAGGAGGCGAGCGATCGGATCTGGAAGGAGATTCTGTTGTATCAGTTCCATGATATTTTGCCGGGTTCTTCCATAGCGAGGGTATATCATGAAACGGACAAACGTTATCCCGTTTTGCTTGCCGAAATTGCACGGTTGACACAAAAAGCTGCCGACGTTATCGGTAAAAATGTTCCATTTAATCCGATATGTGCGGTACGGAAGGAGATAGCGGAAGACGGACGCGTAATTTGCTTTGATGGGTACGGGGAAGCGAGTCGTACGGAGCAGGCTGGCGCCGAGCCGATTGCCGAGGAAGGCAGACTGGAAAATGCGTTTTTGATTGCCAAATTTGACAAAAGCGGAAATCTGGCTGCGTTGATTCGTAAGGCGGACGGAAAAAATTATCTGCGGGATTTGTCCGATCGGTTCGTGCTTTACGAAGACAGTGGTGACGGTTGGGATTTTGGCGAAGGGTATCTGCAAAAAGACAGTATCGGTGAATTTATTACGGTCGGCGCAAAATGGTTTGTACAGGAAGGGTGTGCTGTTGCCGAATTCGAGCGGGTGTTTGGACGTTCAAAGATGATACATCGAGTCAAGCTGAATGCCGTTAAAGAATATCTGGAATTTGAAACGGAAGGGGACTGGCAGGAGCGGAAAACGTTGCTTCGTGCAGAATTTGTTCCTGCGATCTGGTGTGATACCGTCAATTGCGGCATTCAGTTTGGAAATTTTGTGCGTTCTACGAGGGAGGAAACCGCGGTCGAGCGTGCACAGGAAGAAATTTGCGCACAGCGCTACGTCGATATGTCCTGTGAAGGGGGCGGGTTGGCGGTCTTTGCCGAGGATAAATTCGGTTATCGCGTGAAGAGGGGGAAGATTCTTCTCAGCCTGTTGCGAGGCAGCGAATATCCCGGCGAAGATGCCGATCGCGGAAGACAGGTATTTCGATATGCGCTGTATCCGCATGCGAAAGCGTTTGCTTTTTCAGCGGTTACCGAGAGGGCGTACGAATATTTGTATCCGATCCTTTCTTGCACGCCGTCGGGGTTACCGCATTGGAGGGCGGACGGGGTGCAATTGGAGGCGGTGAAGATTGCAGAAGACAAAGAGGGCATAGTCTTCCGATTTTACGAAGCGAAGGGGCGCACGGGGTATCTGGAATGTACGGATCAAAATGTGCGGCTGTGCGAGATGTCCATAGACGAAGAGGAGTTATATGGGGTGATCGGGAATGTGATCGCGTTTGCTCCATATGAGATAAAGACATTGAAACTAACTGTAAAAGGGAGGGAAAATAAAGCATGAAAAATTGGTTTGCGGCGCTGATCGCGCTTGTTTTGAGTCTGACAGCCATAATGGCGGGATGTTCAGGCGGTCAAAGAGGTGACGGGCTCATTCTGTGGTGGATCAGCGGACAGCAGAACGAACAGATCATACGCGAGGCAGTAGCCGCTTACAGCGAGCAGAATCCCGGCACAGAGATCGAAATTGTTTCCAAAGCGGGCATGGACGTTTTTCAGGCATATAAGATTGCACTGAGCGATGATAATACTCGTCCGGATGTGGCAATTCTCGATCATGTTTATGTGCAGTCGCTTGCGAAGGACGGTATGATCGCGAATCTGAGTGCGATGGGCGCGGGCGACGTGCAGGACATTTATCCGACGGGGCTCTGGCAGGCGAACCTGTACGAAGGAAACAGTTACGCTCTACCGCTGAGCGCAAACACGATCGCGCTGATGTACAACGAAAATATTCTTAAAGAAGCGGGCGTGACCGACGACGGAACCCCGACGGGCAAGGTCGTGCCGCCGACAACGTTGGAAGAGCTGTTTGAAGCGTGCGAGAAGGTGGAGAAGATCGGAAAGACGCCTTTTGCGCAGCCCATCAACTCTTTTGCGGCGATGGCGTTCATGTCGTATGTGGGCAGGCTGGGAGGCAGCATCGTTTCAGAGGATTATCGGACGGTGAAACTTGACGGGAACGCGCAGGTCAAAGAGGCTTTGGAGATCTGGAAGAAGTTTTCAGGCGAAGGCTGGGTCAACAAGAACGAATTTGAGGAAGGGAAGTTTTACAGTGGCGGCGTTGCATTTTTGGAAATGGGTTCATGGAACATTTCGAAGGTATCGGGTAACACAGCCGTGTTCGATGTCGGTGTGACGGAAATGGTTCGTTTCGATTCGGAGCATACGAACGTATCGGGACTGGGACTGTATTCTTTGGTGGTTGCGGAGGACAGCGTCGATAAACAGGCGGCGTACGCACTCGCAAAATATCTGTCCTCGGACGAACAGTTTCAGCTCAAATTCAATCAGTCGCAGAACCTGTTTCCCGTCACAAAGACCGCTCTTGCAAACGAACACTATACGGAGGATGCGATTTTGAGCGTGTATGCTGCGCAGATGGAAAAGGTCACGCCGCGACCGGGGACGCCGGTTTGGCCCGATTTGGAGCAGGTGCTCGTGACGATGCTGCGCTCGGCAGTTCTGAACGGCGATGTGGACGGAGCGCTTGCTACGGCGCAGCGCAACGCGCAGGCGGCGACCGACCGTATTTATGGCGCCGCATGACGCGGGGAGAGGGAAAATGAAAAGTCTTTCCGGCTTTTACAAAAAACATAAACGGGAGATCGTTGCCTATTCGCTGATGGCGGTGCCCATTCTTTGGTGGTGTGTGTTTTTCCTGTTTGCTTTTTTTCGCAGTATCTTTTTCAGTTTTACCGATATGCGTTTTTCGGTGGAAAACATAACGCGGTTTGATTTTGACAACTACGTACGGCTGTTTCAGGACCAAACGTTTTACCGCGCATTGCTCAATACGGGCATCTGGACGCTCGCGATGACGGTAGCGAACAATCTTTTCGGGATATTTGCCGCTTTTTTTGTGTTCAAAGCCGTTCGGGGCAGGCGACTGTTCCTTGCCCTCCTTTTCTGGCCGAGCCTTGTTTCGGCGGTGACGGGAGCACAGATCACGAAGAGCATTTTCAATCCGTCGGATACGGGCGTCGCAAACGTGATTTTGGTCCGATGTTTCAATTTGCAGGCGCAAGGCTGGTACAACGATCCGAATCTCGCCCTTTTCACGCTCATGATCATGCCCTTTCTGTTCGGATTTTCGCTTTCGATGATGATTTTTTACGTTGCGCTGGTGGGAGTCCCGTCCTGTTATGCGGAAGCGGCTTTTCTGGAAACCAAGTCGCAGTTTGCGGTGTTCCGCTATGTGTATTTTCCGCTGATTCTAAATGCTCTGTCGCTGAATTTGCTCTTGTCAATCATCTCCAACATCAAAGTCATGGGCCCCATGCAACTGATCGGAGACGGGCTGGGCGGGCCGCTTGATTCGACGCAGACGCTCATGTTGTTTTTGTACAACAAGGGCATAGCGGGGTTTGAAATGGGTTATGCATGTGCGGTCGGCGTCGTGGTGCTTCTGATCATTCTCGCCCTGTCCGCGGTGCAGCAGAAGCTGACGGGAAAGGCGGTGGAATATGAATAAAGTTCGGAAAAAAAGAAGGATCGCGGAACGCACGTCGGTCACGTTCCAAATCGTGATCGTTGCGACGTTGTCGCTGGTGGCGCTCTGTCAGATTTTTCCGTTCTGGCTGCAGATCGCGTCGGCGCTTCAGCCGCTCGACCTGGTTCCCGAAGACGGCAAGATTTACATTCTGCCCGTTTCCTGGAATTTCAAAAACTTTGCGGAAGCGATGTCGCGGGTGGAACTTATGCAGGGGATGCAGAACAGTCTGATCGTTACCTTCGGATATCTGTTGCTTTCCACGGTGTTTATACTCCTGATGGGTTATACGCTCGGCAAAAAGCGTTTCCGCGGCAAGACGGCCGTCAAGGTCTGCATGCTGATGACGATGGCGGTCCCGGGCGAACTTCTGATGGTGAGCAATTATCTTTTGGTTTCGGAATTGGGCTGGATAAACAGATATTCGGGCCTGATTCTTCCGGGACTTGTCAATGTTACGGGAATTTTCCTTCTGATGTCGTTCATGAACACGATCCCCGACGCGATGCTCGAATCCGCAGAACTGGACGGGGCAGGGGAAATCAGGAAAATCTTTCAGATGGTAGTCCCGCTGAGCTTGCCCATTCTTGCGACGTACTGGATCCTTACGTTTGTGGCGCAATGGAACGATTATCTCTGGCCGATGATCGTGACCAACAAGAGAGAATTTTTTACCGTACAATTAAAACTTAAAGAATTCAATCCTTATTATTTCGGGTTTGCGGACGAAACGCTCAAATCGGCGGCGCACATACTGACACTTGTGCCCGTGATCGTGCTGTATCTTCTCTGTCAGAAGCAGTTTATCGAAGGCATTTCCGTGACGGGATTAAAATAAAGTTGGGGGATAAGCATGAAGAATAGCATAAAAATACTTCTTTTGGCGGGGATGATGTGCCTGTTTTGCGGTTTGGGCTTTGCCTGTGCAAAAACGGAAAAAGAAGCGCCGTTTGAAAGCGTCATCTATCGCCCCGCAGGGATTGCCGATACCGTATATGTCATCCGCGCATCCGATATGAACGATGCGGAATACGTGATGGTACAATCCTTGCAGGGAATCCTTGCGCAGGACAAGGCGGTGATTTTCATTGAAGATCTGGACGGAGAAGGGGAAAACGCCGACAGCAAAATGTGGCTGGACGATGCCGCGGAAAAGAACGGGATCCGTATCGAGTATATATCCGATCCATGGGCTCTTGCCGAAATGTTCGGCGGAGCTTTGCAGGATAAAAAATATGTCCTTTACGATTCGGTAAAGACGAGCGGCGATATGTTCAATCTCAGCATCAATCATGCGGCGACGGTTGCGGGAGCCGAGCGCTTTCTCATGATCGATAGTTCTATCGAGCAGGAAGCGAAGTCGCGCGGTTTTGTGCTTGGCAAGGACGTACGCATGGCGGTGACGCGCGAAATTTTCGAAGAATACAAGGACGATTTGAATTCTTCCTATCTGATTCATCAAAACCCGGGGCGCCGCGAATTGCGCGATTACGGCATTGCGGGCAAAGCTCTCTGTTACTATGGGGATTTTGAAACGGATACGCAGATCGTGCAGAGTATTTTGGAATGGGCGGACGAAAATGCGCCCGTGTACGGTTGGACGGAGAACGAAACAAATTTTGTCAATGCGACTTCGTTGATGTCCAAAGTGGTTGTGGCGGCGGACTGGAGCTCCAATCTTTCCTTTTACTCGGCGCTTCCGCGGGAAGGGATCATCGAGCAGAGCAATTCCGAACAGCGGGAAGTGCAGGGCGAGCAAGGGAAGCATTATGTCGCGATCGTGATGAGTGACGGCGACAATATTCAGTGGTTGCAGCGCAATTTCTTTTCCAACAGACAGTATTTTGCCTCGCCGTATCGCGGTGATTTCAAGATGACGTGGGGGATCTCGCCCACGCTGTACGATATTTCGCCGAATGTTATGGAAAAGGCATATGAATTGTCTGCGGCGAACGACGAGTTCATTGCCGGTCCGGGCGGGTTCGGGTATGTCAACGTTTCCGACTACAATCCTGCCTCGTTGGAAAGCTATGCGGCGCTGACGGCTTCGTATATGAAGCAATGCGACCTGCAATATGTCAATCTGATCGACGCGCACGTCAATGCGCAGGCGCTGCAAGCATTCGGGGAGCAGAAGGCGATCGGCGGCGGGGTATGGTCGGTCGGCGAAAAATATGTCGAAGGCGGCGGCGGGGTTTATTGGGCGAACGACAAGCCGTTTATCACGGCGCGCGAAACGCTCTGGCGCGTTACGGGCAGTGAGTCGGATAACCGATATTACGGATTCAATGAGCGCGTCGCGCAGAGGATCAACGCATATAAGACCGATTATACCTGCATCGAAGGGTATACGGTGGTGGTCGCGCACGCATGGTCGATCGGGATGATGGACAGCATCGCCCGTTTTACCGAAATGCTTGACGACCACGTGGAATTGGTATCGGTCGGCGAACTCGTCGAGATGGTAAAAAAATATGTTCCGCATGAGGATGTCATGGTGCTGAACGACGTTAAACCTGCAGATTTTGACAATGATCTGGCGCCGATCGGAAGCGAACAGCTGATCTGGAGCAGCATCCGCGATCTGCCGGAGACGAACGAGACGGTTTTTGAATTTGCAAACACGGATGATGCCTGTGGCTTTGTGCTCGGTTGCGGCGGACTGGAATACGATAAGGCCGTTATCACGACGGAATATGGCGGATCCGTCCTGTTGGAAGGGAGCGATCTGGGAGATACTTTGGATGTATTGCCGAATTCCTGGATGTATCGGATGCTACGTTTGCCGCAGGACGCGAAAAAGTTATCGGTGGCAGTGATTCCGGGCGAGAATGCGAACACGAATTTCCGTATTCGGCTTCTCTATGAGGAAAACGGGGAAGTGAAAAAAGCGGTATTGCAGGATGGGTTTGACGGAAACGTGGACGGGCAAGGATATTTTCTTCTCCGATCTGCGGGTGTTTACGAATTTGACATATCGGCATATGCGGGTAAAAAGGTGTTGCTGACGCTCGAACAGGACGATAACGGCGAAGGCAGCGGCGAGATGGTGAATGTATACGCGATCAAGATTTTTGGCAAAGATGCGGGTTCGGATAGCGGTACTGAATGGTCAACGAATGCGGAAATATTATTGGCGTGGAATACGGAAGGAACGATTTTTGCACATCCCGAAGGGATTTGTCTGGAAGCGAAGGACGGGGAGTCGTCTGTTTCCGGAAAATTTGTTGTGACGGAAAGGAAGTATCTGAAATTCTATATCCGTACGTTTGTGAGGGATGGGGAAACTGACCCGCAGATACAGGCGTATGTGAATGATGCCGCGATCGTTGCGATCGGGCAAGACGCGGAAACCATTCGGATCGAGTCCGATCTGTATTGCTGTGTGCTCTTTGATTTGAGCGATTATGTCGGAGATGAAATTACTTTTACGCTGAAATCTGTGAGCGGCGACCATGCTTGCATTGCGAAAATAGTTATGAGTGATTTCTACTTGGAAAGCGAGATGAAAGTGCTGTACACGGCAGAGCAGTTAGGCAGAGCTTAAATGTTGAAAGGAAAGGAGGGGTTATGAAAAGGCTTATAACGGTTTTCATGCTTACTATATTAACAGTGCTTTGCGTTTGTGCGGCGTGCAAGACGGAAATGCCGGATGATAAAGAATCCGTCGTTCGGGATAAGCTGGATGCGCCGTTCATTACTTTGAACGACAACGTTGTTTCGTGGGATTTTGTAGATAGTGCCGATTACTATGTGGTTTATGTAAACGATGTTTTTCAAAAAGTAGAACGAGGGAATCGTTTCCTTATGGATTATGCAATCAACGGAGAATACAAAGTACAGGTTTGCGCATGCGACAGTTATAAAATCCTGAAAACCAGTGATATGAGCAACGATGTAACGTATGTTGTTGATCGGTTGGATTTGGCGGAACCGTCGCTTACATTGGAAGGAGAATTGCTTAGGTGGGAATGTGTGCCCGGGGCAACGTCTTATCAAATTTATGTAAACAATTTACAGAACAACGTATTTCCGATTAAAACGGTAAACGGAGTTTGCAGCGCCGAGCTCGCTTTCTCTGATGGAGGAAAGTATGATATTTTTATCAAAGCAATCAGTTCGGATGATGCATATGAAAGTGAAAGTGTAAGCAATACGGTCAAGTATCATTTTTCCAGTAACAAACGATGGGACGCATCGGAAATAAAAGATGAATGGGAATTTTACGGAAATGTTTCACTGTATATGCAATGGATTTATTTCCGCCCGACGGAAGAAGCAGGAAAAACAGGGATAAAGAACAGAATTTTGGTGGATCCCGAACATAATTATTTGCATTTAAATTTTGAAAAGGTCTCGGGAACGAATGAGGGGATATCTCCTGAAAATATCAAAGTGATTGTGAACGGCGCAAAAATTATGGCAGTCGACGCAGACGAAAAAAGTCCGAATATTCCTGAAAACGTATTTTTATACAATCTTGAAGAGTATACAGGACAGATGGTTGATATTGCGGTGGAACTTGACAAAGAAACGACAATGTTGTTGAGCCAGATTAAAATATATACGCAGGATAATGTTTCGGCAATGAAAATATGGGATCCGAAAGGTCTTGAACAAGAATGGACGCCACAGGGCAAAATACAAATCCATGCGGAGGGTTTTTGTCTCGAATGCGAAAACGGAAATACCGCTTCTATTTCCAATACCGTACGCATCGATATTGCAAATAAGTTGGAAATAAGTTTTCGTAAATTTGTGCGCATCGGGGCACAGGATGCGGATCCGATCATTTATGTGTATGTCAACGGTGACATGGTTTCACCTATGAACGTTACAGATGAATTTGCGACGGTCTCAGGCGAAGCATATACGCCGTTCATTTATGATCTTTCGGCATACACGGGGCAAGACATCACGATAAAAATTGTATCCGTTCAAGGCGAACATGCTTGTTTTAATTCAATTCGGCTGACGAATCAGTAAGGCAGCGGGGAGGAACAATGAATAAAAAAGCGATTTGTATTTTATTTGGTATGATTTTTGCTTTTATTTTGCTTTCCGGTTGTGCTTCAAAACCCACAGACAACGAAGAAAAACCGCAGCAGACCAATTTGGTTGTTGATGTAATGGCTGATTATGGAGCGAAGGGAAACGGTACGGACAGCGACAGGGCTATTATACAGAAAGCGATCGACGATGTTTCCAGGCAGGGAGGCGGGAAAGTCGTGCTGACGGCAGGGCACACGTTTTTGAGCGGAAATCTTTTAATGCGAAGCAATGTTACTCTTTACATTGATGACGGGGCGTGTTTGTTGCAAAATCCGGATGTAAACGATTATATCGAAGTACGTGGTTATGATTATGGAAACGGATTTGTGGAAATCGGGGATCCGTACATTCCCTATACGAAAGATATATTGTTGGAAACCACAGGATTTTATTCCAAGATTTGGCCGACGATTCAAGAGTTTCGAGAAGTATGGCATTGGAATTACCCGTTTATTTATGCAGATCAGGGCACGGAAAATATTTGTGTTACGGGCGGAAAGGATTCCACCATGCGCATGGCGGAGCACGGAGATTCTTGCGAAGGATTTATCCATATGAATATGTTCGGCTTTTATCGCGTGAATCAATTTGAAGTGAGTAACCTTACTGTGTATTATTCGGGAAGTCATTTCATGGATTATATTTGCTGTAACAACGGGCTGATTTATAATATCTCGGGCTTGACAAAACGCGCGATCGGGATATCGGAATGCCGAATGAACGACGGGCTTCATTTAGACAGGTGTCAAAATATTTTGGTGGAAAACTGTACATTTGCATCGGGAGACGACTCGTTAAAATTAGGTAACAGCTATGGTGACGTTCGCCGTGACAGATGGGCTTCAAGTACAGACATGCAGCCGATGCAGAATATTGAGATCAGCAATTGTTATACGCCAGGCTTGTGCAGCGGCTTTGCATTTATGTCTTTGGGCGGTACCGCTCCGGATCTGAGCCAGGTACAGATGCGAGATATATATATTCATGATTGTCATTTTGCGGGTGTAAAGGTATGGGGCCAAAACACGGTATGGAATCCGGATCGGAGTATGTGGAATGGAATAAGCATACCGATCACCAATTTGAGGTGGGAAAATAATGATTGCTATTATGCTCCGGAGGGTTATGTTCAACAAATTCAAGGTATACTGAATGTTGAGCCGATCAGTGATTGCATTAGTGATGATCCGACAATGCATTCAATGACTTCTGTCTATAATGGTGATTTTTCGATAGGGCTTTCGTACTGGAATACTGTTGTTACCGAAGGGAGCATTGCCACGGTTCAGAACTATTCAAAATCCAGTTATGGCTATATCGGTGATCTGCATAAAGGCGTTACAAAGTTATATGAAGGGCTGTATTTGGAGAAAGGGACTTATCAGGCAACTTTCAAAGTCAAAAACAGTCATGATGCTAATGTATATCTTTTTGCAAGTGATCAAAAAGACGGTATTTTGGCAAGAAAAGATATCAATTCGACGACATGGGAAAAAACAGAATTGATCGTTCACGTATCAGAAGCGGGTAATTATCGGATAGGTATCGCCAGTGATTCTGGGTGCGGGGTCGGGTCTTGGGCAATGATCGATGATTTTAAATTGGTTTTGTCAAAAGGCAAATAAGTGATTTTTTAAATATAGGGAGGAATTGGAATGAGAGTCAAATTTGTTGCAATGAGAAATGTGTTGGTCCTTTTGATCTTGGCAGTGTTTTTCTGCGTATTTGCTGCATGCAGCGGTGCAGGGGGGACGCAGTCACCTGTTGAAACGCCTGAAACAGAAAGGGATAAGTTGGAGACACCCATTGTGCGGATAGAAGAGGACGGCACGGTAACGTGGCAGAGAGTGGAAAATGCAAACAGATATGAAGTTTATATTGACGGAACTTTGGTTTTAACGACAGCAGGATACAGTTATGAGATTTCCGAATCGGAGGTCGGAACGTATACTGTGACAGTTATTGCCGTCGATAGTTTGGATCGCTATGATAAAAGTGATCCGAGCGAAACACAAGTTTATGAAGTGAAGGCGGGCAAACTAGAAACACCGATTTTGAGATTTGACGGGGAGAGTATAGTTTGGAAAACGATCGAACATGCGGCGAAATATAAAATTTATCTCGACAATGTGGTTACGGAAGAGATTGATATCGAAGAAGCAGAAGGAAACCAGTTTCTGAAGTTTCCTAATTTACCGTGCGGCAGTTATGTGGTCGAAGTAAAAGCGATATCAGGTGATGAAAATTACATTGACAGTGAAATTTCCGAACCTGTTACATATTATATAGCCGATTCGTCAGCCGAATGGAATGTTGAAAAAATCTGGACGAATTGGGAAAGAAGCAGTGATATACCGATCATACATGCAAATAATGAGGAAATTTTGGTTTGGGTCGATATTCGCGGGGCGCAAGATGCGGCTTTGGAAAATTTTGTGGAAATTCCGGCAGGCTCAAAAGCTTTTACGATTACAGGCTTCAAACCGAGCAGTTACGGTGCAATGGATATTACATTGTCTATAAAAAAGGCGGGAGGAGAATATCAGGATATTGTTGTTGAGTCTTCCGATTACATAACGGCAGAAGACACCGGTGTGCAAACGTATTATTGGGGTTTGCCGGAGGAATTCACGGACGGGAATGCCTTTATAAAAGCAACAATGGAAAGTTCCGGTGCATATCAGGCACAGTTTGTAATCAGGTCTTTTGCTTTTAGTGCGGATACGGAATATATTCCTCCGGTGATACCTGTCAACCAGGCCATTTCTCTCGTCAGCGTGAGTAAGCAATTGCCGATCAAATATAATACAGAAAAAGGGTATTTGACAATGGCAGATGTGTCAGACAGCGCAGGCGATTGTGCGGTCATGTTTGTACCGGCTGATGATATAGGCGAAGAATATTATCGCATTAAAACGCAAGACGGTTTATATCTTACCATAGTCACCATTCTGCGGGAGGATAACGTAGCATGGGACTACATCTTTGCGGTGCCGTACAATGCCGCAATCGAGAAACAGGTATGGTTTACCAGGCCTGTTGTCGGTGCTGAACATAAGGAGACTTTTACGATACTCAATTATGGGGCGCGGTATGATGATAATGGCACATCAAAAAATTTGGTGTTGAATGCACCATATCCGGGGTTTGACGGATGCTGTACATGGCAGGATATTGTAAGCGCAGATCTTCAATTTGAAGTTTATGAAACATCCGCGTCGTTTGCTGATGAGGGAACATTTACGCAAAGTACGGAACTGAATTTAGAAGAAAGTTTTGTGGCATATTTTGTCGGAAGGCGCACGGCGTTGAGTTTTGATGAGAATAAAGCCTTGGTGCTTGGCGAATTGATGGGCGATGTAACGGATCTTAGCGGATATGCATGGAAACTGGAGAGCGCAGGCGAAGGGTATTATTACATAAAAACGGGCAATGGAATGTATTTGTGCGCGGATAAAGACACTTCGTATTTTGTGACGGAAGCATCGAAAGCGGAAGATGACAGCAAATTTTTATGGAGCATTTCCAGCCGTGGCGGAGATATGTTTTACCTGGGGAATAAATATGTGAATGAAGACAGTATGTTTATACAATATATGGTGTACGATATATTGACAAACAGAATTGGCTTTTATACGGATTTATGTACAAGCGGAGATCAGATTTTAAGGTTTGTTAATTTAAATAACATATAAGGAAATCCGATAGTGACGCTTCCAACAAATAGGGCTATCTTGGCGGTTTGGATAAAGGCAATGCAAGGCTTTACGAAGGGATCTATCTTGAGACGGGAAGTTATCAGCTGAAAGCAAAAATAAAGACGCAGGGCGGGGCAAAAGCTGTTTTGGAAGTTACGGATCAGAGTGATGCACCGGTTGCGGTAGTTGAAACAACTGCGGGGGAGTGGACAGAAGTTCCGCTGAATTTTACCATTGCATGTGCGGGTAACTATCGTCTCGGTGTATTGGGTAGCATTTCCGGATCTGTCATGATTGATGATTTTGAATTAAAAAAACTTGCTTAAAGATTCAAAAATTTTGCAATTAAAAAACATCCGCCGGCTTTTGCCGGCGGATGTTTTTGGCATCAACATTCTTGCGATTATCGCAGAGATCGGTGAAGGGTATCATTTAGGATTATGACAAAGTCTGATTGAGTAAGATAGGTTTGATCAGTTTTCTAAGAAATAAAAAGCACAAACAAAAGATAGGTTGGTTTGGTCCGGAAAGGCAACAAAAAACATTTTGAGGCGAGCTTTTGGGATCACAGAGATGCTAAAAGGCGAACGAATGGAAGGCTGCTGCGATTATACGGAAGAGGAAATTGTAGCACTTATAAAAATTACGGCAAGAGCGCCGCTCATTATCTTAACATAAACGATCGAGGCTGAAAAATTTCGGCGTTTCTGATTTATTTAAGGCCGATGGGTTTTGTTTTTCAGTTTATTAAAATTTACCTCGAAGTTTTTTTTGAGCCAGCGGGAAACATATAATTCGTTTTCAAAACCGAGGGCTGAGCAAAGTTCTGAAAGTTTTGTGTTTGAGTTTATTATTCGGAGAGCTTTTTGTTTGCGCGCTTCATTGATATGTGAAGTCCTCAAAATCCACCCGAAAATGTCCAAACCAACAAAAAACACGGTCAAAAACCGTGTTTTTGGTGGTGGGAAGAGGATGCATATTGCCGAACCCCCGCAAGCGGGGCCCCCTCGGCAAAGCGTCGCCTTGCGGATAGGCAAGAGCAGGGGAAATAAAGAAACAACGCCGCAAGGCTCGCGCGAACTACCGTTAACACGGTAGTTCTTTCTACTACTTCTTCCTGTCAGCGCAAAAGGCGATACCCGTTATGGGTATCGCCTTTTGCGTGGTGGGAAGAGGTAGATTCGAACTACCGAAGTCAGTGACGTCAGATTTACAGTCTGATCCATTTGGCCGCTCTGGAATCTTCCCGAAATATTAAATTAACATGAGCATCCGCTCAGTGCTGACGAGTGGAGCTGGTGATTGGAATCGAACCCACAACCTGCTGATTACAAATCAGCTGCTCTGCCAGTTGAGCTACACCAGCATGGTTGGTGCCTCGGGGCGGAATCGAACCACCGACACAGGGATTTTCAGTCCCTTGCTCTACCGACTGAGCTACCGAGGCATTTTAAAGCCTGCTTGGCAGCCAACATATGCTATCAAACAGGCTTCCCAATAAGGGGATTGGCGACCCGGAACGGTCTCGAACCGTCGACCTCCAGCGTGACAGGCTGGCGTTCTAACCAACTGAACTACCGGGCCGTATAGAAAATATGGTGGGCCTTCACGGACTCGAACCGCGGACCAATCGGTTATGAGCCGACCGCTCTAACCAACTGAGCTAAAGGCCCCCGTATACGGGTTGCTGCGCTGCATTCACAACGCTTAGTTATTTTATAATATCTGCAAAAAAAAGTCAACTATTTTTTAAAGAGATTACAAAAAAATACGACAGAATTTTTTTCGGCAAAACTGGCGCCTTTTCGTCAATAAAATTGAAAAAGGGCGTTGCGATTGGTGGTATTTTAAAAGGGCGCTTGGAAATGGCGCAGAGAAAACTCGTCTGCGGCGAGGCAGGGGGTAAGAAAAACGCATGAAAGTGCAAGGCAATATTTCAAACGGGACCTTATACATATTCTTAAGCGGCGAACTGGATGAATACAATGCTCCGATCGCGCGCAAGGAAGCTGACGAACTGATTGAAAAGCACATTTCCTGTGAGCGGGTGATATTCGATCTTTCGGGAGTAAAGTTCATGGATTCGACGGGGATCGGTTTTTTGGTCGGGCGATATAAAAAGTTGCATCGATGTTCGACGCCGGCATTTATTCAGTCGCCGAATTTTTCTGCGGATAAGATTTTGTCGATGAGCGGTGTATATACGCTGATTCCCAAGCTGTGAGGTGAAGAAGATGAATAATTATATGAAACTGGAAATTCCCGCTCTTTCTGAAAATGAACCATTTGCGCGCAGTGCCGTAGCGGCGTTTTGCGTCAGTCTCAATCCGTCCATGGACGAGCTGTCGGATGTAAAGACGGCGGTAAGCGAAGCCGTTACAAATTGTATTGTACACGCGTATTCGGGCGGAGAAGGTGCTATAAAAATTGAATGCGAGATCGAGGACGATACGCTACATATACAAATTTCCGACACGGGCAAGGGGATCGAAGATGTCGCGCAGGCGATTGAGCCTTTCTTTTCGACTCGTTCGGATGAGGAGCGATCGGGGATGGGATTTACGATCATGCAGACGTTTATGACGTCTTTTTGCGTAACTTCGGAGCCGGGCAAAGGCACTTCCGTTCGCATGAGCAAGCGATTCGGCGCGGGTACGGCGAAATCGCAAGGCGGGCTCGCCGATGCTCAGTGAAGAGGAAACGCTGCGCTGTATCCGTGCGGCAAAGGCGGGTGATGCAGCTGCGAAAGAGACTCTTCTTTCGGGCAATGTATCCCTGTTAAAAAGCATTGTACGGCGCTATTTGGGCAAAGGTGTCGAGTTTGATGATTTGTTCCAGCTTGCGGGGATCGGGCTGTTAAAGGCTGTCGGCGGCTTTGACGAATCATTCGGGGTGCGGTTTTCTACGTATGCCGTTCCGATGATTGCGGGAGAGATCAAGCGCTTTATGCGCGATGACGGATCGGTCAAGGTTTCTCGGGCAATGAAATCAACGGCTAAAGAAATGAATCGCTATATTGAAGATTTCACGGCGGAGCACGGATTGGCTCCGACGGTTGCAGATATTGCCGCCAAATTCGGTATGGAAGAAAGTGAAGCCGTATTTGTGCTGGGTTCTTCGCGGATGCCGGTATCCATCTATGAGCAGGGTGAATATCGCGACGAAAAGACGCAGGAACTTGCAGACAAATTGCCGTCGGTGGATAATCAGGACGACATGATCGAAAAAATGCAATTGCGTACGGCAATTGAGGAGCTGCCGGAACGGGAGCGCAAGATCATTATGCTTCGCTATTTTCGAGACATGACGCAGAGCGAAGTCGCCGAAGTGATCGGTGTATCGCAAGTGCAGATCTCTCGCATTGAAAGCCGTGTGGTGGCGGAAATGAAACGTCGTTTAGGTTGAATAGAAAAGCGCCCTGCGCCGAATTTTCGGCGCAGGGCGTTGTTCTTCTTTTAGCAAAGATTTATTTTGGAGATAAGCGTATCTATTCATTTTCGGGTAGTTCATCGAATCGGATTTCGTTAAAAGCAAAGACCGTATATGTTTGCCCTCGCACTCCCGATTTGGCTAAATATCCGCATCCTTCGATACAGAGGCAGATATCGGGCGGGGAATCATCGCCTTGCAGTGAAACGTCGGTGCTTTGCGATTCATATAGAAACAAATATTGCTCCTCGGTAAGCTCGAAAACAAAGTTGAGGATCAAAAGATCATCGTTTTTTCCGGCGCGGTATTGATTTGTGCTTTCGGCATCGGAAGCGTTTTCAGAGCTTTCATCGGACTGTGAACGATGATTGCTGAGGACAGAAGTAATTTCGGGGTTGAAAGTGAATTTTTCGTATTTATCCGGCAAAAAGTCTTCTTCCCGATATTTTTGCAATACGCCGTAAGATTCTTTACCGTAATCGTTCAGAAAACTTTCCGAAGTTGCCACGGCGGATGCGATCAGATAATATCCGTCGTATTTTTTGCCGTCTGCCGTTATGGATTTTTGGGCAGAAATATCTGTGAAAATGATGTTGCCGTAACTGTTATAAAAGGTTTCGCCGATTTTTTGTATGAGAAAACTTTTCTGTGGCGCAAATTCCGGTTCGTCCGATGCATTGTCAGTTTCCATGGGCAGGATGGTTACATACAAAGTGATTATGGAAGCGATTGCAACGATAGCGGCTACAATAATAGAAATTATTTTTTTACGGTCAAGAGGGAAGGATTTCATAAACACGTCTCCTTTTCTTTTTCGCAGTCCGCAAGGAAGACGGCGCTTTTGTCGGGCTTGATCTCCCGAAAGTCGGTTGTTTTGTATACCAATAGGGGGATGCAGGCGATAAAAATAACGGCGCAGGTAATCAAAATCAAAGCGGCATACCAAAGAAAGCCCGAAAGATGGCGGCGCGGGTTAATATGGGTGCGGCAATGTGCTATTATTTTGTGCATCAGCTTTTTATGGAACTTGCGCTCGTTGTACGAATACTTAGCGGCATCGAGCAAGGATAGCTCGGCAATTTTTGCCGCAGACTCGCTTTCGCCCAAAAGGGCGAAAGCGAGGTTATACGCTTCGGCATAGTAAATGTCTTTCAAGCGCTCAAAATCCGCGCCGATAAAGTCTTTCATTTATATTCCTCCCGAGCGAAATCAGCCTTGATTCCATGAATAATAGCGTTTGAGTGTATTCGGATTTTGTTCAATGTCGTAGTAAGTAGGAGAACTGCTCCGACCATTGGCAATTTCCAGTATAAAAATTTCGTCGACGGTTTGGAATATCCACCAGCCGGAAGTATGGGTATAATAGTGATAATCGATGAGCGCCACGCCGTGGTCTATGTAAGTAGGGTCGTTGTTTAAGCTGAGGTATGCGGCTTTCCCGTTTTTGATGGACATTAGGGCGTTTACTTCATCATATGTGTAATACATGAATACATTGGCGCCGGGATCGTAATAATCAGCCGTAAGTTCCATTACGGTCGGTACATTTTCCGCGAGAAATCCTATGTTCGGTTTATAAGTATTGTCTCCAAAAATAGTTGTTGAAATGGCATAACTGCGAAGTTTATCATAGACTGCGGGCATGGCACGCAGATTTCCTGTTGCTACATACCAAGGTCCATGATTACTATAGTTATTTTCCACATTCTTTCTTCTTCTGCATTATACTACCAAAATGCGGATCCGTCAATATACAAGGAAAAAAACACGCTTTTGGTGAGTCTTGCATGAAAGAAGCGACAAAATTCGGCATAATTAGCCATGCCTGTGCATAGGATAGGGTACTATGGCACAATATGCATACGAGGGAACGTACCGCTACAAACGGTACAGAAAATCCCGTGGGAAGAAAAAGTATATCGTGATTGCCCTCATCTTGACGGTGATTGTTATCATGGTGATTTATTTTCAGCGCAATGTGTCCGACATTCTTGTGACACTCAGTGAAACGCAGGCGCGTGCGATTGCGGCGGAGTCGGTCAATGACGCAGTGGCGACGACCTTGCGCTGGAACGGAATCGATTATGATGAACTCGTACATATTACGCGGGACGGAGAGGGGAACGTTTTGAGCATTGAGGCAGACGCACAGAACGTGAACCTTTTGGCGCGGCAGACGGTGACTCTGTCAATGACGAACCTGAACGCTGCCTGTGAAGAGGGTATTCCCGTGCCTATAGGCGCTTTTACGGGGATTGAGGTGTTGGCGGGGTTTGGTCCGGACGTGACGTTTCAGATCATACCGGTTGGCATGGTGACGGCAGAGTTTGAATCTTCGTTTGAAACTGCGGGGCTGAATCAGACGGTACATTCCATTTATTTAAATGTGACGGCGACGGTGAGCATCGTGTTGCCGTCAAAAAGCCGTGAGGTTCAGGTTTCGACCGACGTGCTTGTCTGCGAGAGTGTCATTGTGGGGAAAGTCCCCGACGCATATCTGCACGGAAATATTTTCTCCTGATAAAAGGGGCACAGCGGCGCAGGAAAGCAAAAAAATTCATACAAATGGGGCAAAATCGTTGACATTTTTAAGCATATGCATTATTATGAAGGAAAGGCGATGACGAAGACAGACGGATGCAACGCCGTTCCAAGAGAGGGAGACCCGCCGGCTGAAAAGTTTCCCGATCGGTGCGTCCGGTATTCACTTCAGAGCTTTCGCTGTGAACCCGAAAGGCAGTAGCGGCGGGCGTGATCCGCGCGTTAAGCGGGCAATGAGGCGGAAAGTATTCCGCGAACATAGGTGGTACAGCGCAAGGAACGCGCCCTGTGAGAAGCACAGGGCGCGCTTTTATTTTTCGTAAATTTTTACGGGAGGAAGGTATGAAAGAACAGATCGAGAGCATTCGCAAAGAGCTGGACGAGCTTGCCGCAAAAGATATGGCAGGCGCCGCGACCAGCCGCGAACTGTACGAACTTAAAATGGAATATTTGGGCAAGACGGGAAAGATCTCGGCGCTTTCCAAAGGAATGCGCGACGTTTCGGCGGAAGAGCGTCCGGAGATGGGAAAATTGGTCGGGCAGTTGCGCGCCCGCGCGGAAGAGCTGTTTGACGCCTGCGAAAAAATTTTGAAAAAGCGCGAACTTTCTCAAAAGATCGCGAGCGAGAAGATCGATGTGACCATGCCCGCGCGCTTTGCGCAGACGGGTTCGGTACATCCCGTTTCACTTGTGAAACAGGAGCTTATTGATATTTTCGCGGGTATGGGTTTCGACGTGTTTGAAGGGCCCGAGATCGAGCGCGACTATTATAATTTTCAGGCGCTCAACATTCCCGCCGATCACCCTGCAAGAGATATGCAGGACACGTTTTTCATCACGGGCGAATATCTTTTGCGCTCGCAGACTTCGTCGGGGCAGATCCGCGTGATGGAGCAGAAAAAGCCGCCGATCAAGGTGCTCAGTCCGGGCAGGGTGTACCGTTCGGATTCGGATGCGACGCATTCGCCCATGTTCCATCAGATGGAAGGGTTGGTGGTCGACAAGGGTATCACGCTCAACGACTTGAAGGGCATGCTGGACGAATTTGCGCGCCGTATGTTTACTTCGGAGACAAAAACGCGCCTTCGTCCCTCGTATTTCCCTTTTACGGAACCGAGCGTGGAGGTGGATCTTTCCTGTTCGGCGTGCGGGGGCAAGGGCTGCCGCATCTGCAAGGGTACAGGCTGGATCGAAGTGCTGGGCGCAGGGGTTGTGAACCGCCGCGTACTGGAAAACTGCGGCATTGATCCGGACGAATATACGGGTTTTGCGTTTGGCATGGGGCTGGAACGCATTGCGATGATCAAATACGGCATCGGGGACATCCGTCTGCTGTTCGAGAACGACGTACGCTTCTTGAAGCAGTTCAAGGGCTAAGGAGGAGAAAAATGAAAGCACCTCTCAGTTGGCTGAAAGATTATGTAGATATCGACGTGACTGCGCAGGAACTGACCGAAAAGCTTTTTTCGTGCGGTCTGGAAGTGGAAGAGCTCATCTATGTGGGCGCGGAGATCGATCGCTGTGTCGTGGGAAAGATCGAGCATATCGAAAAGCATCCCGACGCAGACAAACTTAAAATCTGCAAACTTAATTGCGGCGGGTTTGGCAGCGATATTCAGATCGTGACGGGCGCGGATAACGTCAAGGAAGGGGATCTTGTTCCCGTTGCGCTGGACGGATCATCCCTGCATAACGGTGTCAAGATCAAAAAAGGAAAATTGCGCGGCGTGGAATCCTGCGGAATGCTCTGTTCGGGCGAAGAGCTTGGTATCAATGACGATTGGTACGAAGGCGCCGAAGTAAACGGTATCCTCATTCTGCACGATGATGTGCCGCTCGGCACGGATATCAAAAAGGTTGTCGGTCTGGACGATTATATTTTTGATATTGCCGTTACGGCGAATCGTCCCGACTGCCAGAGCATTTACGGATTGGCGCGCGAAGTTGCGGCGGTGCTCGGAAAAACGCTCGCGCCGCTGGACCTTGGATACAAGACGGGAGAATTTGGCACTTGTGACCGTGTCAGTGTGACCGTGGAAGCGTCCGATCTGTGCCCGCGCTACATCGCGCATTATGTGCGCGATTTAAAGATCGAAAAATCGCCGCAGTGGCTGCGCCGCCGCCTGGCGCTTAGCGGGCTGCGTTCCATCAATAATGTGGTCGATATCACCAATTTTGTTTTGTTGGAGCTTGGTCAGCCCATGCACGCGTTCGATCTCGCACACGTAGAAGGGAGCAAAATTTGCGTACGCCGCGCCAAAGACGGCGAAAAGATCACGACTCTGGACGAAAAAGAATTTACGCTCACGGGTGAGAACCTTGTCATAGCGGACGGCGAAAAGCCGGTCGCATTGGCGGGCGTCATGGGCGGACTCAACAGCGGCATTTCCGAAGACACGAAGGAAGTTCTCTTTGAAAGTGCAAAATTTGAACGTGCGAACATTCGCAGAACGTCGCGCAAACTGGGGCAGAAGAGCGATTCTTCGGCGCGTTTTGAAAAGGGCGTGGACGCCTATACGACGGGGATTGCAATCAACCGTGCGCTCGATCTGATTGAGGAGCTCGGTTGCGGAAAGATTGCAAAGGACCGTTTTGATATCGGCATGACTAAAATCGAGCCCAAGACGGTCAAGACGAGTGTGTCGCAGATCAATGCGATCCTCGGCATAGAAGTTCCGAAGGCGGAAATTTGTGATATATTAAAGCGCCTGAATTTCAGCGTTACGGCGAAAGGGGATGTGCTGACCGTCACGGTGCCCGCGTACCGCGAGGACGTCGACGGGTATCCCGATATTGCGGAGGAAGTTATCCGCATGTACGGTTACGATCACATTGAAGGAACGTTTCTGAAAAGTGCGGCAGTCACGAACGGCGGACTTTCCGCAGAGCAGCGTTTGGAAGAGCGTGCCAAAGCGGCATTGCGCGGACAGGGGTATTGCGAGATCATCACTTATTCCTTTATTTCCCCCAAAGACTATGAGCTTATTCGTATGGAAGACGCACTTGCGGGGGCGATCCGAATCCGGAACCCGATCGGCGAAGATATGAGCGTCATGCGCACGACGCTTGCGCCGTCCATGCTTTCCACGCTTGTGCGCAATGTGCGCAGAGGCAATGAATCGGCGCGTCTGTTTGAGCTTGCGCGCATCTATCTTGCAAAGGAGCAGCCGCTTTCGGAAGAACCCGAAGAGCGGAAAACGATAGCCGTCGGTGTATATGGTGCGGGCGAAGACTTCTTCTCGGCAAAGGGTGCGTTTGAGGCGGTCGCCGACGAATTCGGGTTGCATTTTACCTACGTGCCCGCACAGAAGCCCTTCCTGCATCCCGGAAAGACGGCGGAAGTGATGCTTGGGAGTGTTTGCGTTGGGTATTTGGGCGAACTTGCCCCCGATATTGCCGAAGAGCTTTCCGTCGAAACGGCGCTTTATTTGGGCGAACTTGATTATGCTGCCATCGAAAAATGCGCGGGCGGCGCTTTGAAATATCAGCCGCTCCCGAAGTTTGCGGAAGTGCGGCGCGATCTTGCGCTCGTAGCAAGCGAGGAAGTTACCTGTGCGCAAGCGGAACAGGTGATCCGCGAGAGCTGCAAATATGTGACGCGGGTGCATTTGTTTGATGTTTATCGCAGTGCGCAGGTGGGTGAAGGCAAAAAGAGCATGGCGTTTTCGCTGACGTTCACGCCGCACGAAAAGGCGATCGCGCCCGAGGATGCGGACGGTTACATTCGTCGCATTGTCAAGTCGCTCGGTGAAAAGCTGGGAATGGAGCTTCGCTGAAGCTTGATCAAAGGTATATAATGAATACGTTACAGCGGCGGGTCTGCAATGTGCAGATCCGCCGCTGTTTATTTTTTGATTCGTCCAAATTCGCGAAAATTCGCTGAAAAATGCGGAAATTTTTGTGCGTGCGGCTGTTATACTATGCTGTGAAAAAATATGCATTGGAGAGGAAGACGTGGCACGCAAGATTGTAATTACGTCGGGAAAGGGCGGCGTCGGAAAAACGACGATCGCTGTCAATCTGGGAATGCGGCTTTCCGCAATGGGGGAGCGGGTCATTCTGGCGGATACTGATTTCGGGCTAAACAATATCGACGTCGTGTGCGGCGTGGAAAACCGCATTTCGTACGACATTGTGGATGCGATCGAGGGGCGGTGTCGTCCAAAGCAGGCGCTTGTTCAGCATCCGGAGTATCCGAATCTGTTTGTCCTTGCATCCAACCACACGGATCCCGGGAAATACATATCGCCGCAGGCTGTGAGGCTGATTTTGGATGGGCTTGCTTCGCGCTTCGATTATATTTTGATCGACTCACCGGCGGGTATTGAAGCGGGTTTTCATCGCGCGGCGGCTTCTGCGGAGGAGGCGCTTATTGTGACGACGCCGCACATCTCTGCGCTGCGCGATGCGGACAAGGTTATTTCCGTGCTTAAAAGTTATCGGCTGAAAAGCATCGATCTTGTGATCAACATGGTGCGTGGCGATATGATCGTAGACGGAGAGATTCTTTCGCCCGGAGAGATTTCGGATATTTTAAAACTTCCTCTGATCGGAATCATTCCGCAGGAAGACGGCGTCTTTTTAGGCGAACGCGGCCGATCGGGGGCGCAAAAGGCTTTCAAATATTTGGCAGATAACATTGTAAAAGGCACGCGTAAGATATATAATGCTACTTATAAATATAACGGATTTTTTGGGAGCATTCGCCGATCTTTGAAAAAAAGTTTGTAAACTTTTTTAAGTTATGGCTTCAATTTTCAATACAAGACGAGCGGAGCGCCTGTCAGGCATAGCCATAGGATATTGAACGCGAGATCTGCGAGAAGGACGGAAACAGTCGTGACAGCCGCAATTTTTGCGGCGCGCGGCGGAATGCTTTCGAGGGCCGAATACATCGGATCCCATAAGAATTGCATTGCAAGAGTAATGAGCACTCCCCACAGAATCGTTTGATCGAGGGAAACATATCCGAACAGGGAAAAGGTCTTGTATGAATAATCCCAAAGTGCGGCGTGGCAACCCTTGTCAAAGAGGAGCGCAACAAAAAATTCGACGGCGGTGGGTATGAATGCCGCAGCAAGAAAATATAGCGCATACAGACCGGTTTGCGCCAGAATCTTGCCTGCGTTTTCGAGATTTTTTGTCTTTTCAAATAAAGGGCGCAATCGACCGCCGCGAGGAGTTCCCAAAAGAAGATAGACAAAAGACAGACAAAAACCGTAAATGGTGCAAAAGGGCAGCGTTAAAAAGCCGCGGTCGCAAAGGTCGTGCCATCGCAGGAGAAAATACATTTGTTCGGCGCACCATCCGACGAAAGATACGGCGGCGAACAACAAAATCAGCGTATAAGGTTGTCGTTTGGCGGTTTTACGGGTGTAAGTCTGCATGTCAATGATCAGTGTTTGCAATTTTGCGCATTCCTATGTGCGCGCGTATCAAGGAACCAATTTATATCCGGAAGCAGAAACGGAGAGGAGGGAACAGTGCACAGGCTGACTGAAAATGCCGCGCGAGCGCGCCGCATACTTGAACGGGCGAATGCGCCGCTGTCACCGGAATGCGAGCAGGTGATCGTGCGCGAGTTACAGCGCACGCTTTCGGCATACTTTGAACTGCGGGGCGATGTGCGGGTAAAGATCGAACGCACGGATGCTCTGCACATCACTGTTGAGGCTGTTGCGGACGCCGCAAAGCCTTTCGGTGTTTTTGGCGATTAAAAAATTTTCCGGTGTTTCAATTTGAAAGAAATCAACATTTTGTCTTATGATTTTTTCAAAACATACAATATATAGTATTTTTTGAGGACTGTTGCAAAAGCGACAGTTTTTTTTGAGAAACGTGCTATAATAATTACAGATCAAAAAGAAAGAGGGCACTCGGATGCAGGTAATCAAAAGAGACGGCAGCGTCGTGGAATACGACAGGGCAAAAATTGCGATTGCGATCGGCAAAGCAAATGCGGAAATGGAGCGGGAAGAGCGCGCTTCGGGTGAAGAGATCGAAAGCATTCTCGATCACATTGAAAGCAAAAAGAAAAAGCGCATGCTCGTAGAAGATATCCAGGACATTATTGAAGAGAAGTTGATGGAGCAGGGGCATTTTGCGCTTGCCAAGACGTATATCATTTATCGGTATAATCGTGCGCTGGTACGCAAGGCAAACACGACGGACGAAGCGATCCTGAGCCTGATTTCCAATGCAAATAAAGACGTAATGGAAGAGAATTCCAATAAGAATGCGCTTGCGGCGGCGACACAGCGTGACCTCATCGCGGGAGAAGTGTCTAAGGATTTGACCAAACGTTTATTGTTGCCTGAAAAGATCTCCAAAGCGCATGAAGAGGGGATCCTGCATTTTCATGATGCGGATTATTTTATTCAGCCCATTTTTAATTGCTGTCTGATCAACATCGGGGATATGCTGGACAATGGCACGGTGATGAACGGCAAGCTGATCGAAAGTCCGAAAAGCTTTCAGGTTGCTTGTACGGTCGTGACGCAGATCATTGCGGCGGTGGCTTGTTCGCAGTATGGCGGGCAATCGGTGGATATACGTCACCTCGGAAAATATCTCCGCAAGAGCCGCGAAAAGTTTGAGAGCCATTTTCGGAGTACTTGTCCTGAGCTTTCGGACACAGAGATCAAAAAGCTGGTGGACGATCGCATTCAGGATGAACTGAAAAGCGGCGTGCAAACCATTCAATACCAAATCAACACGCTCATGACCACAAACGGTCAAAGTCCGTTTGTGACGCTGTTCCTGTATTTGGACAAAGACGATGAATATCTCGAAGAGAATGCGCAGATCATCATGGAGATTTTGCGCCAGCGCTACGAGGGGATCAAGAACGAAAAGGGCGTGTATATTACGCCCGCGTTCCCGAAGCTCGTGTATGTGCTGGACGAGATCAATTGTCTCAAAGGTGGAAAATACGATTACATTACGGAATTTGCGGTGAAATGTTCTGCAAAGCGGCTGTATCCCGATTACATTTCGGCGAAAAAAATGCGCGAAACGTACGAGGGCAATGTGTTCAGCCCGATGGGATGCCGTTCCTTCCTTTCGCCGTGGAAAGACGAAAACGGAAAGTATAAATTCGAAGGGCGTTTCAATCAGGGCGTCGTATCCATCAATTTGCCGCAGATCGCGCTTGTGGCGAAAGGTGACGAGAAAAAGTTCTGGAAACTGTTTGACGAGCGGCTGGATTTGTGCCGCGAAGCACTCATGTGCAGGCATCGCGCACTGCTGGGTACAAAGTCGGATGTTTCGCCCATTCACTGGCAGTATGGTGCGATCGCGCGCCTTGATAAGGGCGAAGTAATCGATAAGCTTCTCTTCAACGGGTATTCTACGCTTTCGCTTGGGTATATCGGGCTTTACGAAGTTACCAAACTCATGACGGGGGTGGCACAGACCGATCCCAAGGGCGAAGAGTTTGCCCTGCGGGTAATGCAGCATATGCGCGACAAGACGGATGCATGGAAGAAGGAAACGGGGCTCGGCTTTGCACTGTACGGTACGCCTGCGGAATCGCTCTGTTACCGCTTTGCGCGCATTGACAAAGAAAAGTTCGGCACGGTCGAAGACGTCACGGACAAAGGGTATTATACGAATTCCTATCATGTCGACGTTCGCGAGCACATCGATGCGTTTTCAAAATTCTCGTTCGAATCGCAGTTCCAGAAGATTTCTTCGGGCGGATGCATTTCCTATGTCGAGATCCCGAACATGCAAAACAATCTCGAAGCGATGCAGGAGATCGTACGCTTCATATACGACAACATTCAGTATGCGGAATTCAATACGAAGAGCGACTATTGCCATGTCTGCGGGTGGGACGGCGAGATTATCATTAACGATGATAATGAGTGGGAGTGCCCCAATTGCCACAATAAAGATCATAAGAAAATGAACGTCACGCGCAGGACCTGCGGTTATCTGGGTGAAAATTTCTGGAACCAGGGAAAGACCAAGGAAATCAAGGCTCGCGTACTGCATTTGTAAAAAGAACAATTTGTCTTTTAAGAACTTCAAACGGTATGAATTACGCGAATATCAAAAAATACGACGTTGCCAATGGAGTCGGCGTGCGGGTGTCACTTTTTGTGAGCGGATGCACGCACCGCTGTAAGGGCTGCTTCAATGCCGAAGCGTGGGACTTTTCGTATGGTAAGCCGTACGAAGAAAGTACGGAGGAAGAGATTTTACAGGCACTTGACCACGAATACATCGCGGGGCTTTCCCTGCTGGGCGGCGAACCTTTTGAACCGTGTAACCAGCGCGCACTTTTGCCGCTCCTTCGGAAATTTTCCGAGAGATATCCGAAAAAGACGGTATGGTGTTATACGGGGTATACGTTCGATACCGACCTTCAAAAAGGCGGCAGGGCATACTGCGATGCGACGGACGAAATGTTGTCTTTGTTGGACGTACTGGTGGACGGCGAGTTCGTCGAACAGCTCAAAGATCTGAAACTGCGGTTTCGTGGCTCGTCCAATCAGCGCATTATCGATGTGAAGCGTTCGCTTTCGGAAGGGAAATTGCGGCTCTGGAAGGATGGCGCGTATTAAAGGAAAAGAGCGGGTTTTGCTCGCAGAAAATACGGGAGGAAAAGAGTATGCAGAAAATAACGGTGCGGATCAAAAAATTGTCGGATGAGGCAAAACTTCCCTCTTACGGCACTGCATTTGCCGCGGGCGCAGATCTTTATGCGCTTACGGATGAACCCATTCATATCGGGGCGGGTGAAACGGTGCTCGTTCATACGGGCATTGCGGCGGAGATCCCCGAAGGATTGGTGGGGCTCGTCTATGCCCGCAGCGGCCTTGCGAGCAAAAGAGGGTTGGCGCCCGCGAATAAAGTGGGGGTCATTGATTCCGATTACCGCGGTGAGATCTGCGTGGCTCTTTACAATCAGTCAGGGAAAGAGCAAACGATCGATCCGTTCGAGCGTGTTGCGCAATTGGTGATCGCTCCGTATATCTGTGCGGAGTTTGAAGAGTCGGACGAGCTTTCGGATACCGTGCGCGGAGCGGGCGGATTCGGTTCGACGGGGTCAAAATAATTATTAAAAAAAATTTTAAAAACTATTGTAATTGCGGAAAATTCTGCTATAATAACTAATAAGAAACCCAAAAAGGAGAAAACAAAAATGGCAAAATATGTTTGCAGCGTCTGCGGCTATGAGTACGACGAAGCGGCGGGTGATCCGGATAACGGCATCGCGCCCGGCACGAAATGGGAAGACATTCCCGAAGATTTCACTTGCCCCCTCTGCGGCGTCGGCAAGGATATGTTCAACGAAGAGTAATAAAAATTCCGCGGTTTTAAAAAAATCCGCGGAATTTTATTTGACAAACTTTTTTGAGCGTGGTATAGTATAAAAAATAAAACAAACCGATGAGGCAGAAGAGTACTCCGAATCAGGAATGCAAAGAGAGCTTTTGGCTGGTGGAAAAAAGCGATTCTTTTCGGACGAATGGACTGCCGAGGGCATCTTCGAGCTTGCATGGCAAGGGTAGCGGATGACGCGGCTTTCGCGTTACAGGAAGGGAATATAACTTTTAAAAAAAGCGTATTCTGTAATGAGGCGGCAATTTTTGGATCTTGCCGTGAAATCGGGTGGCAACACGGTTCTCTCGTCCCGAACGAGTGGACCGTGTTTTATTTTTTATGTGCGTCATTTCGGGAAGGCGCGCAAAATTTCCGAAAAGAGGTAATATTATGAAAAAAATTCTTGTATTGATCGTTTCCGCATTGCTTATGTGCGGCATGGTATTGGGTGTTTCGGCGTGCGACAGCCGCATAAAAGTGCGCGTATTGCAGTATGCTGAGCACGGTTCATTGGACAATTGTTACGAAGGCATTGTTGCCGGGCTGGAAGAAAAGGGATACGGCAGCGACGTGATCGATATCACGCGCATCAATGCGAAGGGGAGCGAGAGCGACAATACGACGTATGCAAGCTCCATTATCAACGAATCTCCGGCGGTTGCAGTGGGCATTGCAACGCCTTCCGCATATGCACTTGCATCGGCTGCGCGCGGAGATGTTCCCGTCGTGTTCACGGCGGTGTCTGAACCTACGGCAGAGAGTGCAAATTTTGAGACGTTTGATAATGTGACGGGATCGTCGGACAAACTTCCCATTGAGAGCCAGCTCAAACTCATTACCGACTTCTTTAAGACAAAGGATCCTGCGCGCACGGAAGCGGTGAAGATCGGCATTATTTACACGCGCACGGAGGCGAACTCTGTTTCTCACATTGCAGAGTTCAAGGCGCTCGCGTCGAAATACAACGTCGAGATCGTGGAAGCGGGCGTGGACACGGCGACGGATATTCCTTCGGCGATCGATTCGATCATTGCGCAGGTAGATTGTTTCAACAACCTCACCGATAATAACGTTGTGCAGAATTTGGATACACTATTGGACAAAGCGGATGCCGCGGGTAAGCCCGTATTCGGCAGTGAGATCGAGCAGGTGAAAAAGGGATGCCTTGCGAGCTGTTCCCTCGATTATTTTGAACTGGGCAAACAGACGGGATACATGATCGCGGAGATCCTTGGCGGTAAAAGCGCAAATGATATTGAATTTTTGTATCTGACGGACGGTTATTCCGTTGACTACAATTCTTCGGTTGCCCAAACGCTTGGTTTTACGCTTCCTTCCGATTATGAAGGTGCAAACGACGCGGCTGCATAATTTGTAATAAAATCACAAGAACGTATCGATTAAAATAAACACGTATCAGCGTGTAAGAGGTTAAAAATGTTTTTTTTGAACCAGACGAGTACGATTTTGCAAATGGGATTTATTTATGCCATTGTCGGGCTCGGCGTATATATCACTTATAAAATCCTGGATTTTCCCGATCTTTCGGTAGACGGAACGTTTCCGCTTGGAGGAGTCGTTTTTGCCGTGCTTTTAACGGCGGGGTGCCCTTGGCCTGTGGCAATGCTTGCAGCCTTTGTCGCGGGCGCGCTGGCAGGGTTGGTCACGGGCGTTCTGCATGTCAAACTGAAAATCAACGGGCTTTTGTCGGGGATCATCACGATGACGGCGCTTCTGTCCGTGAACTATCTGATCGCGGGCGGACCGATGGTCTCCTTTTCGCAGGAATCGACGCTCTTGAACAACGCGTTCCTGAACGGCCTTGCGCGTACGGCGGCAAATTTTGTGCAAGCGTTTTTCATTTTGCTGTTTGTCATCTTGTGCAAGGTATTGCTCGATTGGTTTTTGAAGACGAAGAGCGGTTTTATGCTTCGGGCAACGGGCGACAACCCGCAACTCGTAACGCAGATGGGAAAAAACACGGACAATTATAAAATGCTCGGCCTTTCTCTTGCAAACGGGCTTGTGGCTTTGGCGGGCAGTCTGTATTGCCAGTACGGCTCGGTATACAATTCAAGCATGGGAACGGGGACGGTGGTCATTGCGCTTGCGTGCGTCATAATCGGTTGCGTGATCGCAAAACATATCCGCGTCATGGCGAACACGACGGGGGTAGTGATCGGAGCGCTATTGTATTATGCGATCCTTTCTGTCGCGATGCTCTTGCTGGGCAGTGATTATACGAAACTCATTGTGGCGGTGCTGTTCGTGATCGTGTTGCTGTTTGACAGCGGCCTGATCGGAAGGACTGTCAAAAACGTATTTAACCGAGGGAAAAAACAGCGCGGGGAGGCGGAGAAAAATGCTTGAATTGAAGAATATCCGTAAAGTATTTAACCGCGGTACGCCCGACGAAACTGTGCTGTTTGACGGGTTTGATTTTTCGGTCAGAGAAGGTGAATTTGTTTCCGTTGTCGGATCCAACGGTTCGGGCAAAACGACTCTTTTAAATCTCGTGAGCGGAACGCTGTTTCCCGAAGAGGGGCAGATATTTTTAAAGGGCGAAGATATTACTTCGCAAAAAGAATTTGTGCGTGCGCGGCGCATCGGCAGGGTATTTCAGGATCCTTCGCGGGGCGCGGCGAACAATATGACGATCGCGGAGAACATGGCGATCGCCGAGAATAAAAACAAACGGTACGGACTTTCGGCGGGGTTGAGCAAGAAGCGGATCGAGGCATACCGCGATTTATTGCATCCGCTGGGGCTCGGATTGGAAGATCGGATGAATGTGCCGGTCGGGGCGCTTTCGGGCGGACAGCGCCAAATGCTCACGCTGACGATTGCAACGATGACTCCCATCGATCTGCTTTTGTTGGATGAGCATACGGCGGCGCTCGATCCGAAGACGGCAGAACAGGCGATGGAGCTGACGGATAAGATCGTGCGCGAAAAAAAGATCACGACGCTGATGGTTACGCACAATCTTCGCTTTGCGGAACAATACGGCACGCGGCTTTGTATGTTCGATAAAGGGCATGTAGTTCTGGACGCGGCGGACGAAGCGAAAAAACAGCAAAAAGTGGAAGACCTTTTGGCCTTGTTCAATGAGATCTCCATCGAATGCGGCAATTAAACAAAAAAGCGCAAAAGCTTTAACA
>CABQND010000003.1 GCA_902465495.1 uncultured Eubacteriales bacterium
GTTTACGGGGCCGCCGCTGGTTTTATATGAAATGACTTTTTCTTATTTCATCACTTTATTTAGTAAAGTTTGATAACTATCCACTACGTCATAAACAACGTTACCGTTGCTAATAGCTTTGAAATGTTCCCGCGCGCAATGGATTTTCGACTCTTCGATCAATCGAAGCTGCATAGATGACATAGAACCTTTCGTTTCTGCTACAAAATAAATATGCTTTACCGCTCCCTCATAGAAAGCAATCGCCCAGTCCGGATTATACTTCCCTACCGGCGTCGCAATATAAAAGCTGTCAGGCAACTTCACATAAACAGCGATGTTGGTATTTGTATCTAAATCGGAAGCAAAATCTCGCTCATTGGTAGAGTCATAGACAATATGGTCATACAAATGACGCTGCGCTTTCATAACGTTTGTTCCAAGTTTCCCTTTAATGGTCGGCTCGGTAAAAATGTCTGTATCGTAATGCTCATTCAGTACGTTATAGGTGATATGCTGAACGATTGCCGTTGCTTTTTCATCGTTGATCAAATCGGATGCTTTAATAATAAATTCTTCCGGATTGTATGCAAACTGATCAAATACTGTTTTTTCAATGCCGACCAAAATTTCTACGACGGCTTTTCGCGTCAGTCCTGTTTCGCTGACAATCTTTCCGACGAGGTCATATTTCACACTGCTATTTGTATGAATCCGCTTGCTGCTATCATAAGTAGAAGATTTTGACTTCGAGAAAGCACTTCCCTCCAACAGCTCATCTCTCGACTTGATTTCCTCCATCGTACCTGTTTCAACCTTAAAAAATACCTTTGAAACATGAAGTTTTTGGTTAATGGAGTCAATCGACTTTTTGACAAGTTCATCGGTATCAAAATCTACTACGTAAACAGACTTCGGACTGATTCGCTGCCACAGTGCTTTGAACTCCGGCATCGCCAACTTTTCGGGATCAACCTGCAACTCCACATTCTTATCGCGGGCATTTTCAGGCTGCATAGCACGGCTGTCGTAAACGGAATCCAAAATATTGATAATGGCGTCACGACTGTCTGCTACTTCCTCAGCAACTTTAATTTCTCCGTTTGCTTTATCGGTATAATATTTGTCTGTCAAAATGCCTTTCTTGTCTATATAGCCGTTGACGATAAGATCAAAGTGAATCGCCTGCGCCAATTCTCTATCCACAACCTGTTCATTGCCTTTTATATCCGTAATGACCTTGCCTTTGAATAGGTCGGCAGTAACCGCAACAGGGCGTCCGACAACAGCGTCTGCAAGTTCTGTTTGCAGCCCTTTTGCAAAGCTGTCATAACTCTCGCTGGCGATAACGGTAAGGACATTTACGGTATGCACGTCGTTGCCCAGTACATTTACGTCCATCCGCTCGCCGTCCTGATTGACGCAAAGGCGCAAACCGCGCCCGACTTCCTGCCGTTTACGGACTTCACTGCTACTTTGTTTTAGCGTACAAATCTGAAACACATTCGGGTTATCCCAACCTTCCCGAAGTGCCGAGTGCGAGAAAATGAAACGCACCGGCGACCTCTTGGGATCGCGGTCGAGAAGCAATTCCTTATCCCTCATAATAAGATTATAAGCAACAATGTCATCAGAGGAGCTTTCACCTCTGCCAACATGACTATCAATCATTTTATCTTTATGCTTCTTATCAATGGAAAAATAGCCGGCGTGCGTATCATGGGCAGAAATACTGTCGAGGTACTTTACATAATCTTCATCGCCAAATTCGCACTGCATATTGCCCACAATATCGTTATACTCTTCTTCGAACATCTCGGCATAAATGCCGTTGTATGGATTGCCTGCCTCGTCGTATTGCTTGTACTTTGCTACCTCGTCGATAAAAAACAAGCTCAATACTTTGATACCCTTATGGAAAAGCTGGCGTTCCCGCTCGATATGCGAGAGAATTGTTTCGCGGATTTGAATGCGACGAAGCTGCTCTTCGCTGACTTTTCCGACGACATCCCCTGCAAAAATTTTGATGTCGTTCAAGAACTCCACCGAGTTATCCCGGCCGTCGATAAACTTAACGACAAATCCGTTTTTATACTCATCTAAATTACCGGAATTATCGTAAAGGTTAAAACCGATGCCGACCTTCGCCGTTTTTTTGCGAATACCCGTCGCCCCCTTAAAATCGAATTGTATCGTCGCAGTAGGATCGGCTTTTGAAAGATTGATTCCTTCTAAATAAACATAGCCGTCCGTCGCCGTACTGCCCGATTCGGTGATGCCTTTGACGGCGATTCTTTTTACCAAACGCTTGTTATATGCCTCCATCGCGTCCAGCCGATACACCATGTTATAAATGCTGTCCGTTTTATGCGTGGCGGAATAACGCAAGGTTAAAAGCGGATGAAACTCTTTCAGCCGCTCTTTTGTCTGCGCTCCTTCGACCGATTGCGGCTCGTCGATAATGAGGATCGGATTTGTTTTGGCAATAATGTCAATGGGGCGACGGGAACGGAACTCGTCCAGCTTCATATAAATTCGCCGCGCATCTTTGCCTTTGGCGTTGAACGCCTGCGAATTGATGATCATCACATTGATGGAACTATCGGAGGCAAAGCGGTCAATTTCCGTCAGCTGCGAGGAGTTATAGATAAAAAAGCGTATCTTCTTTCCGTATTCCTCGGCAAAATGCTCCTGCGTCACCTGAAAGGACTTATACACACCCTCGCGGATGGCAATGCTCGGTACAACGACGATGAACTTGCTCCAGCCATAGTGCTTGTTCAGTTCGTACATCGTCTTTATGTAAGTGTAAGTTTTACCGACGCCCGTTTCCATTTCAATGGTCAGGTTGTAACGCCCTTCCAGCTTTTCAGACGGTTTGATCTGATTTGCTCGCTGCACCTTTTGCAAGTGTTCCAAAATAATTTTATCCGAAAGTTCCGGCACTATGCGTTCATTGCGCCAACCGGTAAAGTCTTCCTCGTCCGTTATAGACTGCTGATAACCGACGCCTCTGTCCATCATATAAGTCGGCGTTAAATACGGCTGCCCGGCAAAGACGTCCACTACTGCTTTTGCCGCATCCGCTTGGAACTTCTGATGTTTGAATTGTAATTTCATGAATGTTTTTCTCCCGATACTTTTATTATCTCAGGATTGCCTTTTCGTACTACTCTCGCAAGTAACGTCGGGAAACATTCCGGTTTTTCAATCCCGCCCGTTACTACGCGCTTTTCAATGGCTAAAAACAACCAAAATCCAGCTTTGTCCAATTCTTTTATCTTATCATTCAGCTCATATGCAAACAATATATGCTCATTTGTTTGATATACATCTATAAAATCTATAACGTCATTTAATACTTGTCCGATGTCTGCGATTGCATTTGCCTCTTCTTCTGTTTGCGGCTCATCATAGGTATATGCTAACGCGCAAGCTTTATCGGCAATTGCCAAAAGTTCTTGTCCACTGGATATCTTTGACAAATGAATGTCTTGATAATCTTTTTGCCTATATATCTTAATGGAAGCAGTAGAGTCATCCTCATCTTTAACTTTTTGATTTCCAGATTTTATAATTTTGTACCAATTATCCCTATGCTGTATCAGTTCTTGTTTAGAAAACTTGATTCCTTTAGGATGCTTGGGATCATATTGCCCTACTTCTGCATGACAATCAAAGCATAGCGGAATGGCATTCTCAAATGTATCTTCGCCGCCATCCGCTTTGGCTTTAATATGATGTACTTCCATGTTGTTCCCACAAAATTTGTGACAGATACAACAATGTCGTCCACATGCTACCATGGCTTTTCTTTTGATCTCTTCGCTAAACATCTAACCCTCTAAATCACCCTTACGCGTTTACTAATATCGTCCGCATCTTCCGGTATATAGAGTTTGAATATCTCAAATACATTGATTTTGGCAGGGCTGTCGGCAAAGCCGCTGTCACGGAAAACGGCGCGGAGAGGCTTACGTTCTGCGATTGCTCTGACAACGCTTTCGGGAATATTGGCATCGAAGCAGGCAATCAGGTCTCCGTCGTTATAGGTATGTACGGTGCATCCCTCAATTTGCTCGGATTTATAAGACAACGAAAGCGGCAATCCCCAATCCAACAAGCAGCCAAACAGAAGGTCGAGGTCGTCGCGGTCGTCTTTGATGTTCGAGACCATATCCAAGAGGGAACGCTGGTCATAGTCATCCGCCGCATAATACACTTCCTTCATGTTGCTGTCGTCCAATTTCAGCACGCGAAAGCCGACGTCGAGATCTTTTGTGGTGAGCGAATTTTCAGCCTTAATTTTCTCTCCTGCGCGGCGGATACGCTCCTTACCGATTTCACAGATATTTTTATAGCCGGCTTTATACGCTTCACTTTGTTCATCGCACGTTTCCGGCAATTGCACCATAATAAACTTGCGGTGTCCGCCGTCTTCGGCATTGAGTTGAATAACGGCGTTAGCGGTAGTGGCTGAACCAGAAAAGAAGTCGAGAACTATATCATTTATATTTGTTCCGATATGAACAAGCAACTGTAATAGTTTTATTGGCTTTGGATATGTGAATATGCGGTGTCCCAAAATATTATCTATTTCTCGAGTTCCATCAATAGTTGTATATTGGTCAATGACTGTTCTATATTTAATAGTACGCTCGATTGGTTGACCATCATTATCAACTCTTTCATATTCTTTTGAATATAGTTGCCAAATACCTTGTTTATTCTTTTTGAACTCTGACAAGCCTAAAGCCACTGACCTGGCTAATCGTTCTTTTGACCATCTCCATTGCCAATCTCTTGGCGCGTTTCCGCCATTATGTCTTCTATTCCATTCCTCGAAGGAAACACCGCCAGGATAAATCATTGTACCATCAGGAGTTTCTACAGGATAATCTAAGTTAACTCTATATTCCAAAACGGAGTTATCTAATTTTGCAAGTGAGTATCCCCCTCTTTCAAAATAGTAATCATCTTTAAGTTTATATTTTTCCCCTTTATGGGATTGTCCATTCACTTTTAACTCAAAGATGTTTTTCGCAAAAACAACAATGTATTCATGCTCTGATACGATGTATTTATTATCATTTCCCCCTTGGGGCTTTGACTTCCAACAAAACTCTGCAACAAAGTTAGCCGAGCCAAAAACTTCATTGCAAAGATTACGAAGGCCCACCATCTCACAGTCATCAATACTAATAAAAACTATACCATCGTCTGAAAGCAAATTTCTCGCCAACATCAACCGAGAATACATCATACTGCACCAGTTGGAGTGGAAACGACCGTTGGAGTCTGCATTTTTGAACAGACGATTTTCGTCCTCGTCATACATACCCATCTGCTCGTTTTCCTCTTCCTGCGAGCGCATAAAGTCATCGGCATAGATAAAGTCGTTGCCCGTATTGTATGGCGGATCGATGTAGATCATCTTTACTTTTCCGAGATAACTCTCCTGTAACAGTTTGAGAACTTCCAGATTATCTCCCTCAATATACAGATTTTCAGTTGTATCCCAATTTTTGCTCTCTTCCGGGCAAGGGCGCAGCGTCTTGCGGATAGGCTTGTTTGCCTCCACAATAGAAGCCTTCTTTCCCACCCAAGTAAACTCATAGCACTCGTCGCCGTCCACCACGTCGGGCGAGAGCATTTGTTTAAGCATTTCAAAGTTAATGCCGCGCTTGATTTTCCCGTTTTCGTCCCGCATCTCCGTAACGCAATTCGGAAAAAGTTCTGCAATCTTGTCTATATTCTCCGCCGTCATATCCGGCGTTTCAAATTTCATTTTGTCCATTATGCGTTGCCTCCTATTACTTTGCATCTGAAGATTTTCTATAATCACCAATTTGGTATATAGCGGCTTTTAATACCTGAAAACAGATTAAGGCAGTATGTTTGTCCGGTGAAAACTGAGAGGACATCTGCTGGTATGGATGGATATAATTTCTAAAGTCTCTAACTGCATGGCTGAATTTCTTGACATCTTGTTTCAGAATCCCAATTTCGGCAGCAGCATCAATCATATTATTGAGTGTCCATTCTGGAAAGATTTTCACCTTCCCAGTATCTTTATCTTTTGGGGCAGATTGCGCTTGATTAAACTGGCGTGGAAAAGCAGAAGCTGTTCCCAACAGTATGCCTTCTAAAATGCTCCCAATTAAGAAGATGGACGCTAATGGCGCATCATGATTAACGCATGCTTCCGTTTCATGAAGGCGCTGCTTTATTATCTCGCTTATGCTTACGTCTAATTTTAGTGCATCAACATTGACATCAAAAGTCAATTTAAGAAAGTCGTCTTCTTTTATATCGGCAGGCGCTTTTTTTGGTTCTGCAACAACAACTTTGTCCAGCCACTTAAAAGTAATTGTATCGTTTTCTCGGACAACTTGCCATTTATCAAATGCCAGATATTTATTGAAATCTGCAATCTTCTGATCTAATTCTTCAATGTTCTCAATATGATCCTCGACGGAAAATATCTTTTTAATACACTTATCAAGCTCAGGTGTTCCGTTAATCTCTTTAAGCTTATTATCAGTGTAAACCCACCGAGATGGAAAGCCTTGTCCATAATGGTCGTTGCTACCCAGACTATTGAAAAACTCAACCAACATCGGGCCCGACTTATAATATCCAGTACCATTTCCGTTGATTATTTCCCTTAATTTTTGCAGCGTCCGTTCTTTTAGTTGCATTCAATCTCTACCTCTGTCAATCGTTTAGTTGTTTCTTTAGCAGCTTTAACTCCGTATTCATTTCCATCCGCCGGTTGAGTTGTTTTTCTTTGCGAATTTTATTTTCCAACGCGGCGATTTGCTTTTCAAGCCGACGCCTCTCTTCATCACGCTCGACAGAATCTTTCAGGCTTTCATTAGAATTTGTTTGCAATATCTCGCCAGCAATCTGCCTTACAAGATTTTCATAAACGGCGTCCATGTTCAGTCCGTCAATGCTGAACCGCAACTCATTTTCAGGAATCCATTCGGTGTGATAATAGCGATTGATCTTAAAGGCGTTGTTGCCAGAAGCAGCCGCTTCCTTATAACCGATCCAAGCCTGCGCTTTTCCGTCACAGGTTAAAATAAAGAGAATGTGATATGGTATCTCTTTGTCTATCTGTCGCAAGACGGTTTCTTCGAGGATTGGTTCCGTCAGGCGCACCTCAAAGACTTCAATTTCGGTTACGCTCTCTCCCGATGCAATATTCAGTGTGGATACAGCCAGTTTATTGCGCCAATAGACAATCTTGATCTGTTCAACAAATACCCGACGCAACGAAGAAGAAACCTCTATATTTTCATAAAACTTTTGCTTCGGTATGCGTTTGTTAAACTCTGTCGAGTCAGGGAAACCGAACATGGCAAACTCTCCTTACTTTACAACCAAAAAGCAAATCAGTTCGAAGTCATCCAGCCCGGATACCGCAGAAAGCAAAGCTGTTGTTCCGCCGCTCTTAAACAGGCTGTCAATGTCGCTCTCTTCCTTCACGTCAATAATGGAGTTGATTGCCTCGCTCAAAAGTTCCGATATTTCTCCCATATTCCGCCCGTCATCTGTTTCTTCGTTGAATTTTCTGTAAAGCTCCGTGACAGGCTCACTCTTGCCGCGGCAAAGAAGTCTCATAGTATCAAGCAACTTTTTCGGATTGAGATAATCGCAAATGATCTCCCCTTCTTCGCTGATATAGACCATATAGAAAGGATGGATGCGGTTGCGGTTATCAATGTTCACGCTGTTGTTGATGTTTCGCAGCACGAAAATAACCCCTGCCGGGGATTCTTCCGTATGCCCGACAACGGCATTCAATCCTTTCGGAGCCGTTTCTATATCCTCATGGTGCTTCATGTATTCCAGCAAATCGAGACGAAATTCATTCAGCCCCAAATCCATTATGGAGATGCCGCTAGTCATATCCTCTACATCCACAACTTCCTCTTGCAAACGTTTTAACTGCGCTCTGCGATATTCGAGGTCGCCTTTTTCCTCGGCATTGATAAGGTCATCGTCGCCTGTTGAGGTCATAACTGAAATTTTCATGCGGGTTTCCACACGGCTTTTCAAATTGATGTACTCATCCAAATCCATATCCGGCCAAAAATTCACGAGCTGGATATATTCATTTTTACTGCCGATACGGTCAATACGCCCAAACCGCTGAATAATCCGCACAGGATTCCAGTGAATGTCATAGTTCACAAGATAATCGCAGTCCTGCAAGTTTTGACCTTCGGAAATACAGTCCGTGGCGATAAGAATATCAAGCTCATCCTTGCTTTCCGGAAGCAAGACGGATTTTCCCTTCGAGATAGGAGAAAAGCAGGTCAGCACTGTATTCAAATCGGCGCGCAGTTTCGGTACAGTCGTTTTACCGTCTATCGTACCCGTAATCTCCGCTGTTTCAAGCCCGAATTTTTCTTTTGCGTACTTACTTACATTCGCATACAGATAGTCGGCGGTATCCGAAAAAGCGGTAAAGATGATGATTTTTCGATTGCCGGGATTGATCGGATTTGCAATCTTGTTTTTTATCAACTCGAACAGCGTTTGCAGCTTAGTATCATGTTCCGGAGTAATATCGGCAATCATGAGGGAGAGCAGTTCCAAATTTTCCGCGTCCGTTTCCAGATCTTTTTTCCACGATAAGTAATCCATGTCGGCAAGGTCTATTTTAACTTTTTTGCCAACGGAAAAATAATCTGTATTCTGATCATCGAAATCAAAATCTTCGCTGTCGGAAAGTTCCGTCAAATCAAGAATACATCCGCCGGACTGATAGTTATTGATTGTTTTAACAGTATCTTCAATCAATTTTTTGATACGGTCAACCGTCAAACGAAAGGAATAAACAGAACTTTCCAAGCGCTTGAGTAGGTTAATGCTCATCAGCCGACGGATGCCTTCTTCTCGGCCTTGTTGGGTTAATCCTGTACCCTTATGGTGCGTCATGTCGATATATTTGGCAAGCCTCGACGGCATAATGTAGTTCGAAGGCGTATAAATCGACAGGTTCAAAGATATGAGTAACGTGTAAATATCGTTATAGTTAATCGCATCGTTTAAGTCGGTTAAACACGGTCGCAGAGAAATAGGCGAAAGCCGCTCCGGAAACTTACCGATGCCGGTGGTATTATAGTATTTTTCAATATGTTTTCTGGAACGGGCTATCGTTACACTGTCCAGAAGTTCAAAAAAATCAAAATCGAGCGTCCGCAACAGCGCATCCGTCGTGCGCGTTTCGGCAGGCAGTTTGCACCACGCATTGTATGCTGTCTGCGCCTGACGGAAGATTTCGTCAATACTTTTCGTTGTTGCAAGTTTTTCGTTGATCTGCTTTGGATCGCCCTCATAGGCAAGAGCGAGCTGATTTTTCAAGTCGATAAACTTGTTGTTGACCGGCGTTGCAGAGAGCATCAGGACTTTTGTTCGCACCCCCGCTCTGATAACTCTGTTCATAAGTTTCAGATAACGGTTTTCCTTTGCGTCCTCCCCCGAAACTTCGCCGCCGTTGCGAAAGTTATGGCTTTCATCAATCACAACAAGGTCGTAATTCCCCCAGTTCAGGCGGTCGAGATCGATACCGTTCGACTGCCCATGCTCGCGTGATAAGTCAGTATGAAACAGAACATCGTAACGAAGCCGATCTTCGGCAATCGGGTTATTGATGTAGTTGCCCTTATATGTGTTCCAGTTTTCGGACAGCTTTTTCGGGCAAAGCACTAATACCGATTTATTGCGGTTTTCGTAATACTTGATAACGGCAAGCGCGGTGAAAGTTTTGCCTAAGCCAACGCTGTCCGCCAAAATACAGCCGTTAAATTTTTCTAATTTACTGATAATGGCAAGTACGGCATCCCGCTGGAAATTGTATAACAGCCCCCAAATTTTACTTTCCTTAAATCCGGTTGCTTCATTGGGTAACTCGTCTTCCGAAACGTCATCCAAAAATTCATGAAAGACATTGTAGAGCGCAAAGAAATAAATGTATTCCGGCGCATTTTCACGATAGGCTGCGGTGATATTCTCAATTACGACATCCGTGACCTCTTGAAACTTCTTCTTATCATTCCAGATCTGTTCAAAAAGTTTGATAAAGTATTGTGCGTTCTCATAACTTTCTGTTTTCTGTACCGGATAATAGGCATTATTCCCGCGTTCACAACCGAGATCAACCGTCGTAAAACCATTGATGGGCATATAAGTACTTTCATCAACCGTAAGAAAGCCCATCATTTGCTCCTGCGTGATATTCGATTTGAAAACTACCTTTCTCCGAATCCAATCAGCGCATTCTTTGGCGATTGCTTTCTGCGTCAACTCATTGCGCAACTTCACTTCAAATTCTGTACCATAAAGACTGCGCTCTCTGGATATACGGGGAATGTAGAATTCGCGCTGGGCTTTTGATGCTTTTTCCGTTATGAAAGTCGGAGAGGTAAAGATAAAGCGCAATTCGTCTATCTGTTCAAGCTGCTTTTTTAGCCCTTGATAAGCATAGATCGAAAAGCAAGCCGCAGCAATGGAGAGCTTGCTTCCTTTATGAATACCAGCCTGCAAATCCTGCTTAACGGTCTTGTTGATGTTGTCAATAATCTCCATTCCTCACCTCATCAGTAAAATGCCATCTTAATCGTTTTCCACGAATAGCGAAAGTTTAAGATAGTTCATCCATAACGGCGTTTTAATTCATGAACAAGCACGATGCCAAAGTGTTCATAAATTTTTCTAATCGGTGAACAAGTAAAATAGAATTAGTCATCAATTCAATTAACAATGAACAAATACAGACCTATTTATGATGGGATACAACTAAAATCTTGCTTTTGAGCGTAAATTTTGCTATAATAAGTAAAGGGAAAGTACACCGATTAGAAAAATCGATGTACTTTCCCTTTTGAATTTATAATAGCTTTCCGAGGCGGTTCATCATACCAGCTTTATGCTCCATAAGGGAGTGTGCATAGCGGTTGAGCGTGACTGTCGGATTTTTATGCCCAAGAATTTCGGAAAGCGTCTTTACATCCATGCCGCATTCAATAGCACGGGTAGCGAACGTATGTCGCAGGGAATGAAATCCCTTGTGCGGAATTTTCAGCTTTTTTAAGAGCAACTCAAAACTTCGTTGGTAAGAACGAACTGACACAGGTTTCCCTTTTGCTGATACCACGAAGGGATCGTCGCTCTTTTTCTTTATGTTTTTCATTATAGGAAGCAGTTGTTTTGGCAGCGGTATCATACGGCGGGAAGAGATCGTTTTCGGTGCGTCTATAATAAGACCATCTTTACTGTCATGGCATGATTTAGAAACAGTCAAGATGCCTTTCGTTAAGTCTATATCGCTCCATTGCAGGGCAATAAGTTCTCCGATACGCAGTCCACTGTAAAGACAAAGCAGTATGCCATATAGTTTATCTTTCTTCCCGTTCATAACTGCTTTTTCTATTTGCTTTTGTTCGGCAATGGTAAAGCACTCCACTGACTTTTCTTGGAGTTTTGGGCGTTTGAGTTTGTCTGCCGTATATTCCTTCGTTAGGCCTAAAAGGTGGGCTGTACGGAGTGAACTCTGAATAACCGAGATAACAGCATTAACACTGTTTGCGGATAATCCTTTGCCTGTCTTTTTATTACCGCTCTGTAAAAGCTCTGTAATGAACCGTTGAAGGACGAGCGGAGAAAGTTCGTTCAACTCCATACTGCCGATTTTGTCTTTAATATGCTGCTCCACAATGAGTTTATACCGTTCATAAGTCCTCATTTTGACAGACGGGCGGATATAATTTTCCAGCCACTGCGTTAGCCAATCTATGTATTTTATATTCGTTTGCTGTGTAATCATCAATCTTTCTAACCTCTAATCATATTTTTTGTATCATTTATTTTACAATCTTTTTGACATAAAGAAAATCGCCGAGATATATCTCGACAATCTTCACATTTTTATTTATTTTTACTTAAAACTTATAAGATTTTATAGTTAACGTATTTAACACTAATATCTATATAAAAACAGACCGCCTGCTGGCGATCTGTTAAACGAATTTGCTGTTATTTACCTATTTATTATAATTCCCCAAGGCTATTTACCTTGTGCTAAACTGTTTATGATATTAGATGAGTCTTTCATTTTAATATCCTCCGATTGTGTTTCCTTTTTCTGACTGGCAGGTCAGCTCTTATTCTACACAATCGGAGTCTTTTTTTCAAGACTCATCGGTAAACCTCTTTTCAACCACGCGACTATCGCGTGGTTTTCGTTATACAATAAATGGCTTGCGGAAACTTCCGCAAGCCATTTTACCATTGTTCAAGGTTTATGATATTCGGCGCATACTTTCTGAAATTCACATAGTATCTTATTTTTCAAAAATCCGGTCTGTCTTATGGTTTCAAACGGAAAGTATTTCTCGCTTTTCGCTTAGCAAGTTCGAAACTTGCTCCGCTCTGCTACAAGTTATTATTCAAAGTCGAATACCGGCGGCTTGTTACGATCTTTTGCGACGAACACAGAAAACCGCTCCCGCAACCAACAGGAATGCCGCACCGCCCCACGTTCCGATCATGACCGAATTGCAGCCGGATTTTTCGCCGTCGTCCTGATCTTCGTTGTCCTGATCGTCATTCGGATCTTTGTCCGGCTCGTCGGGTTTGCTTTGCACCTCTTCAACTGTGATCTCAAAAGTTTCGGATTCCACCCCGTCCACAACAGCCATGACAAGAACTTTTCCTGCCTGCGTTGCGGTAAATACACCGTCATACGAAATCGAGCCTTCACCGGAAACAATAAACCACTCAACCGCCTGCAACGATGCCGACGAAGGCGTTATTTCCGCCGTCAGCAGGAGCGTTCCTCCCACACTGACTTTGGAGGAAGCCGCAGAAACCGTCACGCTTTGCACGGGAATAAGGATTGTTACCGCGATCGGATCGCTCTGCACATCGCCCAATGCCACGCGGAAACTGACTTGCTGCGCCTCGTCCAAAGACACACCGTCCTTAACCTTTAATACGCCGTTTACGATTTCGACAAGCTCGCCGCCGCTGATAAAAGTCACTTGCAGGGCGCTCAAATCATCTGCCGTAAGTTTTTCGGCTTTGCCCGGAGCGTTGCTCATTTCTTTGTACAGAGAAAGCTCAAGCTGACCGCCAAGGCGCACGGTCATACCCTCATCCGCATACAGCTTTGTCACTTGCGGCACGACCGCTTCGCCTTCCGGCGCATACATCGATACCCCTGCCAGGAAAGGCGAGTATGTGTTATAGTATAGGACGATCGAATCGTAGTCTTCTTCTTTTGTGATACCGCCCATATATCCGCCGTACACATAACTGCCGCCGCTCTGCGTTTCCGTCTTGGATACCTGTCCGACAAAGTCAATGCGCAGATACCGCGTCCCGTCGGGCAGAGCTTCGGTATTGAACAGATCCAACCGCGTATACGCATTGTTAAAGACCCCGACATCCGTCGACGCGGTAAAATCGATATTTACATACGTCCATGTTTTGCCGTCCGCCGATACATAAATATTCACAAGTCCTACATAGTTATTTTTGTTGGACGAAATCAATGCCCCGTTGCCTTCATCATAAACGATCACGGAAATCGAAAAACTTCCGATGTCTGAATTTACCTTATAATAAAGTTGCGGAACGCCGTATTTCGTCTTGTCGGTGCGCGCACTGCCCATACCTAAAGCCGCATAGTCCAAACCGCCGCCCGAAAGCAGATCGGGATATACCTTACGGATCGCATTGTTTTCCAATTTAAACTCCGAAACATCCGTGAGCGTTTGATCCACTTTGCTCAAATCTGTGCAACTGTCCGAGAAAATGATTTCTTTGTATATCACTTCAAAACGCAAGGCATCGCTCTCTGTGTACGAACCGTCCAACTTCAGAACGCGCGCAACCACATAGAACACGTCCGCTTCAAAGGAATCGGAAAGGCTCATGACATTGCCGTCAAACAAAACGCCATCCGCAACAGTTTCGCAATTTTCATCCAGATATGCGACATATTCCACTTCTTTGTTGATCGCCGCGTCCGGAGAAACGACAGAGGTCAGCGTAACCGAACTGCCCGCAACAAAAGATGTCTTATCTGCCGAAAGCGTGACACTTTCCGCTTCGGGCTTGTGAAGGATGGTAACCTGCACTGCCGCACTCTTCACGCCGCCGCTTTCCGCTACCACGTATACGACTTTATCCGTTACGTCGTCAAAGTCCGAATATAAAACATTTCCGTCAAATTGCGCATCGCGGGACGGCTCTTTCAGCTCCGCATCGTCGTACGCCCTGTAATATACAATTGCGCCCGCAGGATCGGTTTCCGCCGTAAACTCCATGCTCCCGCCCGAAATAAAGCTCAGCTGCCCTGCTCCGTTTTTGATCGTGACCGAATTCACAGTCACAGGGGGCTCCTTTGCCTCAAAAATATCCACCTGACGAATACAAACCGACCAGCTCGCACCCTGCGGAGCATCCATCAGAAGACGTACATAATATGCGTTTGCACTGATTTGGTCGCTGACGATCTTTACCTGTCCCCAACCGTCGGCGCCTGCCGCGCTCGCCTGGCTCGCCTTGTAGCCGATCTCCGAAAACGGGCCGTCTTTGCTCTCACCGACAAATATACGGATATTGTAATTAAGATGTTCTTTGTCCCAATCCCATGCAGGGAATCCGCCCGAAACATTCAAAAGAAGTTCGACCCTGCCCACCGACGCGGGACTTTCATAAACAACTCCGCCGGGATTCAGATCGGTACGCGTCAATCCGCGCGCATCGTTCTTGATATTCGAATCAAATGCCACGACTTCGAGAAGATCGGTACACGCATCCGTAAATGCGGGAACTTCTGCGGGAGGCTCAGGCGTCTGCCCCGCTTCTCCGTACACCTTTACGTCCAAAAGCTGAGGCTTGTATTCGGGGTCGTTCATTTCCTGCCCGAAAATACGAAGGACCAAAACTCCGTATTCGCCGCTCGCCGTACCGTCCGCCGTATATATCCCGTTTGCGGCATCTTTTGCCGTCCATGTAAGTGTGATTTCTTCCAGTTCTGCGTTGGCGAGATCATTGGGCATGCTTTCCGCCGCATAGGCGCGGATGCAATTCTGCTGCGTACTGTATGCCCATGTAACGTCATCTATATTTGTAGTTTCAAACCAACCCGTCAGCGAAACCGTTTCGATCGTGCCGCCCACTTCGTAAGCGACCGCACCGACGCCTGCGGACGCGCGCTTAAAACCGCGGTTTTCACCCGGATCAATCAAAAGGTTTTCACTGTCTGCGGGAAGCTGCGCACAGTCGTCTTGGAAAAGAAGCCCCGTTTCATCCGCCGTTCTTCCGTAGATATTCACGTCTTTGATCTGCGGCCTCCATGCAACGTTTCCTTTCATTTCGATTTTTACATACGTCTTTCCGTCCGTAAAGCCTTCTGCCTGCACCGCCACATAATTTTGCGGCTCGGCAGCATCCTCCGCATAAGTGAAGCTCACCTTTTCATAGCCTGATTCAAGGGCGGCAGATACATATACGGCAAGAGGTTCGTCCCCTTGCGAGATCGCCCAATCCAAATCCGCTTTGCCCATATCGAACCAGGCGCGGAATTCTACTTTCCCGATCGCCTTTTCGGTATGAAAAACAATGTATCCGACCTCGGCATCTGTCCTCTTAATGCCGTGATCAAGAGTCAGATTTGTGCTTTTATCCGCGATGTTTTCCGAATTGAGATCGGTACACGCATCCGAAACCAACAGCTCGCGCTGCTGCGTTTCGTCGGCAAACGCCAATGCGCCCAGCCCGAAACAACACACAAGAAGACAGGCAAGCAACACCGCCAGGATCACTTTTTTCATACATTTTTCCTCCCTTTGCGAATTTTAACAAGAATAACCGCAACCGCGGCAATGACCGCCGCACCCGCAATGCAAAGTCCCGCGATCAGTCCTGCATTCGACCCGCCTTCGGTCGGTTCTTCTTTCTTGTCCGTATCGGCGGGGCTCTCGGTATCGGAAGGGTCTTGCGTATCACCCGAATCAGAAGGTTTCTCCTGCGCCGTAAGCTGCAACGCAGCCGTTTGCGTTGCGCCGTCCCCGTCTTTGACTATGACTTCAACCGTGCAGTTCTGCCCGATCACAAACGAAGAAGAATCCAGCGCCGTCTTTTGCCCGCCGACAATGAGGTTCACGGTAACTTCGAGCTCCGATGCCGCCGTCCTGTCGTCGCAGGCGGCAATGCTCAGCATGACCGTATCGCCGACCGTATAGCTCTCGCGGTCTGCGTGCAGAACGATCTGCGGCGCGGCATTCTCCCCTTCCGAACCCGCACGCAATAAAGTCACACCCGAGAGCATAACCTGATGCGCGCGATCGGCAAGCGTACCGCTGTTGCCGTTCTCCGCCAGCTCGCGCCATTCGGAAGTGAACGAAACGCGGACGAGCGAGCTTCCCTGCGGCAACGAAAATTCAAAAACTTCTTCGGTATATCCCGCCCCCGCGTCCGAAACCGAAACGAGAGAGCCTGTAAGAGGTGTCCACGCATCATCGCAATATGCTTCAGCAAAGACAACGGGAGTAAGCTCGTCGGGAAGCTGTGCGGAAGGCACTGCCGCATATTTTCCGCTTTCTTTGACAAAGCGATACCATGCGCCCGCCGACTGTGCGTATTTGAATCCGTCGCTCCCGATAAACGTCGCAACAGCCGCGGAAACATCAGTCTTTCCGTCCGACGCAACGATACTGCCTGACACCTGTTTTGCATACGCACCGCCGCGCGCCAGCAACGTGACCCGCGCAAGAAGCGCGCCTTCCGCATCGTATTGCGCAGACGCCGTACCCGTCTTGCCGAGCGTGAGCACCGTACGGCCGACTGCACCGCCCAGTCCCGTAAACACTTCCGTGCCGCCCGCATTCGCATATGCACCCTCTCCCGTAAAGGAATCGGCATTTTCCGCCGCGATGTCAAGAGAACATTCGGGGCGCAGAAGCAGTTCGTCCACCGAAACGCTGCCCGCCGCATCGTCTTCCACGCGGATCTCGAACGCCGCAAGATCGACAAGGATATCTTGGGTGTCATAAACATAATAATCGTTTTCGTCGATCAGACAATTGAGCGCAACTTCAAAGGTCTGCCACTCGTCTGAATCGTTCAGCGCCGCCGAAGCGGAATACGTGCCCACAAACGGTAACGTGTATTTTCCGTGCGAAAACGTGTCGATCACGACAGATACACTCTTTTCGCGCGCATCGTTGTTCATAAGATTGAATTCCAAACCCTCGTACAGATACCACTGCCCGAAGATCATATTGTTCAGCTTACCCGTACGGTTCGCAGGCCCTACAACGCCGAATCCATACGTTCCGCCGCGCGAATATGTCATGCGCACCGACTTGTTTTTGATCGCCGTATCATCCGAAGACACCGAAGCACCCAAATTCTTGCTGATTGGGTTTGTCTGCCACACCGGACGCATAGACGCTGCATCCGGGTCTGTCGGCGGAACGCCGTTGTCGATCCAAAGCTCGATCGAATCCGCCCACATCCAATCTTTTGCATGATAATATTGATTGGACGCGTCGCGATCGCTTCGGAACATCACCACGGGCATATCTATGCCGTTGTACAGATTGCATCCGCCGTTGAAACATGTATAACCGTATGTCACTGCGACAGGCGTTTCAACGTCATCGCTCCACACGCGTACCGTATCCTTATCTACTATCTCTGCCTCTGCCGCTACAAAAAGCCTGTCTTCCCCGCAGATCGTAAACCCGCGCACGGGCAGATCGTCTTTGGTATGCAACCCGTCCTTGCCCGCATTCTCAAACGTCACATACACGGAATTGCCCTGCACTTCCATTTCCAAATACGTTGCGGGCGTCGATTCCTCGTACAAACCGTATACGTTGCCGAGTATTATGCGCGCTCCGCGCTGCCCGATCGGAATTTTGTCCAGGGGATGCGCCGTCGCTTTATATTCAAACGGACCGTAATTCCACGTCAGAGGAATATCATAAACGGGAACCTGCATCATGTACTCGCGGTTTTCGCTCCACGCTTTGCTCATCCCCTCCACAAACATCGGTATGGAGTCGGGCTGATAATTGTCCTCTTTCGCGTTGATTTGATAAAATTCACAATAGAACGTTTCTTCGTCCTTCCACCAGTTCAGGCTCCAATCTTCCACCATCGTCGGAAGCGCCACCGAATAAAAATCCGCCGACGCCTGGTCGCCCATGTTGTTGTCGCCCTGGCACCACAAAAGCCCCTTCACGGGATATCCCGCGATCGGCGCAATCTTTTCATTGAAAAGTGCCGTCATCTGGTTGAATTTCTCTACCTTCGTTGTATTCCATGCTTCCCGGCTCACATAATTCTTTTTAATGTTTTTCAGCCAGTTCACAACTTCCGGCGTCTCGTCAATAGATGTGCGCGACATCCACGCTTCGATGCTTGTCGCTCCCACCGCCGTATTCATGATCGCAACGGGAACTTCCTTCCCTCCCGCATTCAGCCCCTCAAACATCTGCTGCGCACAAGCATATGCAAGTCCCGAAACAATCTTCAGATCGTCCTTGTTGTTCGCATATCCCCAGCGCGCGCCCGCAATGTCAAACTGCGGGAGATACGCAAAATCACTCTCGATCGTCATCCCTTCCGGCATGGTCGGTTCGAGAAATATGCGAAAATTCTCGTACTTTGTGTCCGCCCGCGCCGCACGGATCAGATCAGGCCCGCCGATCAGGTATTGCAACTGCAATTCCATGTTCGATTGCCCGCCTGTCAACCAAACCTCTCCGAACAATACGTCCGAAATAACGATCTCTTTCGTATCGTCCTGCACTTTCACAGTGTACTTCGCAAACGATGCATCTTGTCCGTCAAAATAAATATCAAACCTGCCGTCTGCATCCGCCGTGGCTTTCCCGCTCGCCAGGGAAGCGCCTTCCGCATCCAAAAGCGATGCGGTGACTTCCTTACCGGAAACCGTAAGCCCCCAGATGTGCACCTGCTTATCTTGCTGCAATACCATCCCGTCACTTAAAACGGAAGGCAGTGTCAGCTCCTGTACTTTCGGATACTCGTACTTGTATTCAGGCGCTTCTGCCGCTCTAACTAGCCTTGCATCGCACGCAAAAATCGTAAAAGACAAAATTGATGCTATAAAAAACAGCATCAAAATTATTCCTGCAATCATCCCCTTTCTTGTCTTTAAAATCATAGAATTTCTCCTTACCGTTTTGCCCGGTCAAAATATTCTTATCTCAATTATAATTTATAAATTAAAAATGTAAAGACCTTATCGTCTAAACAAATTCATTTAAATTCTAAAAAATATACATTGATTCAAGTGCTTTTTTTAAACAGTTTCTAAACAAACCATGTCTAGGTCAAACGCTAAAAAGGCGACGCTTATTTCAGCGCCGCCTTTTTACGTATTATGTTCGCTTCAAGTTTATTGTTGTCATTCAAACTGCGCACCGTACATGGACGCATAAAAGCCGCCCCGGCTCAAAAGCTCGTCATGTTTTCCGCGCTCCACAATATTGCCGTCCGAAACAACAAGTATAAGGTCCGCATTCCGTATCGTCGTAAGCCTGTGTGCAATCACAAAACAAGTTTTCCCCTGCATGAGCCGAGCCATCGCATCGCGGATACTGATTTCCGTACGCGTATCTACGTTGCTGGTCGCTTCATCCAAAATCAGCAATTTTGCAGGCGAAAGCAGTGCACGTGCAATCGTAATCAGCTGTTTTTGTCCTTTGGAAAGATTGACCCCGCCGTCTGTGAGCATTGTGTCGTACTTTTCAGGGAGCTTTTCAATAAATTCCGCAGCATGTGCTTCCCGCGCCGCACGCTCCACCTCTTCCCGGGTCGCACCCTGCCTCCCGTATGCAATGTTTTCAAAAATGGTCCCTTCAAACAGCCAAGTATCCTGCAAGACCATCGTAAATGCCGCACGCAGACTGCTACGCGTATAGTTGCGGATGTCTTTCCCGTCCAGTAATATTGCACCGCCCTGCGGATCGTAAAATCGCATCATAAGATTGACCAGTGTCGTCTTACCCGCGCCAGTAGGTCCCACGATCGCAACCGTCTGGCCCGGATTTGCCGAAAACGACAGCCCGTGTATGATCGTTTCCCCGATATCGTAACCGAATTCCACGTCCTGAAAGCACAATTCACCGCGCACCTCGCTGAGTTTTTCTGCATTCGGCGCATCTGCGCTCTCCGAGGGCTGATCGTACAGACGGAACACGCGCTCCGCCGCCGCCAGAGCAGACTGGATCTCACCCATGATATTTGCAAATTCGTTGATCGGTCCCGAAAATTTACGCGCGTACAATAAAAAGGAGGAAATATCGCCGATGGTGATCATCCCGAACAGATAGAAAAAAGATCCCGCAGTACTTATGAGCACCGTGCCCAGATTGTTCACAAAATTGACGGACGGCCCCACAAGGCTTGCGTAATAATCTGCCTCGTAATATGCATCCACCGAATCTTTATTGCGCTCTTTGAATTTTCCCAAAATTTCTTGCTCTTTTCCGTAAGCTTTGATTGTCTTAATTCCCGAAAGCATTTCTTCAGAAAAACCGTTGAGCTGGGCGAGTTTTGCCGAGCGTTTACGGAACAGCGGACGAACCGAACGACTGCGCGTGATCGTGATCGCCACCGAAAACGGGATCGTAATTACAAACACACCGAGAAGAGCAGGTGATGCAAGCAACATCCCGATAAATGCCCCGATCACCGTAATGACGCCGGTCGACGCCTGCAATATGTCGTTGGAAAGGGATGCATTGACCGTATCGATATCATAGGAAATGCGATTGATCAGATCGCCCGCCTGCACGCGATCCAGCTCCCCCACAGGCAGCGATAATATTTTATCAAAGACATCCTGCCGCATGCTCCGCACGATCTTTTGACTTAAACGGATCATCAGCACCGAAAGAATATACGAAAACGCAGAGGACGCAACGTAGAATACTGCCATCCAAAAGCATAATCTGCCTACCGTCTGAAAATCCACACCGGTTTTCAGATCGATCGCATCGATCGCCTCTCCCGAAAGCCAAGGACCGAGCAATGCGAACAAATTACTTCCCACCATCAGAATAAATGCAAGCAAAACACTGAATTTATACCGCAAAAAATACTTCGCAAGCCGCGCAATGACTGCCTTTTTCCCCATTTTTGCGTGAGGCGCCGCTCCTGCGTTATTCGGCATATGCGTCACCTCCCCTTTCTGCTACGGCATCTTCATGCTGGGAAGCATAGATCGCACGGTACAGCGCACAACTTTGCATCAGCTCTTCGTCCGAACCAAACCCTGCTATTTTCCCGCCATCAAGAACAAGTATTTTGTCCGCAAAACGCACCGAACTGATGCGCTGCGCAACCATGATCACCGTCGTTTTGGTAAGATTTTCGACGAGCGCTTTTCGCAAGGCCGCATCCGTGCGATAATCGAGCGCACTGGAAGAATCGTCCAAAACAAGTATTTCGGGCGAGGATGCCAAAGCCCGCGCGATTAAAAGCCGCTGTTTCTGTCCGCCGCTGAAATTCGCCCCGCGCGCCGTCAAAAGACTTTCATACCCTCCGTGTTCTGCGATGAAAGTATCCGCCTTCGCGTATTCCGCTGCCCGTTCAATCGCAACATCCGACAAGCCACGCTCAAAATCGATATTTTCGCGAACACTCGCCGCCATCAAAAAATCATTCTGAAACACAACCCCAAACTTTTCGCGCAGCTTTGCATCGTCATACGAACGCACATCCTTTCCGTCAATCAAAATCCTGCCGCTGTCTACATCGTAAAAACGCATCAAAAGCGAGATCAGTGTGCTCTTGCCGCTGCCCGTTGCCCCAAGTATGCCCAGCGATTGCCCGCGTTCCAATGAAAAATCAATGTTCTGTAAAGCAGGCGCACCTGCATACGAAAAACTGACGTCTTCAAATCGGATATATGCCTCATCCTTCTCTGCCTCGGACGAAACAACCTGAAGATCTTCCGGCTTATCTAAAATGGCTCCAATACGTTTTGCCGAAGCAGCTCCTTTTGTCATATTTACAAAAATTCTGCTCACCGAAATCACTGCATTCAGAATTATCGTGAAAAAAGACGTGAATGCTATAATTTCACCCACCATTACACGCCCTGCCGCAACGCGGTACGCCCCTACAAAGATCACTGCCGCCATTCCCAAATTCAGAACAGCATTCATGAGAGGATTTGTCACCCCCATCGTCACTCCCGCTTTTGTTTCATTTCCCGAGACAGTATTGTTGATCGAACGAAACGATTCGCTTTCGTACTCCGTCTTGGAAAGGGCCTTAATTACGCGAATTCCCGTATAATCGTCGCGAACCTTGCGAACCATTCCGTCTACAGAACGTTGCAATCGCGTATACAGCCCCACACCTTTGGACGAAACAAATATAACAATCAGCGTAAGCACCGGTACCGTTACAAGCAGTACAAGAGCAAGGACTGCATCGATCGTAAATGTCAAAGCTACCCCGCCAATCAAAAGGATAGGTGCCCGAATCCCCAGCCTCTGCATCATGCCGATCGTATTATGCACGTTGTATGTATCCGAAGAAAGACGCGAAACAAGAGACGGAAGAGTCACATCATCGATTTGGCGCGCCGAAAGACGAAGCGTCTTGTCAAACAGATCGTCACGCAACCGCTGCGTCGTATCGCGCGCAACGCGAGACGCCATGCGGTTTGCAACCACGTTTCCGCCCCACGCGACCACTGCACAGGCAAGCATCCCGACTCCCCAAAGTGAAAGCGCCAAAATATTTTCAGTCGGTGTTACAACGTCGATCATATGTGCCATGATCAGCGGCAGAACCAGCTCCGCAACTGTACCAAGACATTTGATCGAAAGCCCCAGCGAGATCCGCCCCTTATATGCCGCAAGATACCGAAACAGCGTCTTCACTTTCTGCCCTCCATCGCCTGCTCTTCCAAAACACGCTTTGCATTTTCCGAAAGCAATTTTGCAATCGAAGCTACCTCGTCTCGTTCCTTTTCACTCATCCCTTCCAAAATGCGCTCGTTCCATTCCTTGTGTACCTTTTTAATTTGAGGAAGAACTTCGAATGCCTTTTCCGTCGGATATACCAACAAATTTCGCTTGTCTTGCAGGTCCGCCTCGCGCGTAATAAATCCCTTTTCTTCCAAAGAGGCAAGCTGACGCGCCACATTGCTTTTGTGTACATAAATCAATCCCGCCAATTGCTCTTGCGCAATTCCGGGGTTTTTGCATATTTCTATGATATAAGAATCCTGATACCCGCTTACCCCCAATTTTTCCAGCTTTTCCGCCCGATACAAACAAGCACATCGCCAAGTTTCTCCTAAAAACTTCATAAACGCTTTCATCTCTATCCCCTCCTTTGCACATGCTTCGTTGTTTCAGATTCCAATCGTTGCATACGCAATCGTTGCGTATGCAACTATATTATATTCCGTCATTCCTGTTTTGTCAACAAATATTGAGTGCGATCACAAAAAAGACGCGACAGATAGGTCGATATTACAGCGCACTTGCAAAAAATCATGTCCACGCGACAATATTCTTTCAGGCAAAAGCGCAAAGAAAAACGGCGGCATATATGCCGCCGTTTTTCTTTTGCATAATTCCCCGATTTATTTCTTTTTAAAAAGGATACGACGGCAACTGTCGCATTCGATAAACGTGCCGTCCGAAAGTTTGGAAAGTTCTGCAATCGAAAGCTCCATACCGCACTGCGGGCAACGATTGCCTGTCACCTCACATACTACGGGATAAAGTTTTTCCTTACGCTTGGCTTTGTATTTTTCCAAAGCCTGCGCCGGAATCTTCTTTGAAATTGACGCAAGCTCCTTTTCAACTTCGGCAATTTGCGGAGCTTTTGCCTCTTTGATCTTTGCGTATTTTTCCTTATATTCTTTATACTGTTTCTGCATCGCGATCGTCTGCGTTTTTGCCGCCTGATATTCCGCCGATGCCGCTTCGATCTGCGAAGTGAGTTTGCCGATCTCCGCTTTCAATGCGCGCAGGCTGTCCGCAATCTGCGTTGCACTCTTTTTATAAAAGGAAATTTCTCCGCCTGCATCCCCGACCATTTCATCCAGATTTTCATAATCACGCAAAGTATCGGCGATCTCGGCATGCTTCTTTTCCAACTGCTCAAAAAGATGTTTCAGTTCCAGTGCTTTCGCTTCCAGCGAATCCAGCTTCTCGGGCGCCTTTTCCATAAATTTACGCGCCGTCATGTACTTCTTACGCTCCTCCGTGCCGGCAATTTCCAGCTCGATCGCGCGCATTTTCCCATCCGCTTCCTGATACTGCAACAATTCTTCTATCATTTTGATTACCTCCCCTCTCAAAGCATGTATTCATCCTCGTGGTATGCACAAGGTATACCCAACACGCCTTCGAGTTGCTGATATATTTTCTTGAATCCATAATTTTCGCTCGCATAATGAGTAAGCTGAACAACTTTCAAACCTGACTCCAATGCGTCACAAATAAAGTTATGCTTGATATCCGCCGATACGATCGCATCCGCACCGCAACGCTTTGCCGCGGAGATCGCCCCGGCATCCACACCCGCGCCGCAAAAAGACGCAACTTTGCAAATCTCTTCCGTCTCTGCCCCATACAAAAACGCGCGGTGCGTTTTCAATTCATTCATAAGCGAAGCGCAAAATTGCGAAAACGTCTGCCTTTTTACGCCATAAATCCTACCGTATCCGCCGCTTTCAAAGCGCTCGCAGACGTGTATTTCATCCTGCGCCCCAACCGCTTCCGCCAAACTTTCATCAATGCCACCCTCCGCACAATCCAAATTCAGATGCATGGAAACGACGCCGATCCCAGCCTCGATCGTACGTAAAAGCCGCGCTCCCGGCGCGTCGTCCGCACGCAGGTTTGCGATCGGAAAAAATATCGCGGGATGATGGGTGACGATCAGGTTCGCCCCCGCTTTGATTGCCGCGTCGATCGCTCCCTGCGAAAAATCCAACGAAAACACAGCACCCGAAATGTCTTTACCCGCATCGATCAAAATGCCGCTGTTGTCATGCCCGCCAAACGCCGCTATGTAATCGTCGCTGATTTTTTTAGGATACAGCGCATCGATTTTATCGTAAATTGCTTTCAGCTTCATCGAATATCTCCGTAAGCTCACAGAGCCGCTCTTCCAAAGCGGGCACCGCCTTTTGCGCGTGGTCAATGCGCGCACGAAATTTTTCAATATCTTCTTTGACTTTTTTTATAAAATCCGCCGAAGGCGAATGCAAGTTATCGTACCCGAATTGCAAACAACGCTCGTCGTATTTTCGTACCATGCTGCTCTTTTCGGCATAAATAACGTCATAATATTTTCCGTCGGAAAACGTGTAGTCCCGCAGGATGGCATACCCGTTTTCCAAAAGATAGGCGCGCACTTTCGGCGCATTCTGCATCGGCTGCAACAGCAGCTTTTCGGGTAAAAAGCCGTCACGCAATATAGTAAGGATCTCTTCGCCGCCCATGCCCGCTATGAGCACTTCTTCGGTATCTTTCGGAATCTTTTGAAGGCCCGCACAGCATACGCTTACCACCTTTCCTGCCTCTATGTAAGGCGCGAGAAGGATCTCCGCTTTATGCAGGCTCTTTTCGCTGATATCCGAGATCACAGCCTTCCCGCAAAGCCCTCGTTCCATCATGTACTGCGTACAGTACCCGTGATCGCACCCGACGTCGGCAAAAGTTTTGCACGGGCGCAACTGCTCGCACAAAATACGCAAACGCTTTGTCAGTTTCATGCTCAGTCAAGGAAATCTTTGAGTTTTTTACTGCGCGAAGGATGGCGCAGTTTGCGAAGTGCCTTCGCCTCGATCTGACGGATGCGCTCGCGCGTGACGTTAAATTCTTTGCCTACCTCTTCCAGTGTGCGAGGCTTTCCGTCATCGATACCGTAGCGCAGGCGCAGAACCTTTTCTTCGCGCGGCGTCAGCGTATCCAGCACGCCCAGCAGCTGTTCTTTGAGCATGGTAAAAGCAACCGAATCGGACGGCGTCGTCGCGCGGTCGTCCTCGATGAAATCGCCCAAATGCGAGTCTTCCTCTTCCCCGATCGGCGTTTCAAGAGATACCGGATCTTGCGCAATCTTCTGGATCTCGCGAACGCGGTCGACAGGCATATTCAACTCTTTCGCGATCTCGTCAGGCGTCGGTTCCCTGCCCAGCTGCTGCAACAAAATACGTGACGCACGCGTGAGACGGTTGATCGTCTCCACCATATGCACGGGAATACGAATTGTCCGCGCCTGGTCTGCAATCGCACGCGTGATCGCCTGGCGGATCCACCAAGTCGCATACGTCGAGAATTTGAATCCTTTTTGATAATCAAATTTTTCCACCGCCTTCATCAAGCCGAGATTACCTTCCTGAATGAGGTCGAGGAAAAGCATCCCGCGCCCGACATAACGCTTCGCAATGGATACAACAAGGCGCAGGTTGGCTTCCGACAAACGCTTTTTCGCCGCTTCATCGCCTTCTTGCATCTTGCGGGCAAGTTCGATCTCTTCATCCACCGACAAGAGCGGTACCCTGCCGATGTCTTTCAGATACATCTTGACGGGATCGTCCAGCCCGATGTCACGAAGCGCCTGCTCAAACAACTCGCGGTCGCGCTCATCTTCATCTACGATCTGAATGCCCGCCTCCCCAATCGATTTATAAATATAATCGATCTGATCAGGACTCGTGTCGATCTTTTCGAGGATATCGCAAAGTACGTTTGTGGAAATACTCCCTTTTTGACGGTATTCGCTGATGATCTGTTTTAAAATTTCATTAAGTTTCTGTTCGGATACGCTCATGTGTTCTTGAATGTTCCTCCGCTTATGTTAAAAATTTTTCAGCCGAACGGCAAGATCTAAAATCTGCCGTGTGATGTCTCTCTTCTTTTGCAGGTCGGATTCCGCATCGCAAAGCGCACTCAGCCGCGCCATCTCGCTCTCCACCTGCGCGCGTTCCAATGTTCGCACGCAACCTTCAAAATATTTTTCTGCCTTTTCGCCTTCCAAAGTCTCACCCAGACTTAAATCAAGGATCTCGGAAAGCTCAGGTGTGTTTTCGTCAAAAATTTCAAAAAGTGCACTTGCTCGTACAGGTTCTCCCATTCTTCTGCGTTCCTGTATATAATCCGCTATAGTATTATGTACAGGATTGTCGAATCTGACACGCGAAAGATCGAAATTTCTCGCATATTTTGCATCAAACAACACCGAAGCGAGAATAAATCGGCATGCTTTCACCTGCCCGTCCGCATTCTCCTCACGCAAAACGCGTTCGGGCTGCTCGCTTGTCCGCAGTGCCGCTGGCGTATTGTCAAGGTCGCGCTTAAGTGATTCGTACGTCATGCCCGTTTCACTGCGTACACGCTTCAACAAATCTTCCTTAATACTTTCGCTTTCCGCTTCGCCGATCACTTTCAGCGCTTCGGCAATGTAATTACGCTTCTCTTCCGTCTTGGAAAGGTCAAACTTGCGGCGAACCGTTTCTAATTTAAAGTCAATGAGCGGCATCGCCGCTTCAAGACAGGCACGATATCCGTCACTTCCTTGCCGTTTGATCACATCGTCGGGATCCAGCCCCTCGGGAAGAGGCACGACGCGCACGTTGATCTGCTCGTCTCGCAAAATCTCCAAGCCGCGGATAGCACCTTTTTGCCCCGCAAAATCCCCGTCGTAGCTGATAAATACGTTGTCCGCATACCGCTTCGCAAGCCGCGCCTGATCCTTGGTCAGCGCCGTACCCATGCTCGCAACCACGTTGGTAAATCCCGCCTGAAACAGCGACAGCGTATCCATGTACCCCTCAACAACGATGATACTTTTCAGCCCTTCCGCCTGTTTCAGTTTTTTTATCTGATTGATATTATATAAATTTTTACTCTTGTTGAACACCATTGTTTCCTTAGTGTTCTTATATTTGGCAAAATCTGTTTTTTCCAAAACCCTGCCGCCAAACGCAATGACGTCACCAATCGCATTGATGATCGGAAAAATCAGCCTGCCGCCCTGCGCGTCGATCAGCCGCCCGTTCTTTTCCGACTCCGTCACCACGCCGCTTTCCAAAATATTCTCGCGCGAAAAGCCCGAATCGAGCAAAAATTGCGGAAGGGAACGAAAGTCCAGCGATGCACCCAACCCGAATTTGCGCACGATCGATGCGGAAATTTTTCGGTCAAGAATATACTGCACATGCGCGTCCGCCTTTCCTGAATTCAGATTATTCAGATAAAACCGCGCGCTCGCTTTCAATATCTTTAAAACTTCGTCCCGCTTCTTTTTCAGCTCTGCCGTCTTTTCGGTGTCAAAATTCATCTCGGGTACGGGAAGTTTGGCTCTCTCTGCCAATATTTTGACCGCATCCATAAAATCCACCGATTCGATCTCGCGCACAAACGTGATCGCATCCCCCGAAACGCCGCACCCGAAACAATGATAAAACTGCCCTTCGTCGTTCACTGTAAAGGATGGGGTCTTTTCATGATGAAACGGACACCGCCCCCACCAATTTCCGCCTTTGCGTTCCAAGGGCACATAGCTTTCGACCAGCTCCACCAAATTGATCTTACTTTTCAATTGTTGTAAAAATTCCGGATCCAGTCCTCTTGCCATGTTTTGCTCCAAAATCACTCATACGTCCGCACCATTTCAGCCTTGCGAACCAAATTTACATTTCTTCTATATCCTTTTCGGTCAGCGCCCAGCTATGCGGCACGAACAGATTGTCGAACACCGCAATCGCAAATTTATCGGTCATGGACGAAAGATAATCGCACACAACCTGTTCAAGCGGATAACGCTCGGAAAGTTGCAGATAAAATGCGGGAAGCTTGTCCTTATTTTTTAAGAAATAATCGTACATCGCCGAAAGCATGCGCTTGGCTCGCTCTTCTTCCTTCATCGATAGCGGGGTTATGTACACTTTTTTGAACATAAACGCCCGCAGATCTTCCAGCGCTTCCGCTTCGCGTTCACCCATCGTTACCTGATTTTTCCCCGCACTGCTCTCATAAATGGATGTGATCATACGATTGATACGATCACGTGAACTCCGACCCAAAATCTTCACGTCCCGTGCAGGCAGCTCCCTTTCACTCAAAAGCCCGGCTCGAATGGCGTCTTCAATATCGTGATTGACATACGCGATACGATCGGCAAGCGAGACAGCTTTCCCTTCCAGCGTTGCCGGATTGCCGCTCTTTTTATGGTTGACGATCCCGTCTCGGACCTCAAAGGTAAGGTTCAGTCCTCGCCCGTCCTTTTCAAGCACGTCCACAACGCGCAGGGATTGCACATTGTGCGAAAACCCGTCCGGAGAAAGGCTGTCCAACACACGCTCGCCCGCATGGCCGAAAGGCGTATGCCCGAGATCATGCCCGAGCGCGATTGCTTCCGCAAGATCTTCATTGAGCGCAAGAGAACGCGCGATCGAACGCGCGATCTGCGAAACGTCGATCGTATGCGTCATGCGCGTACGAAAATGATCGCCCTCAGGCGAAAAGAACACCTGTGTCTTGTTCTTCAAACGCAGAAAAGCCTTACTGTAAATAATACGATCACGGTCACGCTGGAATGCTGTGCGCATATTGCACTCTTCTTCCGCGCGCTGTCTGCCCTTCGTATCTTTCGATCGGCACGCAAATTCGGACAAAAATTCATCCTCGATCGCGTACCTTCGCTCTTTTACAGAATAATCTGCCATGCGAACTCCTTTTCGCGCTATTTCGAGTCCGTCGTTCAACGTCGCCGCGCTTTTTCGTGCTTACTTTTAATAAATTCGCCGCAAAGCCCCTTTATCCCTTTCTTTTTTTGAAAAAAAACTCGATTTTTTCAATTTCCGGTAACTTTGGACACACGCAAACAAATTTCGCTTACATCAACGCCCCGCCGTTCACACGCAGAATTTCGCCCGTAACGTAGCGACTCTGCGCCAAATACAGCGCCGCCGCCGCAATTTCTTCGGGCAAAGCTTCCCGCCCCAACGGCACGCCTTTTAAAAACTCATCGCGTTCTTTCTCTGAAAGACGGTCATTCATTTTTGTCGAAACAATGCCGCAGGATATGCAATTCACGCGGATGTTCGACGGCGCGAGCTCTTTTGCCGATGCCTTGGTAAACCCGATCAGCGCCGCCTTGCTCGCCGAATACGCTGCTTCACAGGACGCGCCCGTCTCTCCCCACAGCGACGAGATATTGACGATGCTTCCCTCGCCGCGGTTTAAAAATTTCGGGATCGCCTCGCGCGTACACAAAAATGCCCCGTCTGTATTGACCGCAAATATGCGCCGCCAATCGGCAAGAGAAGTGTCTCGTATCTCTTTGAACAGCGCCTCGCCCGCATTATTCACGAGCACCGAAAGTCCGAATATGTTTGCAAACATCTCCCGAACCTGTTTTTCGTTGGAAACATCGCACCGAAAAACTTGCACTCCTGCGCCCTCTTTTTCGATAAGCCGCGCCGTTTCATGCGCTCCGTCTTCATCCTTAGAATAACAAAACGCCACATCATACCCCGCGCGCGCAAACGCGACGCAGATCCCCCTGCCGATGCCGCGCGAACCGCCCGTGACAAGAACAGTGCTCATGCCTGCCCCCGCATCGAAAGGCCAAAGATTTGAATAATTTCCTCCGCAACTTCTTTCGCGGTCTTCCCGTTGGTATCCACGGTATAATCGGCGCAGCTCTCATAAATGGGTGTACGCACGTCCAACAGCGCCTTCATTTTTTCAAACGTTGTATTTTTCAAAAGAGGTCGCTCATCGCCGGTATGCCCCGTACGTTCAAACAATACTTTGATATCCACTTTTAAAAACACGATCTTGCCGCCGCCCTCTTTAAACGCAGCACTGTTCTCGGGCCGAAGAACGCACCCGCCGCCCGTCGAAATGACGCAGTTGTCCTCCTTCGCGACACGGTGCACGATCTCCGTTTCGATCGCGCGAAAACGCTCTTCTCCGTGGTATTCGAAAATATCCGCGATTTTGCCGTACTTATCGGTGATCAGATCGTCGGTATCATACCAGCGCATGCCTGTAAGATCGGAAATAAGAATGCCTACCGTTGTCTTGCCTGCGCCCATCATCCCGCAAAGCACGATATTCATAACAGAAAACTCTCCGCCGCAAGGATATAACTGTTTTTGCCGAACCCGAGCACCGTACCGCGGCAAACTTCGGAAATGACCGATTTGTGGCGAAACTCTTCCCTTGCATGCACATTCGACATATGCACTTCCACCACAGGAGTATTGACCGAAGCGATCGCGTCGCGCAGAGCATAGCTGTAATGCGTGAACGCTCCCGCGTTGAGCACGATCCCGTCCGCATCCGTTTCCTGAATGCGGGTGCAAAGCTCTCCTTCGAGATTGCTCTGGAAAAACTCGCACTCCGCACCGCGCGCCTTACAGAAACGTGCAATCTCTTCGTTGATCTCCTCCAACGTCTGTACGCCGTACACGCCCTTTTCGCGTTTGCCCGTCATATTCAAATTGACCCCGTTCAAAAACAACAGTTTCATGATATTTCTCCTTTGCCCGTTACCATTGATGCGCGCCGTCAGTCTGTATAGACGCGCTTATATTCTTCAAACAGTTTTTTCGCTTCCTGCGAAGAAGGCTCGCTTCCAAGAATAATACAGTCGCCGTAATACGCCTGATAATACAGCATTCCTTCCCCGTTCGCAATGGGTTTTCCCAAATTTTCCGCAATACGCAGAAATTCGCTCTTGCGCGGACAATAGATAAGATCGACCGCCCGATCGCAGCGCGAAAGGATCTCCCCGCCCACAGGCGATATCCCTTCCGTCTTGTGCATCCCGACGCCCGTGACATTTACGATCAGAAAATAATCATCGGGCATCAATTCTTTCAAAGGTGTACCCGTACCAAATTCCGCACAAACGCTTTCGGCATTTTCGTGACGAACGTCGTACAGAAATACCTGCGCACCCGCGTCCGCCAATTTTTTGACAACGCTCCTGCCCGCGCCGCCTGCGCCAAGCACAAGCACCCGCCTGCCGCGCACATCAATCCCGCTGTTTTCCAGCATCAGCATAAAACCGACCCCGTCGGTATTGTAGCCGATACGGTCCTTTACAAGATTGACCGCACCAAACGTTTCCGCATCCCCCGCAATTTTTCTCAGGTACGGAATGACGTCCAGTTTATAAGGAATGGTCACGTTGAACGCATCGTATTCCGCGATCAGCTTCTTCACGGTCGTATCCAGCTGCTCCCCGGTGATCGACAATAATTCATAAGTGCACCCGTTTCCCAATTTCTTCATGTTAAATGTGTGCATTTTTGCACTGTCTGATTTCGAAACGTCTTTTCCGATCAACGCCAGTTTCAGCATGTTTTCCTCCGCCCGCGCCGCCAAATGTTTGCGTGCGCGTTTTGCTATTTCATTCTGTTTCTACTTCCCAAGCATTTCATAAAAACCGGGAAAAGAAATATTTACACAGTCGGCATCTGCGATCTCGCCGCCCCTTTCGCTCGCCGCGAGCCCCACGGCGCCGCTCATCGCGATGCGGTGATCCTTGCACGAATCGATCGCGCCGCCCGCAAGAGAACTTTTTCCGCGGATGACAAATCCGTCCGCGGCGGGCACACATTCGCCGCCCATCGCGCGAATCATCGAAGCCGTTGCCGCGATGCGATCACTTTCCTTGACCTTTAACTCCTCTGCACCCGTGATCACACTTTCACCGTCAGCATATGCGCAAAGCACCGCGATCAAAGGTAATTCGTCGATGAGAGAAGGCATGATCGCGCGCGAAAGACTGGTTGCACGAAGATCGGAACGGTATACTCGAATATCCGCGACGGGTTCCCCACACACCGTACGCTCGTTTTCCAAACGGTAGTGCACATTCATCCGGTCAAAAACCCGCAAAATGCCCGTGCGGGTCGGATTGATCCCGACGTTTTTGCAGAGCGTTTCACCGCGCAATGCACCCAGTGCCATAAAATACGCCGCACTGGAAATATCAGCGGGAACTTCCACATCAACGGCCCGAAGCCTGCTCTTGCGCACCGTGACGGCGTTGCCTTCCGACGAGATTTCTGCCCCCATCGCTGCGAGCATGCGTTCGGTATGATCGCGCGATTTCAATGGTTCCGTCACCGTCGTTTCTCCGTCAGCACCCAGTGCGGCAAGAATAATTGCACTTTTGACCTGCGCGCTCGCAACTTTCGTATCGACATGCGTTCCAGTCAAAGACGCAGCATGCACACACACGGGAGGCTTGCCGTCCGACGTTGATATATTCGCACCCAATGTGCGAAGCGGCGCCGCGACCCGTTCCATAGGACGGTTTGAAAGAGACGGATCGCCCGTAAATACCGCATTTACCTCTCTGCCTGCGACCAACCCCATTAACAGGCGCATGGTCGTGCCGCTGTTGCCGCAATACAGCTTCGCATCGCGAAATTCTTCTGTGCCGCACACATGTACCGCATCGCTCTCTACATCCACACGAGCGCCCAGCGCTCGCATGCATGCCGCCGTTGAGAGACAGTCTTCGCCCAAAAGCGCGCCCGTGATCACCGCTTCGCCGCGCGCGGCGGCATTGAACATGATCGCACGGTGCGTGATCGATTTATCGCCGGGGATCCGAAATTCGCCCGAAAATTCTTTGCGGGATCCGATTTTCATGTCTTTTTCCTTTTTCTGTATATTTTTCCGCGCAATTTTGCGCGCCTCATCGCTTTACAGTCGCCCCAAATACTGTTCATATTTCTCGGCAGGAAGAATCAATTCCGCATATTCACCCCGCGCCTTGGGAAGAATGAGCGAAACACTGCCCTTGCCCTCGTTCTTTTTATCGAGGAGTGCGTATTTCAGCCCCTCTTTCGCATTCGGAAAAGGAGGGATCTTGGGCTCCGCAACCGATACGAGCGAGCGAACCTCCTGAGCATATTCGGGAGAACAAACCCCCTCTTCCTCTGCAATATAACTTTCCAGCCACATGCCGATGAGCACATATTCACCGTGCGAACGCCTGCCGCAGAGAAGTTCCAGCGCATGCCCCGTTGTGTGCCCCATGTTCAGGCATTTTCGAAGGCCCGAGCTCTCTGTCTCGTCCTGTTCGACCACATGCGCTTTAAAACGAATACAATCCGCTGCCAATTCCTGCAAAAAAACGAGATCGTGCATCCTTCCCCGATTTTTCGCGATCTTATCGCCGATCGCCGCATCCAAAAGACCCGTTTTGATGATCTCTCCTAATCCACATTTAATTTCGCGACGCGGAAGCGTTTTTAAAAAAAGCGGATCACAGAACACCCGCTCGGGCTGATAAAAAGCGCCGATCACGTTTTTTACCCCGTTATAATCGATCGCTGTCTTGCCGCCCACAGAACTATCCACCTGCGCCAAAAGCGTCGTCGGGATCTGCACGAGATGCGTGCCTCGCATATACAGCGCCGCCGCAAGCCCCGCCATGTCTCCCACGACGCCACCACCCAGCGCTACTACAAAAGACGAACGATGAAGATGCGCCCGCAACATTTCATCCAGGATGGAAAACAGTGTCTTTTTGTTTTTATTTCGTTCGCCTGCGGGTACAGCAAAAACGTGCGCCAAAGGGAATTTTTCTGCAATCAGCGGCACATAGAGGCGGTAAACGTTCGTATCGGTGACAATCAAAACGTCTTTGCCTTTTAAATATTCTGCCGCCGCGTCCAGCGCGCCCGCCCCGCAAAGCACCGTGCTCGGCATTTTCGTATCAAGCTGAATGGTCTGCATTCTCATTTTTTACCTTCTTCAATCGATCGGTTTCGCTACTGTTTTGTCAAGGAAGAAGCGCATAGCGTTCTTTAATCTCGCGCATATTGTCGCCGCCCAGCCTGTCCAAAATTTTCTGTGCAAGCGCAAAACATACCGTGCTTTCCACAATGATCTCGCAGGCACAGATCGCGCAAACATCGCTGCGTTCCGTCGCCGCGCGCTGCGCTTCGCCCGTCATAAAATCGACGGTATTCAGACCGCGCATGAGCGTCGGGATCGGCTTCATCGCCGCGCGCAAAACAATTTCTTCGCCGTTAGACATACCGCCCTCGATACCGCCCGCATTGTTCGTGCGGCGCACAAATTTTCCGTTTTCATTGTAGATCTCGTCATGCACGGCGCTCCCTCTGCGGCGCGCCGCCTCAAACCCGAGCCCGATCTCCACGCCCTTGATCGCCTGGATCCCCATCACAGCACCAGCCAAATGACCGTCCAGTTTTTCGCCATAGCTCATGCAACTGCCGAAACCGCTTTTCAGACCGCCCACGCGCACTTCCACAATGCCGCCTGCCGTATCCTTCGCTTCTTTGATCTCGTCAATGCGGCCCTTTGCCTGCTCGCATAACGCCGCGTCAGGCATAAAAAGCTCCGATTTTTTCACGTCTTTGAGCTGATCAAACGTATATTCGCGTGTATCTTCGATCCCCGCCACCGAACGCACATATCCGCGCACCTCGACGCCCAGTTCGCGCAAAAACATTCGCGCGACAGTGCCAGCCGCAACGCGCACCGCCGTTTCGCGGGCGGAAGCGCGTTCGAGAATGTTGCGCGCGTCCGTCTGATCATATTTCAATACACCCGTAAGATCGGCGTGTCCCGGGCGCACCCGTGTCAGACGACGCGCCGACGTGTCCGCTCCGTACGGTGACATATATGCTTCCCAATTTGCATAATCCCTGTTTTCCACCATCAGGCAAACGGGACTGCCCAAAGTAAGACGATCACGCACCCCCGAAAGAATGCGCACGCGGTCCGTTTCGATTTTCTGCCGCGCGCCTCTGCCGTATCCGCTCTGCCGCAGTGCAAGATACATATCGATCTCTTCCGCGTCTATTTTAATGTTGGCAGGAAGCCCCTCAATAATTGCCGTGAGAGCCTGCCCGTGCGATTCGCCGCTTGTAGTAAGTTTCAGCATTTTGTTCACTCCGCTGTATTTTGTGCGGCATACGTAACTTCGTAACTGCCGTCACTATGTATTGTCAACATGATATTTCCCAGCTCGTCCGTTCGATAAATTTCCGCATCCGGCGATGCAGATAAAATATTTTCCGCACAGGTTAACGAGGGATGCCCGTACCCGTTTCCCGCACCGCAACTGACAAATGCCGCTTTCGGTCTGCACAGCGCCGTAAGCGCTTCACCTGTCGAGCCGGAACTTCCGTGATGACCCGCTTTCAAAAAATCTACGCTGTCCAGTTCCGCAGTCAAAACTTGCGTCCCGAATGCCGTTTCTACCGTCCGAGAAAATAATTCCTTTCCGATGGTTTCGTAATCTTCGACCAGTTTATCTTCTACCTTGGATGATGCATCGCCCGTTAAAAGAAGAGAACGACCCGCGTATTCAAAATATACAATTGCCGAAGCATCGTTCACATCTTCCGAGGATGCATCCTCTGCGTTCGCCGGATTATAATAACTACTGTCCAACGATGGATTCAAAGGTGACAAAAAGAGCAGAAAATAAAATTCATCCGCCTGCTCCGAACAAACATATTCGTAAGTCTGCGAAATTTTGCATTCCGCTCCTTCCTCATTTGCCGCAGCCAAAAAATCCGAATATGCTCCGTCCGCTTTCGTTGTATATGGCAGAAATATAACTTCTGCGCCAAAACACCGCAACACATCATCCAATCCGCCTGCATGATCTGATTCGGGATGCGTCAAAAGTATATAGTCAAACTTTTTCACGCCAAGCGTCTTGCAATATCCGAGTACGCTGCGACGAACCGCCTCACCGTCATTGCCGCCGTCTACCATCATAAACTTTCCGTCGGGGAGTTCGATCACTGTACAGTCACCTTGCCCGACATCAAGAAAATGTATGCGAAGATCGCCTTCCCCTCGCTTTGCAATTGAAGGCGCACTCGCAAATGCGCGAAAATATGCAAGCGGAAACAAAAATCCGTCAATCAAACTTGCAATGATCAGTAAAACAGCAATACAGAAAGCCGCAAGCGCCAAAATACATTTTTTCTTTGAATTTGTATCCGCCTTTATAACGGAAGTCACATGTTTCTTCATCTGTAAAAACTCGGCTAATCTTAAATTCTTTCCGAACTGTTTAGAATCAACCGCCCATTCCGATAGGAATATTCTTTTCTCGCAAAGCGCTTAAAATATCTGACATCTGTCGCATCGCACAATCATATCCGATATCGTACATCCGCGAACCTCCGAAAACATCCGTCGCCGAGTACGCCGACAGATCGGGTTCCAGCAAAATATCACAGTCTTCAAAGCCCGTTTGCCGCATTGCAATGCGCCTTCCGGCAGAAGTGATCCACTCACCGTTACAATAAGAAGAAGCAGGTGAAAGTGCAATACCTATCACAAAATCCGCCCCCAGCTCGCGCGCGACATCGCCCGGAATTGCGTTGCAAAACGCTCCGTCGATGAGGTTACGACCATCTACCGCAACACTGCGGAAAAACGGGGGCATCGCTGAAGATGCCAAAACGGCGCGAGACACATTTCCGCTGCGTAAAATAATCTCTTCGCCCGTTGCCGCATCAGTCGCCACCGCCGCAAATGGAAGTTTCAGATCCGAAAATTCACTTTCGCCCATAACATCTTCCAGCGCTGTAAATGCAGGACGAAAACTGCCCGCTGTCAACACTGAAAGCGCCAATCCTTTGTAATCGAGATGTGCAAGCAATTGGCGTATATCCGCCGGAGTATACCCCTTCGCGCACAGCGCGCCAACGATAGACCCGGCCGACGTACCTGCATAAGCATCAAAATGTACGCCGTTCTCTTCGAACGCCTGCAATGCTCCCAAATGCGCCATCCCTTTCGCTCCGCCGCTGCCAAGTGCCGCACCGATGATCTTTTTCTTTTTATTCCGTAAAAGTCCCAACGAAACTCCTTTGCATCGCTTCCGTCTTCCAAACGAAAGCTCTATTTACAATTAAATACCTTTTTTCTCCATTTCACGCAATACTGCTTCCGTACCGCCGGATAAAGCAACAGCCCGCAAAGCCCCGGCTTGTACTCGCTCTTCTTCGGACAAAAGGGTTTCTGCGCGCTTTGTAAACGATTGCGCAAAATCAATAGCAGGAACAATCCCGCGCGCGGCCAGCTCTGCTGAAAAACGAATCATGGCATTTGCTCCTTCCCCATAACTCTCTTCTTCCCGCATCTGCGCAGTAGCAATGATTGTCAATGAACCATTCCCCTCCAATTTCCGTGCCGAGGCAAAGAATCGTTTCACCAAATATTCAGCTCCTGCCATTCCGGACGCTTCAAAAGCACGGTGCAACGCTGTAAGCGAATCCAGAAAAAGAACAACATTACTGCCCTCTTCCGCAATGCGCTTCGCTCGTTCCAAGGCAAGCAGCGCGATGCGCGCGTTTTGCGCCGCAGGCATATCAAAAGAAGTAGTCGCTACCGTTGCAAACGGGAACGCCGTCTTCATCTCCGCCTCTTCTTCCGGTCTCTGGTTCAGCAAAACAAAGACCAATTCTGCCTCTCCGCTACTTGCAATTGAACGCGCCGCATGATAAATAAATGTCGTTTTTCCCGTTCCCGGCGGCGCATAAATCACAGCTCGCTGTCCCATTCCTACCGGACAAAGAAGATCCGCTGCGCGCATAATTTCATTACTTCGCCCCAAATAAAGCCGCGAATCAGGATAGAGCGGTGCCAGATCTTCAAAACGCCTTCTGTCCTTAAACAGAGGAACTTTTCCGTTGACCGTTTCTATTTGAATCAGCTCTCCCCCCGGCCCCGCGTAGCCGCTGACAAAATCGCCCGTGCGCAAAAAATAACTTCGAATCGTCTTATCCGAAACAAAAAGATCGTCTTCGCGCATACGGCAATACGGAGAACGCAAAAAGCCGCGGCCTTCTCCGTCGATCTCCAATACCCCGCGATAACATTTATCCGTATAACCAAATTCGCGACCGGCATCCGTATTATCGTGAAATTCCATGCGTATCGACGGAACCGGACCGGTACAATACGGCGCCTCTGCCCTGCATTCTTCCACCAACTTGCGAATCGCGACAATGCTTTGATCCGACGCCGCTCCCGCTTTAACGCGCGCTCCGCGATTGTTCGGCGGATCGGGAGGAACAACACCCGTTACAATACGAAGAAGCTTTACGATCAAGTCATGCTTTTTATTCTCGCAAGGTGCATTCACCCCGAAAGCACGCGCAATATTGCGTACTTCATATATGTTTCGCTCATTCACATAGTCGTAAACTTTTTTATAAATTGCGAGCAATTCGTTTTCATCCATTCGTATTTCTCTCCAAAAATAAGATCTTCCCCTTGTATTTCTGCAAATCATCCGTATCCGGATCGGAAGCCCCAACCTCTATACAACGTTCATTTCCCAGAGCCGCGATTGCCTGCGACTGCGTTGCAACATTCAGCGTTCCGCCCTTCGGACGATAATGCATGGCTATGGTCACTGTCGGATTGATCGCTTGAATATATTCCAAAGCCCCCGCGGCGTCAATTGTATAGACACCCCCGACAGGAATAAGCAGAACATCTACCCCCTTTACGCGATCAATCAGACTCGCCCGCAAAGGCTCACCGATATCCCCCATATGGCAGACCCGGACTCCACCTTCTTCGAAAAGAAAAACGGTATTTTCACCACGTTTTTCACCTCCGACTTCATCATGGAAAGAAAACAATCCCGAAATATTGATTCCGCCGCGCTCACGCATCCCCGTCGACACAATCACTTCTTTCGCCCCGGCAACCTTCTCAACATGATTGTGATCAAAATGAAAATGACTGCACGTAACGAAATCCGCGCTGACGCGCGGCATTTCATATCCTACCCCGGTATACGGATCCGTTACGATCCGTGTACCGTTTTTTGCCTCCAACAAAAAACAAGAATGTCCCAAATATCTGATCTTCATTCTATATCCCCCTTACCGCCGTCCCGTTCGAACCGCGCGGAAAATTTTATCTTGTGTTTGTGCTCTTCCCCTGAAAAAAATAAAGAATAATCCGCTTCTATGTTGATCTCTCTATCACTGCGCTCCTCGCGAAACCGCAAAACGCGTACGACAGCCTCAATCTCTCCGTAACTCGTATGAATTATTACCGGCATTTCACGTACAGGATCCAGCACTAATTCATATGCAATATCGCCTTTACGAGTCACCCGCGCAGGCGCGCCCGTGCGCATAATATAATGCGCGCCGCCTTCTTCAAACGCGAAAGCGCGCGCGCCGTCTTCTTCCTGCATTTGCGCGGACGTGACAAACCGTTCCGTCCCTTCTTCGCTTTTTGTGACCAAAAGCACACGAGCCTTCGGCATACTTCCTCCGATATTTTGACAGCCTTATGTGTTTAGTATACCACATCGACAAAAATTTGTAAATTATTTTATGACTGCATCGTATTTTTGTAAAAAAGTATCGACTGAGTTTGATCGTTTATTCGGCTTTTATGTATATATTTAGCTAAAAAAATGCGCGGAGATGTATTTTCCCCGCGCATTTTTTTACAAAATTTTCCGTTCTTTGTCCAAATCTTCTTTGCGCAGCCGCCCTTCACGCAAAAGCTCTTTCAATCTTTTTTCATCTCCCGATCGCAATGCACCAAGATATTCTTGCAAATTCGAAATTAACCTTGCAAGCTCTTCCTCAACCGCATCGGAATTCATCATAAACAACCGTGACCAAATTTCTTCATCCACGCCCGCAATACGCGTCATATCCTGAAAACTCCCCCCGGTAAAACCGAAAAAACCGTCCGCCGTCGGGCTTTTAACATATGCATTACTCACAATATGCGCAAGCTGTGATGTGTACGCAATTTTTTTGTCATGATACTTTGCATCGCAGTGTTTGATATTCGAAAATCCCATTTTTGCACACAGTGCTTCAATAAGCGCAACCGCTTCGCGATCGGTACGCTCGTCTTCGACAATGATCATACTTGCGTCATCAAACAACGTTTCCGAGGAATTTTCCAGTCCTGAAACTTCTTTCCCTGCCATCGGATGACATCCGACATACCGAAAATTGCGCGGCATCGACCCCACTGCCGCAGCAATCGCTCCCTTTACCCCACAAATATCTGCAACAATGGCTCCGTCCTTAAATTTTGAACCGTTGATAAAATCAATCACCGCATCTGGCGGCAAAGCTACAAAAACCAAATCATACAATAAAAAATCCTGAGCGATATCCACAATCACGCCTTCGGTCTTTGCGCGTTCACAAACCGCTTGCCGATCAATTCCGTCCACAAAATGACCGGCACGTTTCAAAGATTTTGCGATCGACCCGCCGATCAATCCGAGTCCTGCGACCATTATTTTCATAATAATTCCTCCCTGTGAAACGCGCTGTAATTTTTGCAGCAACAGTTCGCTTCCTCTTTTCCCGCAACTCTCAATGAACAAAAAGCCCGCCGTCTTTTCCAGACGACGGGCTCGATATGGCGCAGAAGGCGGGATTTGAACCCGCGCTACGGTTTCCCGTACTACTCCCTTAGCAGGGGAGCCCCTTGAGCCACTTGGGTACTTCTGCGTGCGCTCGCATTCATGATCGATATGCTTGTTTATAATACCACATCCAGAAAAAATTGTCAAAGTTTCTGACGCGTCTTTTATAAAATCTTTTGATTTTTTTTCATCTTTTATTTTTAAGTGCCAAAACGCAACGATTGAAATGCATCATGAAAGTAATTTAATAAATTAAAACGAAGATGCTTGCCTGACGCATAAAAACACCGCGGACACGCAAACTGTTGCCGATACGAATTCCGAAACGAGGAAAACAATGCAACAGGGACATACTCTATTTTTTAATAATAAGCCGAAAATTATAGCAACCGGCACGGTAGCAGGTCCGAAAGAATGTGTCGGCGTTGTAGGAAGACTTGTCGATTATCCTCTTTCCGACGACATGTTTGGAGAAGCGACATTTGAACGCGCGGAACGAAAAATGTTCCTTTGCGCACTTGAATGCGCAATTCAAAAGGCAAAACTTGCGCAAAATGAGATCGACGCAATTATTTCAGGCGATCTTTTAAACCAGATTATTTCCGCGAGCTTCGCCGCCCGTGAAACGGGACTCCCCTTCCTCGGGATTTACAGCGCTTGCTCAACCATGAGCGAAGGATTGCTGCTTGGCGCCATGCTTGTAGACGGCGGCTACGCGAAAAATATTGCAACCGCAACAGGAAGTCACTTTTCTTCCGCCGAACGTCAATACCGTTATCCGCTTGAACTGGGCACGACACGCCCTCCGCAAGCTCAATGGACCGTAACCGGAGCAGGTTGCGCGATCCTTTCACAAAAAGGCAACGGCCCTGCCATAACAGGCGGGACCGTCGGGCGAGTCATCGATTTCGGTGTTTCGGATGTCAACAATATGGGGGCAGCAATGGCGCCAGCCGCAGCCGATACCATTCTCACCCATTTGATAGACACAGGACGAAAACCATCCGATTATGATCTCATCCTGACCGGCGACTTAGGGGTACTCGGAAGTCGGATTTTAAAAGAACTTCTTCGCCAGAAAGGCGTCGATGTTTCCGAAAATCATGTTGATTGCGGCGAAATCATTTATCGTGTCGAAGAGGACGAATACCAAGGCGGCAGCGGAGCCGGTTGCAGCGCAGTTGTCTTAAATTCTTATATTTACGATAAAATGATGCACGGAGGAAATATTAAAAGGATTCTGTTCGCCGCAACAGGTGCTCTTCTTTCGACCGTATCTTCAGGGCAAGGCGAAACAATCCCCTGCATCTCTCATGCCGTAACCATTGAACAATGTCCTGAATCATAGGAGAATATACCATGAACATTTACGTTGAAACAGCCTTAATGTTTGTCAAAGCGTTCGCCGTGGGCGGTGCTATATGCACGGTTGCACAGATCGTCATAAATTTTACAAAACTTACATCCGGTAAAATCCTCGTTTTTTTCATGCTGGCAGGCGTTGCACTGGAAGCACTCGGAGTCTATCAATATGTCGTGGATTTCGCCGGAGCCGGAGCCACCGTTCCGATATCAGGATTCGGGTATCTGCTTGCTCGCGGAGCAATGCGCGGAGCGGAAAGCGGTCTTTTCGGTGCTCTAACCGGCGCCCTGTCTGCCGCAAGTGCCGGCGTAACCGCTGCCGTGCTCTTCTCTTTTATATTTGCTCTCATTTTTAAACCGAGGAGCAAAAAAAATTAAAACGCATAAAAAAACGCGCCGCAGAAATACTTCTATTTTCTGCGGCGCGCTTTTTTACGTTATTTCCCGTATCGAAATTTGAGCGGCGATACTCCCGTTTTTGCCTTAAACAGATCCGAAAAATAATATTCATCCGAAAAACCAAGTTGCGCACTGATCTCAAAAACTTTCATATTTGTTACGAGCAACAGCCTCCGCGCAACCGCAATCTTGCGGTCCAAAATATATTGATACGGCGTCACCCCGTAATAACGCTTAAACTCCCGCGTCATTTGGGATTTGGAAACAGAAAGCTGCTCTGCTATCGTTTCGACAGTGATCTTTCTGTAAACCGAAGCATCCAAAGCCTCCTTGACCGTATTGGCAAGCGTTGAGCCTTTATTATCTCTAAGTGTTTGCTGCGCAAGCGACATAATCATTCGAAAAAGAATATCCGATACCTTCAAATACGCATCACCATTGTCCGAATATTGCTGTGCAAGTTCCAACAATTCATCAAAATATTTGCGGCACCCGGAATTATGAAAAACAGTTTGCGAAGAAAGTCCGTACGCGGCAAGCACATCGGTCATAACATCGCTGAAAAAATTGATCCATATTTTCTGGTATGGATGTTTCTGGTCCGCACCGTACCGATGTGAAGCTCCCGGTTGAAGAATATAAACACAATCTTCTTCGACCGTCCATTTATTTTCACCCTGCGTAATATACCCCTTTCCCGAAACGACATATTCAAAAACAAAATAATCGGCATGCTTTCGCTCAATAAAATAATCCTTATCAGGATATGTAATCCCGATCATTTCAACGCGTAAAGGATATGCTTTCGTCGGATTGGATGAAAACATCACAAAATGTTCTTTACGACAACTTCCGTAAGTAATATTCTTTTTCGGATCGATCACTTTACCTGAATATTGCAACATTTCATCCCCTCCTTCTTGTCCTTTTTCAAAGATGCGCCGTGCTGTCTTTATCAACGAAAAAGGCCATTTCCATATCAATCCGCATCGCGCCGAATCGTTCAAGATTTTTGTGTTTTTTTCAATATTTCGCTTCGAATCCTAAGGTTTCTTAGACTTTTGCTCATTCACAAACATCTTTTGCTACATTATAATATAGATGAAAGAATATGTCAACCCGCATTTTATTTTTTTTGGATATTAATTTTTATGGAAAAATCGCCTGGAAAACAGCGTTTCGCTGACAGGCGCTAAACCAAATTTTATGGAGGTTTTTATGAATTCAAAATGGCGCAAAATTCTGACCGTGTTTCTTGCCGTTTTGGCATTGTGCGCTTTTAGTGCACTGATCGTCGCATGCAGCAGCGGCATCACGGACGACGGCACACCGCCTGATACGGACGGTGACGGAAACGGAGAACAGATCGGCCCCGAGCTCGAAGGCATTTCGACCATCGAGGTCGGAGACCTTCGCATCCAGCTGCTTTCCGACACGCTGCTCCGCATCGAAGAGAGAGGCGAAAAAGGTTTCGAAAACCGCGAAAGCTACATCGTTTCCAACCGCGACGATTGGGACACGGTGCAGTATTCGGTGACCGATACCGACACCGAAAAGCAGATCGTGACGGAAAAGTACACCGTGCACGTTCCCAAAAACGCGGACGCGAGCGGCGTGACCGTGACCGACGGCTCGGCAAATCTCCTATGGGAATTTGACGGGATGACCGACACCAACGTGTATATCCCCAGCCCGTCGGACGAGCTGCGCAGCTGGTACTTTACCGACAGCCCGCGCATCATCCCCTCCGATTACGGCTATTCCGTATCCGATTCGGACGATCCTCTGCAGGGCTGGGATTTTAACAACGACGCGACGGACGTGTTCGTGTTCCTGCCCGGCGGCAGCTACGACCGGTTCTGCCAGGATTTTACCGACCTGACCGGCAAATCGGAAATGGTTTCGCTGCAGATGCTCGGCTACTGGGATTCCCGCTACTATGAATACAGCGCGGAAACGGCGCTGCAGCAGATCGAAGACTATATGGACAGAGGTTACAGCATCGACGTCCTCGTCATCGATACCGACTGGCGCGCGGGCGGCGTGAACTTCGAAGCGGGCACGGGTTATCAGATCAACGAGGCCCTCTTCCCCGACATGAAGGGCTTCCTCGAAGACGTGCACGAGCTGGGCGTGAACGTTGCGTTCAACGACCACCCCGAACCCGTGGACGGCACGACCAACGGCCTGGATAAGGAAGAGGTGGAATACCGCAACGAAAACCTTACGCTCATCCTTTCGCTTGGCGTCGACTACTGGTGGTACGACCGCAACTGGACGGTCGCGCTGAATTCGGCAGATCCCGACATTTCGGTGTACGCCTTCGGCATGTACGCGTACCATTGGGTGACCGAAGAATTCTGGGATACGCACAAAGACGAAGATTCTTTGCAGGAATACGCCAACCGCGCTTTGATGATGTCGAACGTGGACGGCTGCCAGCACGGCATCTGGACATATGCTTCCGATTTGACCGCGCACCGCTATTCCATTCAGTGGACGGGCGACATCGGCGCGAGCACCGATTCCCTTGCGCAGGAGATCTACACTTCGGTCTTCGGCGGCGCGGAAGTCGGGCTCCCCTACATGTCTTCCGACCTGGGCGGGCATAACCAGCCCGTGACCGACTCGCTGTATTCCCGCTGGATGCAGTACGGCGCGCTTTCGACCATCTGCCGCGTGCACTGCATGAAAGGCATTTCGGGTCAGCCCGGACGCATGCCCTGGCTGTACGGCGAAACGGCGGAGGAAGTGACGCATACGTACGTCGACATGCGTTACCGCCTGCTGCCCCTCTACTACTCGCTGGCGCGCAACAACTACGACACGGGCCTGCCCGTGATGAGCCGCGTCGACATCAACTACCCGCAGTACGAAGAAGCTTCGCGCAACGACGAATACATGCTCGGCGATTACCTGCTGGTGGCGCCCCTTTCGGAGGCGACGACGGATACGCCCGTGCCCGACAGCATGCTGACGCACGACGCCGGAAACGGAACGAAAGAGGCGGGGCTGAATATTATTCCAACAACAACTGGTCCGGTTCGCCCGCATATACGCAAGTCGACACGCAGATCAATTTCGAATGGAAAACGGGTTCGCCCAAGGGGCTGCCCTCCGACAACTTCTCCATTAAATGGAGCGGCTACTTTACGATCGGCGAAAAGCCCGCCGCCCTTTCCTTCTACGGCGACGACGACATCGTCGTGTACATCGACGGGTTCAAGGTGCTCGATTCGAGCGGCCTGTACGACACCTATCTTACGACGGATATCTTTGCGGCAGGCAGCGAACACTCGATCGAAGTGTGGTTCGCAGAGCAAAGCGGCAACGCGCACGTGTTCATGTACTATGTGGAACAGGCCGAAGCGGGCGCTTCCGAATGCTACAACAGCCGCACGGTGTTCTTCCCCGAAGGCACGTGGATCGACGTATGGACGGGCGAACGCTTCGTCGGCCCCGCAACGTACACGGTGACGCATCCGCTGGAAACTTCCCCGATCTACGTGCGCGAAGGCGCGCTGATCACCTTGGCGAAAAACATGGTGAACACGAGCGCGGGCGATTGGAGCGAAATGGCGCTGGAAGTGTATCCTTCCAAAAACTTTGCCGCTTCGACGACGCTGTACGAAGACGACACCAAGACGGACGCTTACCAGTACGGGCAGTACCGCACCACGGACATTTCGATGTATTTCGATTCCATGAAAGGCGCCGTGGTGGTGACCATCAACGGGGCGCAGGGCACGTTCGAAGGCGACCTTGCATTCGATACGCGCAGCTGGAACATCCGCATCCACACCAATCCCGGCTGGGGCGCTTTGGATAAAGTGACCCTGAACGGAAAATTGCAGTCGGTCGCGTTCTATGAACAAGGATACTACGAACAGTCTTCGCAGATGCGCCCCTTCGCGTTCAGCGGCGCGGCGCTCGACGGCGACCTGTACGAATTCACGTTCGAAGGCGCCGTGACGGACACGTACGTCATTGAAATTTACTTCGAATCCCCCGTCGATTCCAAGATCAACAACGATTACGACGACGCTCCCACCGAATTCGCGTTCACGGACGAGGAAGCGGGCACGGGCATCGACCTGACCGAAGCGGGCGACGTGGACTGGATCTCCTTCGGCGACGGCGCCGCGGACGAAGCGGTGCGCAAAGCGGAAGGTCCCGAGCTCTTCTCGTATGCGGATTCGTACGACGAATCGTGGGTCTCGTATGACTCGTTCTTCGTAAAACAGTATTCCGACGGCGGTACGGTCGCCGAAAAGACGCTCATGACGGGCATCGCTTCGCAGAAAGACTTCTTTATGACCATCGAAGCGGACGGCAAAGCGAAATATTACGTCCTGTACGTCGGCGGCAAAGAGTGCACCGCGAAACTGACCGTGCGCGACCGCGCCGGCAACGTGCAGACCGAATTCTTCGGCGACATCGACGGCTCGTTCCTGCGCCGCATCGTGATCGAATGCGAAGAGGAAGGCACGCTGTACGTTACCTATTCCGTGGTCGGCAGCGAATCGGTCGGCTTTAAGGAAGGCGCGAGCAGCCAGACGCATGCTCCCTCCCCTTCCAACGTTTACTTCCTGTGCGCGTATGCGTCCACGACGCTTACGCCCGTTTCCGAGGGCGACGATCCCGCGATCGCCGTTACGTCCGAAGCGAAACCCGCCGCAGCCGCCGACCTGAGCACTGCGGGCGCGGCATTCGGCGAAGAGACGCTGGACTGGATGCATTTCAGCGATAACGGCGCTTCGCCCGTCAGCCGCGCAAACGGCACGGCGATCAACTCGGTCCGCTTCGACGCGGGCAGAGGGTTCTCTGACTACGTTGCGCTTTCGTGGAACGACGGCGACACCGAAGCCTCCAACAGCGGCTCGACGAACGGCACCTGCACGCCCGGCTCGATCACGATCTCGGTGATCGTAACGCCCGACACAAAGCACATCCTGCTGTACACGGGCGCATGGAAGGGCACGAACACCGTTGAAGTGTATTCGCAGGGCGGCAGCCTCATCCATACCGCTCAATCGTTCAGCGGAGACAATACTTCCAACCGTCAGCTCGTTACCCTGAACGTCGACGCCGAAGAATCGGGCGTACTCGTCATCAAGATCAATCTCAGCAACGAATGGGACGACGGCAGCAACGTTTCCCTCGCCGCGCTCGCGGTGACCGGCAATTCCGCCGGCACCGCCGCGGACGCGGACTGATCCGCAAGGACCGATACGGTTTTAAACCGAAAGGATAAGGATAGGATATGAAAAGATTGAGATTTCTTATTTCCATGCTGCTCTGTATCGCAATGCTGTTTTCGGCAGCCGCCTGCAATACGGACACATCCGACGTTTACAAACTCAACAAAACGTCGATCACGCTCGAAGTCGGGCAAACGGAAAAACTTTCCGTTTCGGACGACGCGGGCAACGCCGTTTCCGCCGTGTTCTCTTCGGATGACGAGGCGGTGGCGACCGTTGCCGAAGACGGCACCGTGACCGCCGTAAAAGCGGGCAGCGCGACCGTTACGGCAAAGGTGAACGACTCTGTTTCGCTGACCTGCTCCGTTACCGTTACGGGAGGCGAAGAAGGCCCCGTCGAATACGATTACGCGCTCAACTATTCGTCTTTGACGATGCGCGTTTCGGAAAGCAAACAGCTGTTCGTCAACGTTTCCCCCGAAAAGCAGATCACGCCCGAATGGAGCGTGGAAGACGACACGATCGTTTCCATCTCCGCGAACGGCACCGTGACCGCGCTCAAAGAAGGCAAGACCAAGGTCAGCGCCGCCGTGGACGGCAAAACGCTTACCTGCGACGTGACCGTACAGGCAAAGTACACTTTCATTCTCGACTGCACGCAGCTGACCACCAAAGAGGGCTCGACCCGCCAGCTGAACATCGTGACCGTGCCCGACCTCGAGGACGACGATTCCCTCCCCGCCTTCGTATGGGCGACGACGGATGAAGACGTTGCAACGGTCAAAGACGGGCTTGTGACGGCGGTCGGCAAAGGCGACGCGACCATTACGGCGACGTACGGCACGGTGCAGCTTGCCTGCGAAGTGACCGTCGAAGAACAGATCTACTCGTATCAGCTGAACGAGACTTCGCTCGTTATGGAAGAGGGCGACAGCGAAACGCTGAAAGTGACCTCGTTCCCCGCACAGAGTTCTATTTCCGTGACCTGGACGACGAGCAACGAAGACGTCGCCACCGTCGAAGACGGCGAAGTGACGGCGGTCGGCGCGGGCACGGCGGTCATCACCGCATCCGTGGACGGAACCAAGCTTACCTGCTCGGTCACCGTCAACTACCCCGCAGGCGAAGAAGGCGTTACGGCGCAAGCGACCGTGACGAACATCGAAGGCAAATCGATCAACCTGTCCGACGCGGATGCTACAGGAGCGCTCGATACCCTCTACTGGGAGAAATACCAAGGCTATACGGACGAAAGTATTCCCAACGATATCATCACAAAGGCCGACACGAAAGACATCATCACGCCAAACAAAGACCTGACCGTGAACAACTCTACTTCTTCGGGCTTCGAAGACTTTGGCGACTACAAAGCAAAGATCTCCTGGTCGGACGGAACGCCTACCCTTTCCGGGACAAATAATACCCAAGGCGTATGCGTACGCGCAGAACTGCGCTTCACAATCGACGTCGATCCTACAGTGAAAGAGATCCGCCTGTATACAGGAGCATGGCGCGGCGTCAATAAAACAACCCTTCTTCTCGGCACGACCGAACTTGCCTCTTCGGAAGAATTTTCCGCAGAGGACACTTCCGTCGGCAGAATGATCACGTATAAACTGAATGTTGAAGCGGAACGCACGCTTACCTTGGTTATTGAGCCGACAGACACTTTCGATAACGGCAACTGCTCGCTCGTCGCGATCGCCGTGCTCGGCACCGAGATCTCGTACAAACTCAGCAACAGCACGCTCAACCTGACCGAACAAGAAACGCAAAAGCTCAGCGTTACCTGCTCGGTCCCCGACACGCAGTTCACGGTCGAATACGAATCGAGCGACGATAAAGTCGCCATGGTCGCAAAGGACGGCACGGTGACGGCAGTTGCCGAAGGCAAGGCGACCATTACCGCCACGGTCAACGGCACCGAAAAACTCACCTGCACGGTCAACGTGACCAAACAGCCCGTTACGTACAAATACGAACTCAACAAAACGCAGCTCACGCTCGATCCGAACGGCACGGAAACGCTTTCCGTCATCGTGACCCCCGATAAGGACATCACGGTGAAATGGACGTCGAACAATGACGAAGTCGCCACCGTCGACGAAAACGGCAAGGTGACGGCGGTCGGCGAAGGCAAAGCGACGATCACCGCTTCGGTCGATGGTCAGGAGCTCAACTGCGCCGTGACCGTAAACGCACCCGCCGCAAGCGCGAGCGTTTCCGCAAACGATATCGGCGGGCAGAATATCACCCTGGAACAGCTGAGCGATACGTACAGCGTGCTGTATTGGGAGCATTACCAGGGCGGCAGGATCGACGCGATGCGCAACGCGGAAGACGTTATTTCCACCGACGAAAACCTTACGGATACCAATTCGTTCGGCGCGTTCGGCGATTACAAAGCGACGATGAGCTGGTATGCGGGGCAGCCTGCGGCAGCATATTATCAGAACCCGAACGGCATTTGCGTCCGTAAAGATGTTTCCATCGACATTCAGGTCGACCCCTCCGTCAAAGAGATCCGCGTGTTTACGGGCGCATGGTTCGCCACGAACAACACGAAGCTGCTTTGGAACGGCGTGCAGATCGCAGCGTCCGAACCTTTCGCGGTCACAGAACCTGCGGTGGCGAAAATGATCACCTACACCGTCGACGTCGAAAAAGAAACGACGCTGACCCTGCTCCTTTCCCCCACCGAGAGGGATATGGACAAGAACGGGAACATGTCGCTCGTTGCCATTGCCGTGCTCGGCGAGGGCGAAAAAGCGGCGGCGACCACCGAAGTTTCGCTGCTGAAGAAAACGGAAATGACGAGCAACGCGAACGTTTATGACCTGACCGAAATCGGCGACATCGACTGGTTCGTTACCCACCACAGCAGCGGATCGGACGAAAAGAAAGACGGCACGGCGTTCGACGGCGAATCGCTCGCGTTCAACAGCGCCTCGTTCTGGGATTACCGCGCGGCGTTCACCTGGACGGACGGCACGGTGTGCGCTTCCGATCCTTCCGACAACGGTGTTTCGGGCGACTACCAACAACCCGCAAAGGGCACCAACAACGGCAAGTGCGGTTCGTACGTCAATATCGACGTGACCGTTCCCGCGGGCGAAACCGAGCTCGTGCTGTGGGCAGGCGGCTGGCAGAGCACCTACTACATCGAGATCATCGACAGCAACAACAACATCATTTTCAGCGAGAAGATCGCCGACAAAACAACCGATAACGAACCGTACATGGTCGAACTTTCCGTCAATTCCGAAAAGGGCGAAACGCTGACCGCGGTCGTGTATCACACCGATAAAAACGAAGGCGGCAACTGCTCGCTGGCGGCGATCGCGCTGCGCAACCCCTCCGAAGAGCCCGAAGTTCCCGATTATGCGCTCAATAAAAGCGCGTTGGAGCTGACCGTCGGAGCAGAAGAGCAGCTGACCGTTTCCCCTTCCGCCGACAGCGTGGAATGGAGCGTGAAAGACGGCGAGATCGCGTCCGTTACCGACGGGCTCGTGAGTGCGCTGAAAGCGGGCAGCACCGAAGTGTATGCCAAAATCGGCGACGTTACCCTCACCTGCACCGTAAAAGTGACCGACGCGCAGCAGCTGGAATATGAATACTCGATCAGCGACGCAACGCTTACGCTCGATCTCGGCGGCACAAAAACGGCAAAACTTTCCGTGACGGCAGAACCGCAAAAAGACGATATTTTGCTCGCGTGGGAATCTTCCGACACGACGGTCGTGACCGTGGACGACAGCGGCAACGTTACCGCCGTGGGCGTGGGCACGGCGACGATCACCGTCATTGCGGACGGCGATACGACCCTCACCTGCACCGTGACGGTGAAATACGACGGCGCAAGCGTTTCGTCGGAAACGATCGCGGAACAGCGCCGCGAAAACCTTACCGACATCGAAGGTGTTCTGGATTGGGAATATTACGGCAACAAGAATGACGCAGACCGCATGCTCGGCAGTACCGACATCATCGACAACGAAACCGCCGATAATGCAAACGTCACCTTTAACGATTACAAGCTGTACATGAACTGGTCCAACGGAACCAAAAACGTTGCTTGGATCGGCGACGGCAACAAGAACGGGCGCACGCTCGCCGACGGATTGAGCTTTACCGTAAGCGTACCCGCGGGCGAAAGCAAGATCTATGTCTACACAGGGGCATGGAACGCGACCAACCTTACGGAGCTGTACGACGGCACGACGCGCATTGCGGCGGCGGAAAAGATCGTTGCGACCCATCCTTCGATCAATGTCAAGATCGTGTTCAGCGTCACTTCCGAAACGGCGCGCACCCTGACCGTCAAGATCAATTCCCTTGACAGGGCAAGCAACGGGAACGTTTCGATCGTTGCCGTTGCCGTAGCGGGCACCGCGCAGACGACGACGAGCGTTTCGCTGAGCAACAAAACCGAAATGACGAGCTCTGCAGAGCAGATCGTCAACCTGACCGAACGCGGCACGATCGACTGGTATTATCTCAACGATAATAACGAGAACAGCGTTCAGAAAACGGACGGGACGGCGATCCTGACGGATACCGTTAAAATCAGCAACCAGAACGGTTTCGGCGATTACAGGGCATCGTTCACGTGGACGGACGGCACGGGCGAAGTTCCCGACGATGACAACAGCGGCAGCGTCGGCACGAACAACGGCAAGTGCGGCAACTATGTGCAGATCGATATCGGCGTGACCGAAGCGACCAACGAGATCGTGCTGTGGGTCGGCGGCTACGACAACGCCGAATACTATGTGGAAGTGCTCGATGAAAACGGCATCGTGCTCATCAACGAGCTTGTCGGCACGTCGTCTGCGGGAGATTCCCTCGCCTATGAAGTCGAGCTCGGGATCGAGGCGACCGCTTCGGAAACGCTTACCGTTATCGTATACCGCGCGACGGGCGCAAACTGCTCGATGGCGGCGGTCGCGGTGGCATAAAATAACCTATACATCCCCTTTTATCCTTCGTAAGGCGGGCGCAATAGCGCCCGCCTTTGTTTTTGGTATATAAAACGTCCCTGCCATTGCATACACACAATGGCAGGGACGTTTTTCCCTAATTACAACATTTTTTATAACGTACTCCTGCGAACTACGCCATTTGATCCATCAGCGATCGTTCTTGCTGACCGATTCGATCGCGACCGAACCGCCGCGCACCGCTTCCATACGCGTGGCATAATACTTCATATAATAACGCAGAACATCACTGTTCTTGGATTCTGTTTTGAGACTTTCCAAAATCAACGAATTACGATCGTAGTCACAGACAGTCACACCAAACACTGCTGCCGAGCGAAAGATTTCTTCCATTTCGTCCTTTTTCAAGCTGTGGATCTTGATATAGAGTATCTCCTTTTTATGGATCGCAATATCTGTGAAATCCAGCACCTTGATGACCTCTACACTGCGATTGAGCTGTTTCTTGATCTGTTCAAAAGTCTTATCGTCACCGACCAGACTGATCGTCATACGCGAAACCGTCGGATCCTCTGTTTCGCCAACCGTCAGACTGGAAAGGTTGTACGACTTGCCCGAAAACAACCCCGCAATCTTCGCGAGCACGCCTACATCGTTTTCGACATACAGTGAGATCCATCTTTTGCGTTCGCCCGCCATATCATTTGCCCTCCTTTTTATATTCGGTGATCATCTCCGAAAGTGCGTTACCGCCCGGAACCATAGGGAGAATATCTGCCTCACGCTCTATAATAAATTCAATGATCGTAGGAGCCTTTGTATTTTTCTTCGCGCGTTCAAATGCCGCATCGATGTCTTCGCGCTTTGTCACGCGGATGCCCTCAATGCCGTACGTTTCGGCAAGCTTGACAAAATCCGGTACATACGGCGGACACTTTGTGCCCGGCTTTGAACACCATGCGCCACAGCTTTTGCGCTTTTGTAAGCAAGTACAGGAATATTTCCCGCCGAAAAACATTTCCTGCCATTGCCGTACATTTCCGAGATAAGAATTGTTCAGAATACATACGGTAATCGGCAGCTCTTCGCATACCGCCGTCGCAAGCTCCTGTTCATTCATTTGGAAACCGCCGTCACCCGAAACGCTGACAACGGGCATATCGGGACATCCGAGCTTTGCGCCGATCGCCGCGGGAAGCCCGTAGCCCATCGTGCCGAGTCCGCCCGAAGTGAGAAGACGGCTTTTGCCCCGCAATTGCAAAAATTGCGTTGTCCACATCTGGTTCTGTCCTACATCCGTTGTAACGATCGACTCTGAAAAATTGCGGTTAATCCCCTCAATGATATCCTGCGGCGTAAGCGGCGCCAAAGACTGCATCTGAATGGGTTTATCTTCTTTCAGCTTTTGCAAACGTTCCACCCAATCACCCATATGTGCCGGTGCTTTTGCAATTTCTATGAATTTTTCGATCGCCTCGCGCGCATCCGCAACAATCGGCACATCAACTACAATGTTTCTGGAAATAGAAGCCGCATCGATATCGATATGCACGAGTTTTGCGCCCTTCGCAAATTCACTGATCTTACCGGTGATTCGATCGTTGAATCTTGTTCCGATCGAAAAGAGCAAATCGCATTCAGATACCGCTGTATTCGCCGCCACATTTCCGTGCATTCCCATGTTGCCGATATATAAAGGATGATCGGTCGGAAGCGCGCCCTTGCCCATGATCGTCGTAACGACAGGCACGTTCATCATTTCTGCAAGACGAGTCATTGCAACATTCGCACGAGCAATATTCACGCCGCCGCCCACAAGAAAGAGCGGACGTTTCGCGTTCGAAAGCATTTCCGCCGCCTTTTTTAATTGCCCCATATGCACGCCCGTCGAAGGCTTATAACTGCGCATGAATACCTCTTTCGGGTATTCGTCCGAACCCAGAGCAAGCTGTATGTCTTTCGGCAAGTCGACCAGCACAGGACCCGGCTTGCCCGTGCGCGCAATATAGAACGCTTCTTTAATGATACGGCCCAAATCTTCACGCCTGCGTACGGTCACCGCATATTTGCAAATACTGCGGCAAATCCCCACTATATCCACTTCTTGGAACGCATCGTTGCCAATCAGATTGGTAGGAACCTGACCCGTAAAACAGACCAAAGGAACGCTGTCAAAATTCGCGGTCGCAATGCCTGTGACGAGATTGGTTGCCCCCGGCCCGCTCGTGACAAGACAGACGCCTGTTTTGCCCGTGGCGCGCGCATACCCGTCCGCCGCATGCACGAGCCCTTGCTCATGCCGAGGCAGCACCACACGGAATTCTTTTACTCCGTACAATGCATCAAACAAATCGATCGCCATTCCGCCGGGATAGGCGAACAACGTGTCAACACCCTCTTCAATGAGCGCTTTTACAAATAATTGCGTTCCCTTGATCTTCATAACCTGACCTCCGTAAAAATGCGCGGGTTTTCCCGCAACGCCGCATCGCATAACAAAAGATCATCAGCGATCGGCACCGATAAAAACGCCCCGAACGACCGTTTGGCCGTTCAGGGCGATCATAACCGCGTTACCACCTGAATTCGGGATCGTTGACCCCGCACTCTGTCCGATGCAGACGCCTGCGCGTCGATACCGGTTCCTCTGTAACGGAAGGAAATGCCGTCGGAGCCTACTCGTATCCTTTCGGTCCGCCGCTCGAGGGCTACCTTCTCCGCTTTTCTGTAAGAACTTGCACCGACCGTTCTCTCTCTGAAATCCCGAAAAGCGGGTACTCCTCCCCGTCTCTGCGTTTATTTATACTTATAAATATAATATCATAATCCGCCCGTCTTGTCAACAGATTTTTTCTTTTCAGCCCGATCGAGTCCGCAAACAATCCATCTCCAAACAGCGATTTTTAAAAATTTTTAAATTTTTTTTATTTTTTCCAACAAATTTTTATTTTCCGTTGTTGTATAGGTGTAAACGAAAAACGCAAACCGCGTTTCAATAAAAACAAGGAGATCTTTACCATGAAAAAAACAATCCTCACCTTGACTGCTCTTGCACTCGGCGCAGCCCTTGCGTTCGGCATCACGGCTTGCGATGATTCCTCTTCTTCCAAAAACGAAAACGGGTCGGGCTCCGACTCCGCATCGATCAGCGAAGTCTATGGTTTCAGCGCTCTCTCGGCCGGTACCCTCATTTCTGCAATGGACAGCACAAACGCCGCTTCTGCACAATCGATGAGCTTTGCTTCCGCAAGATCTACCCAAGTCACCGACGAAGAAACAATCGCTAAACTTAACGACCACATGATGCTGGTTGAAAGTATCCTCAGTGACGGTGTATACTCCGTAAAAAATGAAACTTCCGACAGAGAAGAATACGCCGTAAAAGAAATTGTTTCTTATAAAGACATGCTCGGGGAAACCGTCGAATACGTCCTCTATTACAATGAGACCGAAAAGACAAATATCCGTTCACGCAGCTTCGTTACTGCTGACGAGGATGATTTTGATGACGACTTTGACGATGATCATCACGACCGCGACGATTTTGACGATGATGACGATGACAACGAAATTAAAAACGAATACCGCATCGAAGGCATTCTTGTCATCGGTGAAGAAGAATACCCCGTACGCGGAGAAAAGGAATCTGAAACCGAAAACAGTGAATCCGAACTCGAAACAAAGTTCATTGTAACCCTCAACAGTGAAACGGGAAAATACATGACCGTGGAACAATCTGTCGAAACCGATAAAGGCGAATCCGAACAGGAATACACCTATTCACTGTATGAAAACAACGTCCTGCTCGAAAAAACTTCTCTCGAATACGAGGAAGAACACGACGAAACTGAGATCGAACTGGGGTTATACGACCGAGAAACCAATACGATCACACGCTTCTATTTTGAAGAGGAAGCCGGAAAAGGCATCACCATCCGCGTCGGAGACCGCAATGCAACCGAAAGCTACCGGGTCACGATCGTAACGAACGAAGACGGTACTACTTCCTACCTCTATGCGTATGCCGGCGGACAAATGCACTTCGATAGACACTGACAACTCGACTTGATCGGTCATTCTTTATTTTCAGTCTTCCAAACGGACACGGGAGTCCCCCGCGCGGCTATGCCGCGGGGGACTCCCGTGTCCTAATATTCGTATTAAACTCTACCTTTCGACTGAATCAAACCCTTAAAGCAATTCACAATTTTCGCGTGCCAAAATCGCAGCGTTGCGATTTTTGTAAGCGCCGCTCTCTACTTCTTTCAGCCATTCCTCATGTTTTGTATACCAGTTTACCGTTTCCGAGATACCCTGCGACAAAGAAACCTTGGGCTCCCAGCCCAGCTCTTCATGCAGTTTGGAAAAATTCAGCGCATAACGGCGATCATGCCCCTTCCGATCTGCAACGAAGCGGATCAGATCTTCACTCTTTCCGAGCTTTGAAAGAATAAACTTTACAAGATCTATATTGGAAACCTCACTGTTTCCGCCAACATTGTAAACTTCCCCTGCTCTTCCACGGCGGAACACAAGATCGACAGCACGACAATGTTCTTCTACATTGAGCCAATCACGGACATTTTTCCCGTCGCCATATACCGGGATATTTTCCCCTCGCAATGCACGAGAAACGATAACCGGAATGAGCTTTTCGGGAAACTGATACTTCCCGTAATTGTTGGATGAGCGCGTGATCGTTACAGGCAGCGCATATGTTCGATAATAAGCTAATACCAATAAATCCGCCGCCGCCTTGCTCGCCGAATAAGGCCCCGAAGGCACAAGAGGCGATTGTTCAGTAAACAGTTGCGAATTTTCCAAAGAAAGGGACCCGTACACTTCGTCAGTGGATATCTGATGAAAGCGCGAAACTTTGAAAAGTCTGCTTGCTTCCAGCAAAACTTGCGTGCCCAAATAATTCGTCACAGCAAACGGCTCCGCATCGGCAATAGCTCGGTCAACGTGACTTTCTGCCGCAAAGTTGATCACCCCGTCAAACTTTTCGCGCGCAAAAAAAGAAATCATCTTTTCTCTGTCCGAAATGTCGCCGCGCACAAATCGGAAAGCGCGCGACGTAAACGCATCTTCCAAATTGGCAAGATTACCCGCGTATGTCAGTTTGTCCAAGCATATAACTTCGTCTTCAGGATGCTCGCGCAAAGTGAACCGCACGAACGCACTTCCGATGAAGCCAGCCCCTCCCGTGATCAAAAGTTTCATAAATTTCTCCTGCCGCCAAAAAACAAGCGAGCGTTTCGCGGCACAAACAACTGTCGCGCCCGCAATTGCCGATCTTTGCCTTTTTATCCGTCTGTTATACTATCTTTATCTGACACGCAGACATGGCCTCTAAAGCCGTTTTATGGCGCTCAGGCGTGACCCCGGCACAACAATTTTCGCGCACAGAAATTTCTGTTTCAGGGCAAAACGCTTTTAAAATCAGCGCATTGGAAAGAACGCAAATGTCTGTACAAACTCCAATCAGTTCAATACCGTCATACCCGTTTTTTGCCGCATAACTGCCCAGCTCTATACTACCGAACGACGGTTTATCGATCACCTTCGCGCCGGCAAATTCAATCCCTTCGGCGAGATCCCAGCCGTGGCTTCCGATAACACAATGCGGAACAGGAAGATTTTTGCCCTCCTGCGTTTTTAAATAATTTTCCGTATGTGTATCGCGCGTAAAAATTATCTCTTCGCCCTGTTCGCGCGCTACGCGTATGCGCTCTTGCACGTTGCCAACGATCGAACGAGCCTCCTTTGTCCCCAGAACACCGTTGACAAAGTCGTTTTGCATATCCACAACGACCAACAGTTTTTTTGCCATGTTCTCCTCAGATTTCACCCTTTTCGCGGGAAATTTTATAATTATCGATACTTTTCTGAATCACTTGCAAGGCGTTATCACGGCCCATAATCTCTTTTACAAACGTCTTTTTATGTTCAAGCACTTTGTATACTTCGAAAAAATGCATCATTTCGTCAAAAATATGACGAGGCAATTGAGAAATATCTTTATAAATATTATACGTCGGCTCACGAAAAGGAATGGCAATGATCTTTTCATCCATCTTCCAGTCGTCCAACATATTGATCATGCCGATCGGATAACATTGCACCAAAGTTGCCGGCAGGATCGGCTCACTGCAAAGGACAAGTACGTCCAACGGATCACCGTCATCTGCAAACGTACGCGGAATAAACCCGTAACTGGCCGGGTATACCGTTGACGTGTACAGTACGCGGTCCAATTTCAGAACACCCGTTTCCTTATCCAATTCGTATTTGCTCTTGGAGCCTTTCTGAATTTCAATGTAGCACATGAAATCGTTGCTTTGAATGCGTTTTTCGGAAATATCGTGCCAAATATTCATAAATTTTCCCCTCCGATAGCCATTTTACCATACTTTATCGTTCGGCGCAACATTTCCAAGCTATTTTTAGAAAAACTGCTCTGATATGAAATACGGCAAGACGCTTTACAAAACCGCCTTGCCGCCAGACTATTTCCTGCTGAGTATTGTATACACTTCCTCTGCCGTTGCGATTCCGTAACGAAATGCCGACGCGCATCCCGCTGCAACCCCCATCAATAAACAATCTTTATCGATCTTTCCTTGTTCTTTGGCAAAGAGATATCCGGCCAGAAGAGAATCGCCTGCCCCGACCGTGTCGACGACTTGTCCTTTAAATGCAGTCTGAAAAATTTCATCGCCCTTCTCGGTAATCATAACCGCGCCGTCGCCGCCCAGGCTGACGATTACATTCGCCGCGCCCATCTCTTGCAATCTGTGCGCATAAGAAAATACTTCGGACGTTTCAACCCCGTTTAGGCCAAAAACTTCACACATTTCATCCCGATTCGGCTTAATCAACCATGGACGAAATTTTAAAATCTTACGAAGCATTTTGCCTGACACATCCGCAACCACGCGGATATCCTCGCGCAACCCTGCAAGAAGCTGCGTGTAAATATCTTCCGGCAAACCGCCGGGCGCATTCCCCGACAATACCAAGATGCTGCCCTGCGGCAATTGCCTGCATTGCTCTTTCAAACATTCGACGGCGCTTTCCGGTATAATCGGACCTCTTCCGTTGATCTCCGTTTCTGTTTCCGACAAAATTTTTACATTGATCCGGCTCTGTCCTGTGACCCGTATGAAATCTGTTTGTACTCCGGAAGACTCCGTCATCGAACGGATCAATTCCCCCGACTCTCCGGCTATAAACCCGAGGGCCGTCGAATCTGCTCCCAAGTGTTTCAACATCAAAGAAACATTGATCCCTTTTCCGCCGACAAACAGCGCCTCATACTCTGCGCGGTTTAATTTTCCTTCAAAAAAATTTTCCAGCCGCACTTTATAATCCAGCGCAGGATTGAAAGTAAGCGTATAAATCATCGCTTTTCCTCCGCAAGCACGCCCTGCTCTTGTAAATATTTTTCCAGTATTTCCGCAGCTTCAACACATAATTCGGTACAGGGGCGCTTTTTATAATACTCTTTTGTGCGCTCCTCTGCTTGCGGCAGCGCATTCGTACGCACCCCTGCGAGCAATTCCCGACAGACAATTGATCCGTTTATCTCCCGAAACCGCCTTGCTACTTCCTGTTCCCGCGCATAGAGCGAGGACTTTTCTGCAACCGTCACCTGCTTCGCATCATAAAACAGCATGCCCAGCACCATACACATTCCGGACACAGTGCCGCACACTTCGCGCATCCGCCCAACGCCTCCGCCAAACGGCGCCGCCATTTTTAAAGCAGTAGCTTCATCTAACCCCGTCAGATCCGAAAACGCAAGCAATACAGCCTGACAGCAATTCATTCCGCTTAAAAAATTCTTTTTTGCAATCTCGCCGCGCATAGATACCCTCCCATATTTTTGTACAAAATTTAAATAAGTCTTGCAATATCAAAAATGTATGTTATAATATAAGTATGTTAGACGTTTATTACACTTTTAACAAAATCGAATCAGAAGATTTTATTCGATTTATTTTCCGCAGGTATTATAATATACCAAATCCGACAATTTGTAAATCGATTCACGGCAAACCGTTCATCGAAAACAACAAAATCCACTTTAACCTGACTCACAGCAAAGGATTGACTGCGCTCGCCGTAGGCAAAAAGCGGATCGGTTTGGATTGCGAAAGTATCACGGGAAAACCTCGTCCTGCCGTTCTGAATAAATTCAGCGATCGAGAAAAAAACGAAATTCAAAGTTCCGCAGATTTTTACAGCCACTGGACTGCACGAGAAAGTTATATCAAGCACATCGGTGAAACGCTCGCCGCATTTTGGCGGAAAGTAGAATTTTATCGCGGAGAAATTTATTGCATGGGTGAAAAAACAGATATTCCTATTCTTCAATTTGAAGTTGATAACTATGTGTTCAGCGCCTGCGGTTTTTATTCCAAAATCAATCTTCGTCAAATTGCTTTTGATGAATGATTCTTAATTAAATTATTAAAAAATACCGGCGCAGCTTAAAAAGCTGCCCCGGTATTTTTTATTCAAGTTCAAATGCTCCGGTATAAAGCTGATAATACATACCTTTTTGAGCAATCAACTGTTCATGCGAACCACGTTCGATAATACGCCCATGATCCAACACCATAATGGCATCCGAATTCTGAATGGTAGAAAGTCTGTGTGCGATCACAAAAACTGTTCTGCCCTGCATCAAAGCGTCCATACCCTTCTGTACCAATGCTTCAGTACGCGTGTCGATGGAAGAAGTAGCCTCATCCAAAATCATCACGGGAGGATCGGCAACAGCCGCACGCGCTATGGAAATCAACTGACGCTGGCCCTGCGAAAGGTTAGAAGCTTCGTGACGAAGCACCGTATTATAGCCCTCCGGCAGGCGCGTAATAAAGTCATGCGCATTGGCAAGCTTCGCCGCTTCAATACACTCTTCATCCGTCGCATCCAATTTGCCGTAACGAATGTTTTCCATGATCGTGCCTGTGAACAGGTTCGTATCTTGCAAGACAATTCCCATTGAACGGCGCAAATCCGATTTCCGTATCTTGTTAATATTGATCCCGTCATAACGGATCTTGCCGTCCGCAATATCGTAAAATCGGTTCAAAAGGTTTGTGATCGTCGTCTTACCTGCTCCCGTTGCACCGACAAATGCAATTTTTTGACCGGGTTTTGCGTAAATGCTGACATTGTGAAGCACAATTTTTTCCGGAACATACCCAAAATCCACATCAAACAACCGGATGTCGCCCATCAGTTCCGTATAGGTGACCGAACCGTCAGCCTGATGAGGATGACGCCAAGCCCACTTGCCCGTACGTTCCGCAGTTTCCGTAATATTCCCGTCTGCATCGATTTTCGCATTTACAAGCGTGACATACCCTTCATCCTGCTCCGGCTGTTCATCCAAAAGCTCAAATATACGCCCCGCTCCGGCAAGCCCCATGACAACAGAGTTGATCTGCATTGATACTTGCCCGATATTCAAGGAGAACTGGCGCGACATATTTAAAAACGATGCAATGGTCGCTCCCGTCAAAGCCCCCCAACCCATAATGGAAAGGTTCTGTACCTGAAACAACACAAGAAGTCCTGCTACAATTGCTACCAACACAAACGCAAAATGTCCGATATTCATGACAGCCGGCATCAAAATGTTACCGTATGCGTTCGCTTTATCGGATGCATCGCACAGCTGCTCATTGATTTTGTCGAAATCTTCTTTTGCGCGCTCTTCATGACAGAATACTTTTATAACTTTCTGCCCGCCCATCATTTCTTCGATATAGCCCTCAGTTTTGCCGATCGCTTCCTGTTGACGGATAAAATAACGCGCACTTCTGCCGCCGACAAATTTAGCCACAATAAGCATCAACGCAACGCCGAAAAATACGACAAACATCAGCCACAAGCTCATCAAAAGCATGATCACAAACAAAACCAGCGCTGCCACCATTGAATAATACAATTGAGGGATACTCATCGAAATAAGCTGACGAAGCGCATCCGTATCATTTGTATAGGTACTCATGATATCGCCATGCGTATGCGTATCAAAATACCGAATCGGAAGGGATTCCATCTGCGCAAACATATCATTTCTGACATGCATCAAAAATCCTTGCGTAACAACTGCCATTGTTTGATTGTAAAAGAAAGATGCAGCCAGCGCGATTACATACATTAATCCCATGCCGCCGATAATCAAAAACAGCGTTTGCCGTATGCTTTCAAACGTCTCCGTACCTTGACTTAAAGGCGTGATAATATCATCAATGATCAAAGTCAAAAATACTGATGAACTGATACCTGCCGCCGCCGTTACCGTAATACAACTAAATACGGCTATCAGCCTAACTTTATAATAATGAAATAGATACGAAAGAAGCCGTCCCATCACTTGAAAGGAGTTGACTTTCGGCCTGCCCGGCATACCCATTTTCTGCTTACTCATGAGCCGCACCTCCTTCGGCAGCACCGCCTATTTTGTTTTGCGAATAATATACTTCACGATAAATCTCATTGTTTGCAAGCAATTCTTCGTGCGTACCGACTGCGTTAACCTTACCACCGTCCATCACAATGATCTGATCAGCATCTTGAACAGATGAAACACGTTGCGCAATAATGATTTTTGTTACATTCGGTATTTCATCGCGGAAAGCTTTACGGATCATCGCATCCGTTTTGGTATCTACCGCACTTGTCGAATCGTCCAAAATCAAAACCTTCGGATCTTTCAACAGAGCGCGAGCAATGCAAAGCCGCTGTTTCTGCCCGCCGGAAACATTCGTACCACCCTGTTCAATGTATGTATCATACTTATCGGGAAACGCCTGAATAAAATCATCCGCACACGCAAGTTTACATACCCGAAGCATCTCTTCATCTGTCGCATCTTCTTTGCCCCAGCGCAGATTTTCTTTAATCGTGCCCGAAAAAAGGACATTCTTCTGCAACACCATGGCAACTTTGTTTCTAAGTGTTTCCAGATCGTAATCTTTAACGTTGACGCCTCCGACATATACGGCACCTTCGGTCGTATCGTACAAACGCGGAATTAAATTCACGAGCGTCGATTTAGATGCACCGGTTCCGCCCAACACGCCTATTGTCTGGCCGGATTTTATGTGAAGATTTACACCTTCCAATGCAAATTTCTCTGCGTTTTTGCTATATTTGAAACTTACATTGTCAAACACAATATCTCCGTCCTTAACTTCCTTGACTGCATTTTCCGGGGATACGATATTGCTCTTTTCGTTCAACACTTCCACAATACGTTCTGCAGACGTCCGCGCAATAATTATCATGACCAGCACCATCGAAAGCTGCATGACGGCAGACAAAATCTGCGAAGCATACATGATCAATACCGTAAGTTTCTCTTCCCCAACAGGATTCGCTGGATTTTTCGCAGTCAAAAGCGAAGCAATCAAAAAAATCAACAAAAACGACAGCCAAATGCAAAACTGCATTACAGGCGCATTTATCGCCATGATACGCTCGGCAAGCGTAAAGTCCTTGCGAACATCTTCCGACGTATTTTCAAATTTTTTCTTTTCGAAATCTTCGCGAACAAATGACTTCACTACGCGGATACCCTTGATATCCTCTCGTACAGAACGGTTCATGTTGTCGTATTTATTAAATACGCGAATAAAAATCGGATGTGTCTTAATAATTACAACAACCAAAACGGCCGCAAGAATCGGTACTAAAGCCAAAAATACCCAAGATATCGTAACATTTACCGTGAATGCCATCGCGAGCGAAAATATAAGCATCAACGGACAACGAATTGCCACTCGAATGATCATCATATACGCCATCTGCAAGTTTGTAACGTCCGTCGTCTGACGCGTCACAAGGCTGGACGTCGAGAACTTATCGATGTTCGAAAATGAATAGTCCTGGATCGCATAATACATGTCTTTACGCAGATTCTTTGCAAAACCAGCACTCGCACGCGCCGCAAATCTGCCTGATAACATGCCTGTTGCCAATGAAAGCACTGCCATCGCGATCAAAATTCCGCCATATGTAAGAATCGTGGACATCTGCACCCCTTCTGTCGATGTCGAATTGCTCGGACTGATCTCGCCAATAAATTGCATGATCACGAGCGGCATCAAACACTCGAGAATGACCTCGATCGATACAAAAATCGGTGAAAGTATGGACGGCTTTTTGTATTCGCGGACACTTTTCGCCAAAGTTTTGATCATCTTATAACTCCTTTTAAATTTTTACCTGACTTTCCGCCGTCATGCCCCTGCACGGCGACACCCCAACAATCGCTCTCTTATCCGATCTTTGCAAGGTTTTCTTTGAATCTGCGCACGAAATCAAAAAATTGATCGATCTCTTCATCCGAAAAACCTTCCGTCAATTGCGTTTCGGTAAGGTCCACCTGCGCATCAAGTTGCTCGCGTATCTTTTGCGCATACTCCGTCGTTACAATCTTTTTCAGCCGTGCATCATGCTCAACCGGTATGCGGCAAATCAAACCGCTCGCTTCCATCGACTTCATTAGCTCCGTCGCTGTCGAACGACGAATTTTAAACTCAACTTCTACGTCCTTCTGATATAAATCTTGATCCGCATTTCTAAACAAAAAAGCAAGTATCCAAAATTGGATACTTGTCAAATTTTTGTTTTCCCGCACCGCAGGAATATTATCAATCATCCTGCTGATGCTGCGATTCAACGATTTAACCGCATAACCGATGTGTCGCTTATCCATCTCAACCTCGCAATTGTTAGGTTAACTAACATTATAGCCAAAATCAGAAAATTGTCAAGAGAATGAAAGTATCGAATTGTTACCATTGTGTGAAAAATTTTATATTTTCATCATTACCTTTTCATACGCCCCGATGCAATCTTTCATAATAAAAAATTCAGAAAAAATATTCTTCCGCGTTTTTGTTTGTTGACTTTCTGCCGCAAATCTTCTACAATACTATGCGCAATCCTCACACAAGGTGCCAATTTTATGGAAAAAATGAAAAATTTTTCTGTTTCAAACTCTTTTTATATCTTTATTTCTTTTGCCGTGGTCGGCGGCTTTCTTGAAGCGTATACCTATCTCTTGCACGGCGGTGTCTTTTGCAATGCTCAAACCGGCAATGTAGTCTTATTTGCCCTACATATCTCACACGGTGAATATTTATCCGCTTTGCAATGCCTTTATTCTCTGCTCGCTTACGTTGCAGGTATTTTTGTTTCCGTCTTTCTACCGTCCGCTTTTAAAAAAATTGATTTACATTGTACTATCACCGCCGTCGAAATCGTAACTCTTATCGCTTTGGCGTTTATCCCCGCAAGCATACCCGATTGGGTCACTTACGTTTCCGTATCCTTTTTGTGTGCCCTGCAATATAATACTTTTACAGAGTGCAGAGGCGCAAAACTTGCTACTACTTTCTGCACAAATAATCTCCGCCAGACAGTTATGTTCTTATACAGCGGCATTGCCGAAAAAAATTCTGCAAAAATTAAAAAAAGCGCAATCTATGCTATCGTCATATTAGCCTTCGCGCTCGGTGCTGTCGCAGGAGGTTTTGTTTCCCCCTTATTTGGGAATCTGTCCGCACTTTTCTGTGCAGCCGTTCTTTTACCTGTATTGCTTTTCATCATTATCTCTCTCATCAATAATAAACGTAATACAACTTCTCTGAACGATGATGGATCTTTAAAATAATACCCGATCCCTATATACAACGCACGCTTACAATTTTAAACAGAGAAATCTATAAAATTTTTATGATTTATAGGCAAAATCATTTTACTTTTTCTGAAAAAAATGTATAATAGAATATGCTGTTTTACAGCATCCGAGGTGTAGCGCAGTTTGGTAGCGCGCTTGGTTAGGGACCAAGAGGTCGTGGGTTCAAGTCCCGTTGCCTCAACCAAAAAGGAACTAAGTTCAATCGACTTAGTTCCTTTTTATTATATGTATATAGGTTTGCTATGGACGAGTGTGCGCGGCGGCGCTTCGCTTTTGATTTTCTAAGCCATTTATAAATTATTGTTCTGCCGAAAGGAAGC
>CABQND010000004.1 GCA_902465495.1 uncultured Eubacteriales bacterium
CGGATATGAGTTGTGCAAGGGTAAAACAGTACACCGCTTCTGATGTGAGCAAGGCGGAAAGGCACAACGAACGCAAGAATGAAACCTACGAAAATATGAATGTAATTGTAGAGCGAATACCCTTTAATGTGCATTTCAAAAAGCCGACTGCCCCGACCTATATGGAACAGTTAAAGCAGATGGAAACAGACGGTATGGTATCGCTTCGAGGGTTGAGGAAAGACGCAACGCTGTTTGATGAGATTGTGATTGATGTGAACACGATGTACTTCGAGCGTAACGGTGGCTATGAATACGCAAAGCAGTTTTATGAAGAAGCCTATCATTTCATTGAAGAAAAATTCGGTGCTGATAATGTAATATCGGCAGTAATGCACGCTGATGAAATCAATGTAGCCGCAACCGAGGAACTGGGAAAAGAGGTTTACCATTATCATCTTCACACAATGGTTCTGCCTGTTGTGGAGAAAGAAATCCTGTGGAGCAAGCGTTGCAAAGACGAAAAACTGCGTGGAACGGTCAAGGAAGTGGTCAATCAGATAAGCCATTCAAAGAAATGGAAATCGGATATTCCGATGACCGATGAAAAAGGAAATCCGTTGCTAAGAAAGAACGGGAAACCGATGTTCCGAGCTTCGTACAGCATACTGCAAGATGAATTGTTTCACTATATGACGGAACAAGGGTTCAAAGGCTTTCAGCGTGGCGAATACGGAAGTACAGCAGAGCATTTGACTTCCCTGCAATATCAAATCCAACAGGACAAAGAGCGATTGGAGAAGTTGCAGAAGCGTATTCAAAAGGAACAGGTTAAGTATGAGCCTGCCCGTCATATTTCCAAAACCTTAAACGAGATTGACAGTATGGGGCAGAAAACAATCACAGGTAAAATGGCAATCTCCAAAGAGGATTATTCTCAACTGACTGCCCTTGCAAAAGAGGGTATTACCAGTCGTGGGAAAATTAAGAACTTGGAGCAGAGTGCAAGTTATTACCGACAGAAATATATGGACAGTGCAAACGCACTGGAAAGAATGAAAACCAAATACAACGAACTGAAAGAAAAGTGCAGACCTTTTCTTGAAGCGTTGGAGCATTTCCCCGAAGTTGCTAAACTTTTTACCGAAAAAGTGAAGCAACTTTTTTCTTTTAAGGAAGCACAGGAACGAGCCGAAAAAGAAGCAAGGGAAAAAGAAAGACAGGAGCGTATCAAGGCACGAAGAAACAAGCGTGGTATGGAAAGATAACCATTTCCATTACACTCACGACTTAATGACTTCTTGATATGTTCAGATGAAGCAGATGTATTTGTGGGGTGTTCCAAACGGAATGCCCCACAGTCAATTTATGAAAAGGAGAAACGGACTATATGAAAGAAAACACTTTATCTTATACAACACGAATAGGCAAAACAACTTTTATTGTCAATGTGAAGCAATCGGAAAGTGCGAAGAAGCCTTTGAATACGGTGTTTCAAGAAATATGCAGACACGAGATGTTGGGAGATTTTTCAGCGGATAAATATTTGAATTTAGAAAACTTACAAAAATCATCTTGACAAACTCGTTCCCGACGAAAACCGCAACCGAGCATGCGCCACATATCAAACTCCAATTCATACCGTTTCGGTTTCATTTTATATAGCCTTTTTTCTTCTTCCACTTATAAATTCGCGCTTCGTCTTTCCCGCGGTCGAGATAGCCGGCACGATATGCCCGCTGCACTTTCGACAGCGACGGCACAACGCCGTCCTTATCGGCTTTATATCGCCCGTCGTTCGTATAGCGCGTATTCATTCGCAGCTCGTCCGCAAACTTGCCGCTTTTCTCCGAGGGGTTCAGCAGCGTAACCGTCTGACCTCTCCTGCCCTTAATTCTTACCGCCATTTTTTTATACCTCGCTTAAAATTTTTTGTTTTACTTCCCTATACGTTTCTTTTGTATCGAATAGGGAAAACTTTTCTTTCGGACTGCAACAGCAAAGACTTTCCGTTTCGACTAACGCGCGACCATCTTCAAGCTCCGTTATCGAACGAATACCTTGCAGGGGAAGAAGTAGTTTCATACCGTCATAGAAAACCGTCAATTCGATAAAACCTTTCATTCCGATCACCCCGCAATCGTTCTCAATATCGGGGGCAACCCGATAATATCTTCGTCAAACGGTTCTTCTTCGGCGGCAGGGTTGCGCAAGTTCTCGATTTCCCGCAACAGCATTTCCCGCTCCGCTTCCAAATCGATTATCTTGTCGCACAGTTCCCGCTTCGTCCATTTCTCGAAACGGATATACTTTTCTTCCTGCGGCGGTTCTTCCGCTTCCGGTGTTTCCTCGTCGCTCTGTTGCGACGTCGCAACAAGGCTTTTCTTATACTCCCGTATCCGCTTTATCGTCCAATCGGGCTGTATCGGCTTGCGTTGTTCGGAAGAGAGGGGCAGCAACTCGCATAGCTGCGAATAGCTATAAGGCTCCCATTCCTTTTTGAAACCTCGCAGCCCGTCACCGAACTCGTCAACGATATTCATGTAACGGCTTACCTGCGTTTTATCCAACCCGAACTCGTCGTAGCAATACGCGAAAAAACATTCCGCGCTGCAATTATCGACTATACCCGAAACTCCCAACTTTTCACGGTCAAATGTCAGCCGATACAAATTGCTCGAATATAGGGCAATCAGATGAACGCCGAGCCAAAAGAAATTTGTTTTACTTGTTTCTAAATCTTCGCGAATTTTTGCGGCATATCCATTCAATGCGTTCCATTCTTCCAAGCCCTCACAACCGTAACGCCCCATAGACCGCTTTTGCTTAAAATCAATCATATGTCACCTCGTAAAACAAAACGGGGCTGTTTCATTCAGTTTTCCCCGATTGAAACAACCCCGATATTTTCTTTTATGCTTTCACGTTCGTCTGCGCCTGCGCAGTTTCTCGTTCAGCCACAAACCGCAAATAGCGGATATAATTTTCCAATATAGCCCGGTCACTCGGTCTGCGCGTTGTCAGCGGAAACGTCCACTCGAAACCGTCCTTTTCCACAACCGCCGAATACGTCCAATACTTCGTCGTTCTGTTCGTATTCTCGTCGAAACGCTCCGCTTCCTCTGCTCGGAAAAGGACTTTCTTCACGCCGCCATCAAACAACTGTTCCAGCATTTGATACCCGGCAACGTCTTTATCCCCGCGAACTTTCAAACCGACTTCCGCAACTTGCCCGCAGAACACGGCGGGGAGTACATACTCCCAATACTTTTTGCCGTCCGATTTGTTGGTGTACGGTCTACGATAGATATACAGCGCGGGCAGTTCTGCTTTCGATTTCTTCTCCGCGGTTTCTTCCGTATCGTTCCCGTCCAAACCTCGTTCAAAAGCTGCTTCCGCTGCGCTTACTACCGTAGTCGTCCGTTCGTCCTGTTTCCTCGCTTCCGCTCTGTTCTGTTCCATTGCTTCGGCTTTCTGTTCGTTCTCAACTACATTCTGTTCTGTTCGTGCCATTTTGCTGCTGTTTCTCCTTTGCGTATGGTCGCCACCAAATAAAAATAACGTGTTAAAAACACAAAGGCATAACAGCCTACGGCTTTTAACACGTCAAGTGTAACATAACACAAATCACAAAAAAATTTAAAAACAGGTATTGACAAAGCAGGTTTTCCGTGTTATTATAAAATCAAGAAAAAAATGAATCGTTTCATATTTGGTAAAATTCATGAAAAAAGCAACGATACATGACATTTGCGATTTGACGGGATTGTCCTCGGGAACGGTGTCGAAGTACTTAAACGGCGGCGCTATAAAGGAAAAAAACAGGATACTACTTGCGGATGCCATTCAAAAATTAAATTACCATGTGGATGAATACGCGAGGGGGCTTATAACGAATAAAACAAAGACGGTGGGCATATTGGTATCGCGCCTGGATAATTTGTTTTATTCGCGGATGATATTTGATATAGAGGAACAACTTTACAGGAAAGGATATGCGACTATTATTAAGGAGAGCAGTTATGACATTCAAAAAGAGCAAAAGAGCATATCTTGGTTCATTTCTCACCGAGTGGATGCGTTGATAATTTTCCCTATTTCGAACAGAAGGGAAGACTATAAATTGCTGGAAGAGGTGGATGTACCTGTCATATTTTTAGACAATTATGTGGAAGGTGTGGATCGTGACTTTATTTTGACCAATAACGAGCAGATCAGTTACGAGGTAACCGATTGTGTAATAAAAAAGGGACACAGGCATATTGCAATCATCGTAGACGGGAATAATGCGTATACCTCCAACTGTCGTTTAAAGGGGTTTAAAAGGGCTTTTGTCGATAATAACATCGGCGAAGAGAATGCGAAAATATATAAGATCAATCAAAGCATCGATTATGCTTATAAAGTGGGGAAAGAAATTCTCAGTGAAAAGAAGGTTACGGCAATTTTTGCTGCCAACTATATAAGCACCGTGGGGTGTGTGTATCTGCTCAATGAACTGAATATTTCTGTTCCCAAAACCATATCGATCGTCGGTTTTGACGATATAATGATCACGAGTTTATATCGCCCGAAATTAACGATCGTGAATCAGCCGATGGCAGAAATAGCGCAAAAAACAGTGGAGCGGCTATTTGAGTTGCTTGCCGAGCCGAGTTTGAAAAAGCAAGTATTTATACTCAATAGTAAACTTGTTTACGGGCAAACGATTGCAACTATATGATCATTTAGAAAGGTAAGGAAAATTGCCTTTTTGATTTTTTTAAAAATGAAACGTTTCATTTTTATCAAAAAGGTAGAAAAAATAACCTATTGTAAAGGAGAATAAATGCAAACCAGACGTAAGGATGTGGTGATTGACAGCGATGTGTATAACGAATGTGACGATTTGTGGGCGCTTTCATATTTGCTCGGGTCGGAAGAAGAGGTGAATATTAAGGGAATATACATTGCACCGTTTTTGAATTACAGAGCGAACACCGTCGATGAAAGCATCGATAAAAGTTATGAAGCATGTATCAAGCTTTTGAAATTGGCAGGGAAGGAAAAATACAAATCATTGGTATTTAAAGGCGCAAGGCGTTTTATGGGAAAAGACATGCAAGCAGTACCGTCGCCTGCCGTAACGCATCTGATCAAAGAGGCGTCAGAGCATACGAGGGAGGATCCTCTGTACGTTATCGAGATTGCGGCGATCACAAATGTTGCTTCGGCGCTTATGCTGGCTCCGCAGATAGCAGAAAAGATCGAAGTTGTATGGCTGGGCTGTCATGCTTATTCGTGGATCGATCAAAATGAGTTCAATCTGCAGGGAGATATTGTTGCCTCCAACATCATTTTAAAAAGCGGGGTGAAGCTTACGTTGCTTCCCTGCATGGGCGTTGTTTCCGAATTTTTGTCGACGGAGCCTGAGATGAAGTATTGGTTGGGAGGTAAAAACAGTTTAAGCGATTGGCTGATCGAAGAAACAAAATTTTTTAAAAGTCATTCCAAGCGTGAGGACAGTCCGTGGAGCGTAGTATTTTGGGATGTTACGGCAGTTGCTTATGTATTGGATGATAACGGAAAATTTATGCGCGTAAAAAAGGAAAAACGTCCGTTCTTGAACGATGAAAGAAATTTTGCGTTTGACGAAACAAAGACGGTCGATTACGTTTACAGCATAGACAGAGATGTACTTATGGAAGATCTTTTCAAGAAAATATCAAAATTATAAAGGAGTTTAAAAATGAAAAAATTTCTTAGCATATTGCTTGTGATAGCCTTTATTTTAACGTTCGCGGCAGGATGCGGCTCGAAAGCAAATACCGATTCGGATGTAACCAAGATCAAAATTTATACGAAGGATTTCGAGAGCTGGGCAAACGGGTATATCGAAGACAGGATCGATGAATTCAACGAATCGCAAGACGAAATTTATGTGGAACTCAAAATTTACTATGACGATCAGCTTTATTGGCAAGCAATCACCACGGGCAGAGAAAACGGAACTTCACCCGATATTTACTTAATATCATACAACACGCTGGTCAGGGAAAAGGAAGCGAACAATATTATTTCCATTGATAAATATTTGACGGAAGAGCAGAAGTCTGACATTTCGGCCGACGTGTGGAAGATGGTAGAGATTGAAGACGAACATTACGCGTATCCATGGTATACAGAACCTTCCACATTGTTCTATTATCGAACAGACGTACTTAAAAAAGCAGGCTATGATTTCGCGCCGAAGACGTTTGCCGAATTATACGACGTGTGTGAAAAAATTGCGCCTACGTTGAGCAGGGGAAGATATTGTCTGTCGCTGCCCGTAGGACAGGCGGATCTGTCGTGGACAACGGTAGGATTGCAAAAAAATATGACGGGCGGGTTTGTGGTTTCAGACGATTGGATGGAGAGCCGAATCGATGAGGCGGGCTTCAAAGAAATAGCACAATTCTTTTATACCTGTATAAAGAACGGATGGGCGGCGCCTGCTGCGTTAACGACCAACGGATACGGCGACAATGTAATTTCCTTGGCAGATGAAACTGCGATCATGTGCTGGGGCGGCAGCTGGAACATTTCTCTGCTGTACGAACAGTATCCGGAGGCAGTCGAATTCATCGGTATCAGCACGATTCCCACGAAGGACGGGGACGATACAAAATGCACCGCAACCAACGGCGGTTGGACGTTTGGCATTTCGGCACAGTCATCGCAAGCCAAGCAAGATGCGGCTTGGAAATTTATCGAATGGATGGCTGCGGATGACGTTGCAAGAAGCGCCGAATATTTTAAGGTGGAGCATATGGGGAAAGTTCCTGTCAGGGAAAGTGTGCTGAATTATATGGAAACGGCGGAGTACGATATAAAGCCGGAATGGGCGGAGACTGTAACAAAGGTTGCAAGTTATGCCGTGCCCGAAGTGCGTTTCCCGTTCGATCTGTCTTATGCGGTTGCAGCGATGTTTGAAACGTGTATTTTAAACACCAACAAGGATTTTGAAAGCGTCTACGCCGGTGCGCTGACGACTGCGAAATCCACGATAAACACAGTGATGTCGAGGGATTCGTATGGTCCCAATCCTTATTTGTAAGGAGAAAGTTTTGTGAAAAAAATCATATCGATCATTCTTGCTTTATGTATGAGTATCACTTTATTTGGCTGTTCGGGAGGGAAAAGTGATTTGTCGCTTAAAATCGATCAGCGGATCATATTGGAAAACGGGAAAATGCGCGCTGTCATAAATAAGCAGACGGGCGGAATCAGCGAACTTTATAACAAAGAAGCCGATCTGTATCTGACGAAAGACGGTGCGGTAGAAGATATGGCGGTCATTCGCATGACATATATCGGCAACGCTGCCGAGCAATATGAATCTCCCAAGACTTTTTCCTATGAAGTTGCGGAAGACTCGGCAGATTTGATTAAATTGTGTTTTACATGGGGCTTTGATACGGGGCATACTGCGTCGGCGGAGGTTTCTCTCGCCAAAGATAGCGGGGAATTGATATTCAACAACTTGCATATTGGCGGCAATTCTGCGGGAAAGCCCGTATATGCTGTGGAATATCCGATCATAAACGGGATCAAGTCGTTAGACAGCAAAGAGAAGGATTGCTTCTTATCTCCTTTCGTAACGGGGTATGTATTCCATAATCCCGTCGAGAATTTCAACGGGGATTATCAGGGGATCGGCAGAACGGACGGTTTTTACCCTTCCGGATGGGAATATCCCATGCAATTTCAGGCGTATTATTCCCAAGACGAAGGCGGATTTTATATGCAGACCGAGGACAGTTCGGACGGGATGAAGAGTTTTACTTTTACAGGGCAAGACGGTGATTTGCGCGCTTCGGTATGGCACTTTGCGCAAAATTTTGACGGAAAAGACATTCAATTCGGTTATGACACGGTCATCGCAAACCTCACCCGCGGGACTTGGTACGAAGCCGCAGACAGATATAAGGAATGGGCAATACAACAGCCCTGGTGCGTAAAGGGCAAAAACGTAAACAGAAGCGACATCAACAAAGAGTTTTATGAAAACACCACTCTTACCAATTTTTGTTTTCTCAATGACAACACTACCGGTACCGAGCGGGCGTATGAATTGATGAAGTCCGAAATACCCGGAGAATATTTGTTCATTACGCTCAGCGGTACGACGATCGCCGGCGGCAACGCAGACGAAAGGGTGTATCAGACGTGGCTGCAAAACGCCAAAACGACTAATTTTTACAACATGATGGATGCATACGGCGATCGCTATATCATGTTTGAATTCCCGTCTTTTTATCTCAAATCTCAGTATAACAATAATCAGACGTTTATAGACAACGCTATGATCAACTACGATGAGTCGGAGTATTATTATTACAACTGGGAGGAAGTATATTATGAAATTTGCCCTTCTTGCGACGAGTATACGCTCACGCAGCTGTCCAAAGATCAAATCTATGTGGAACAGGCAAATTTCGGAGGGATCTATCACGACGTAGGTTTTGCGGCGGGCCTGCCCAAACAGTGTTTCGATAAAAATCATGCGCACGGAAACAGGATCAACATTGTCGGGGAATCGAAGGCACAGATGAAGATCTTTTCCGATTATGCGCGGAGCAAGGGCGGCGTTTACGGCCAAGAACTTATCAGCGAGCAATATATTCCGTATATTGATTTTTATCAGACGCGGGCAAATGCGCAGGCGCTTTCGCAGATGGAAGCAATGCGGATTTTAAACCTCGTGGAAAACGGAAGTGCCGAAAAGGTTCACCTGTTTGAATATGTCTACAAGGAATATACCGGCGTAAGGCTGGACGGCTATATGATCCCCGAAACGAGTATGGGGGGAGCGTATTACCATACGATGGCGTTTACGGCGCTCAACGGCGGCATTCCGGAATACAATTACGAAAATACGCTGAAAAGCACGCGCGGCTATCCGTTACCCGAATATTATGATGAGGACATGCTTGCGTTTGCGGGCGAGCTGGCGGCGGCAAGAATGACGTACGGAAAAGATTTCCTCGTTTGGGGCGAAATGATGCCGGCACCGACGCTCAATACCGGCAAAACAGAATACGATTATTACGTTTATCGTATGGATGCGGCGAATATTCGCGGACAGGACTATTCGGGGACAACTGCTGTCGACAGTGTGGTTGTATCCGCCTTTCAATATAACGGAAAGATCGCTCTGTTCCTTTGCAATATCACTGAAAATGACATTGCTTTCGATTTTGATCTAAATACAGGCAGTCTTTACGGCGTAGATTCGGGTGTGATCGCGTCCGGTCAGAGCGGATATTCGGCTGTAATAAATAACGGCATTGCGGAATTGAATCTGCCGCTGCCGTCCAGGAAGGTTGTCATGCTCACGTTTGACGCATAACAGCGGCAGAACCAAACAAAAAATATTTATTAAAGGGGGAAGAAAATGATAAAAAGTAAGATACGCAATCTTTGGGTAATTCTATTGGCGGCGGTATTTTCGTGCGGTGTATTATTCACGATATCGCATACAACATCTGTAAATGCCGAGCAGTATTGTACAAGCGGAAAAAATCTCGTAGCGGACGGTTCTTTTGAGCAAAGTTCATCTTTGGGAGAGGAGTATGCCTGGCAGGCTGTTACAGCTTTGGATGTCGGGGCAATGGCGCCGGGTATCGGAGTCGATAATTGGGAAGCAAACGTAAATTCGAAACAAGGCACCGCAAACGTATTTATGGCGGGAGCGGGCAGTTATTTGCAGACGGGGACGCCGATAAAACTGTATCAAGATATTGCAGTGGAAAAAAACACCGAATATATGCTGTCGTTTTGGCTGAAAAAATGGGCGGATGGAAACAACACTCCCGCGTTTGATTATGGTATTGCCGCAGAAGATACTTTTGATTATACAATGCGCCAAACAGTGGAAAGCGGCGCGCTTGGCGGAACATATAAGCAGTTTCGTTTAAATTTCAACAGCGGGAATTTATCCAATGTCAGGATTTTGTTTTCTTTTCTTACCGCGGATGTCAACGTTGCGGGTGAAATCGGCTTTCATCTCGACGAAGTTTCTTTGGAAAAAGTGAATCTGACAAATCTTTTGAGCGATGCGTCCTTTGAAACGCAGGAGACAATCGACCAAAATTCTTCTCCGTGGACTATGTTCCCCGATGCCGTGCTCGGCTGGGACAGAGCGGGTACGGCGTCTTATGAAGGGGTCGGCTCTGTATGGATGGAAGCATCCAACGACAATTTGGCAGGGAAGAAAAACGGCATTTATCAGGACGTTACAGTACAGGCGGGAAAGACGTATCAGCTTTCTGCACACATCAAAAAATGGGCAGAAGGGAATAAGGTGGGAGCCATTCACTTAGGCTATGCAGATCCGAATGCTTCTGATCCCTTTGCGGCGGTTAAAGAAATTATTTATCAAAACCCGTTGGGGACTTTCCAAGAAGTGAAAGTTGACTTTTATAATGCCGAACTTACGGAAATAAGGGTATTTTTGTATACCGACTGCATATCGAAAGCAGAAGCGGACGGATACGGCACGGGATTCCATTTCGATCTGATTTCGCTCTTTGAAAAAGAAGATATGGAATACATAACCGACGGCGGATTTGAGGCTTCTCCGCGTACTCTCTCTGCGGATACGTCATGGAGATCGTTTGCGGCAACGGGTGTCGGCGTGGATACATTTCCCGGCAATATTTCGGCGTATGAAGGAACGGCAAATGCGTTTATATGTTCAGTCGGTTCGTTTGCTGAAAATACAAAACTCGGAATCTACCAGGATGTGGCCGTAAAGCCGAATACATATTATAAGTTTACGTTCAATATCAAGAAATGGGATATGAACAACATTGTAGCACCCGTGGTCTATGGATACTCCGATCCTTCATCGGAAACGCCGGATGAAGCGGTAGATTCCCGTACATATACGTTCGGGCAAACACAGAATTATCAAAAATTAACTTATATCTTCAATACAGGCGATTTGACGAAAATAAGGATATTTATCTACAATAATTCGTTGCCGAAAGAGACAAACGGAGGGTATGATACGGGTTTCCATGTGGATGAAATTTCCCTCAAAGAGGCGAGTGAGTACGCCGTAACGGTCGGGGAGATCGTCAACGGGCAAATAAGCATTTCTCCGGAAGGGAACAGCCTTGCCGTCGGCACGGAGATAACCGTGACCGCAACGCCTGCGGAAGGGTACGAACTCAAAGAGATCTGCGTCAACGGCAAAGCGATCGAGGGAAATACCTTTGTGCTTGCGCAGGACAGCGTTATCACGGCAGTGTTCGAAAAAATCCAATACGCCGTAACGGTCGGGGAGATCGTCAACGGGCAAATAAGCATTTCTCCGGAAGGGAACAGCCTTGCCGTCGGCACGGAGATAACCGTGACCGCAACGCCTGCGGAAGGGTACGAACTCAAAGAGATCTGCGTCAACGGCAAAGCGATCGAGGGAAATACCTTTATACTTACGCAGGACAGCGTTATCACGGCAGTGTTCGAAGAAATGGAAGTGCACCCCCCCGTCGGCGACGGACAGGTTGAGGATCCTGCGGGGGATGATTCGGACAACAGTTCCGGCTGTAATGCAAGCATAAGTCCTGTCGGAATTGGTTGTTTTGCTTTGCTGGGGACAGCAGTGATTTTCATAAAGAAAAGGAAAGGAGCGAAATAATGGCACAAAGTAAATTCAGACAAATCATTTTGGGATGTTTATTGATTCTCTTAACGCCCTGTATCGCAGGGTTGTGTCTTATACCGACTTCGGCAAAAGCGCAGGATGATTTCGTCAAAGTGGGAGAAAATCTCATTGCGGATGGTTCATTTGAAAACGGCGCGGTGCTTGGCAGTCCGATCGGGTGGGGCGTTGTAAGCGGACAAGATTTGGGCGCTCCGTATCCGGGGATGGGGATTGACGATTCGGCGATAACGGGATACTCGGAGCCATTTGAAGGGACAGCCAATATGTTTTGGGCAGGTGCCGCCGACTATCTCAGTGCGGGGCTCAAAATGCAGATGTATCAGGATGTCACGCTCAAAGAAAATACCGAGTACGAATTATCTTTTTATATCAAAAAATGGAATGCCGGCAATGTTATTTCTCCTTTAAAATACGGGTTTGCCGACAAGGAAAATACTTTTTCCGAAGAGTATGTCTGCGAGGGTACGGGCTCTTACAGGCAGGTCGTCATGCAGTTTTCGAGTGAAAATGCGACTTCCTTGCGAATACTTTTCGAACTTGAAACAAAAGAATTCGCGGAGGTCGGAAATGTCGGATATCATATAGACGCTGTTTGTTTGTATGAACTGGGCCGATATGAGGAGCTGGTCCTTGACGGAGGATTTGAAAATCAGGAGCTGATCGACGATACTTCTGCTCCGTGGACGGGAACGGGAAGCGAGATACGTTCCGACGGTGATGCTTATGAAGGGCAGGATTGCGCCTACATTGCGGCTTCGGAAGGGGGAAGCGCTGTACTGAATCAAAGCGTGACGGTCGAAAGCAAAAAGTTGTACAGGCTGTCTTTTTATGTTAAAAAAGTCGGAACGGTTTCTCCTCTTGCATACGGTGTAAAGCCAATTCATTCCGATACGTTTATCAGCAGTCTGACAAGCGAAGATATCGGCGAAGTATATGAAAAGGTGTCTTTGGCGTTTTACAGCGGAGAGAACACCTCTTTAAAGATTGCGATCGAAACGGAAGGTTCGGCACAAATTTCAGGGGGATATTGTATCGATTCCGTTTCCCTGCAAGAAATCAATATGGGCGAAGAGGTTTCTCTTACGGACGGGAATGAACTTCTGAAAAATGCGGGATTTGAAGACTCGATGGCTATAATCAAACAGCCTTTTTCCTCCGTGGCAGACCGCGGATGGGTAAGTGTTCAGGGGAATGCGACTGCGAACGTCGGTGTGGACGGCGGCGGGAATTTGAGCAACAGCGGAAATAATAACATTTGGCTGGCTTCGGCAAACGCACAAATCGTCCCCGGAACCGATATAGGCGTGTATCAGGATATCACCGTTGAGCCGAATACTTGGTACGAGTTTTCCTATTTTGCAAAAAAATGGGGATCGGGAAATATTTGCGCGCCCATTATTCTTGCCGTCATGGATCCCGTGCAGCCGATGGGGACGTTTATTGACAGTCAGTCGTTCGGGGCGATCACGGGGCTTTATGAACAGTACGTTTGGCATTTTAATTCGGGAGAAAGAGAAACCGTGCGGGTCATTTTGTACCTGTCTGCCATATCCTTTGCGGAGGCAGGCTTCTACGAAACAGGGTATCAGGTAGACGATCTTTCGGTGAAGAAGGTCGCCGAAACGGAAAACATCATATTTATCGCTGAAAATCAGCCCGCAGAAAACGAGATGCTGGAGTTTACGCTGTACGCGGATCTTTCCAACGGTATGCTCAAAAATATAACGGCGGAAGATTTTTATACGATCATCTCGGACGACGAAAGCGTGTTCAAGATCGTGGATAACAAAATTGTCGCGGCAGGTAAGGGCACTGCGAGCATTACCCTGCAAATTGATATGTTCGGCTATTCGAAGCAGTTTACAATTCCTGCAATTACCGTAGCGGAGGGCGAGACTTTCGGCTTGCGGGGGGTAAGCGTAAAACTGGGCGGTGAGGTAAATACAGAAAGCTATGTTGAGGTGGATTATACGCTGACGCGAAATGACGGTACAGAGATTGCGGCGGATTACATTGATGTGTATACCGACGATCCGGAAGTTCTTAATATTTACAGCAGGCTCGGCAAATATTTCGCCCTGGCGAGGAAAAACGGGCAGGCAAACATATATGTCGTAGCGCATTATAACGGCAGCGCAGTGATCGGAAGCAGTCTTGTAAGAGTCGACGGCGATAACCTCCTGGTCGACGGAGGGTTCGAGGATGCGGAAGTTCGCGAATGGAAGATCGATAAAACCAGCGACGGCGGACACGATTTTGTTGTGTCGGGGGATTACGCAAGAACGGGCAGAGGAAACCTGTTTATGATAGCGCCTTCCGTCAATCCGCTCATTACGCCCGACAGTTATTCTTATATTTACCAAGACGTCGTGATAGGAGAAGCAGATTATTATACGTTCTCCGCTTATATCAATAAGTTCCAAAACGGAGGGACGGCGGTGATCGGTGCCGTCAGGTTGGAAGACGGGGAAGAGAGCCGGGAAAATACCTATACGACAGCCGATTCTTCTGCGGGTGCAGGAGGGTATCAGAAAATTTCGCATATATTTAGTGCGACACCGGGAACGTACAGAGTATATCTGCGTCTGACCGGGGATCTGATGCAGGGTATGGGCATTCAAATCGACGATTGTTCTTTAACAAAAACAATTTTTGTAGAAGCGGTGGAATTGAAAATCAACGGAGAAGCTGAACTGCCGATGAACGATCTTGTCGATTTCGAAGTGTATCTGGTGTACGAAAACGGCGAAAAAGAAAGGATCATGTCGGGCTACGATATATCCTGTGAACCGAAAAACGTTGTATCGATTACGGGTTCGTTTATCATTGCAAAAGCGGAAGGGACAGCCGAGATTACCGTTTCTTACAAGTTTTTGGACAGTGTACTGACCGATACGGTGCAAATGACCGTAGTTCCCGAAAATATTCCTTCCGATTCGGACGGCGATACGGATGAGGGCGGCGGAGGTTGCAACTCCGAAATTTCAGCGGTCGGCGGGGCGATCGGGTTTGCGGTCGCAGCAGCAGTGGCTTTGGCGCTTTTTGTCAGAAAAAAAGCAAAATAATTGTGTGTTGTCATCGGAGGGCATGCTTCCCTCCGATGACAAAAGGGAATGAACATGATAAAAGAACGGAGCGTGACCCAAAAAAACGGCAGAAAATACAGGAATCAGGATAATTTGGGCTATTTGTACGTTTTGCCGGCGGTTTTGATGCTTACTGTGTTTGCCTGTATTCCGCTGGTCATGGCGGTTTTGCGATCTTTTCGCGATTACAACACGGGGGATTGGGTAGGACTTTCCAATTTTGATTATATTTTTAAGACGCCTGTTTTCCTGCAGTCGTTCGGCAATGTGATCGGTATGGCTGTCGTGGGAGTGGCTTTGCAATTGTTTTTGTCCTTTTTGCTTGCGCAGCTCGTCAAAAAATCCACGCGCGGTTTTTCGGGTGCGTTAAAGGTGATCGTCTACCTTCCTTCCCTCGTTTCGAGTGTCATCGTATCGATTATTTATCACCTCCTTACAAACCACAGAGGCGGGCTTTTTGCGAATTTGATGATCATTGCCGATTTGGATCCGATCGTTTTCGGGGTGGACGGAATTTGGCCGTACGTAAGCATAATCGTCAGCGATCTATGGTTGGGGTTGGGCGGCAGTACATTGATCATGCTTGCAGGCATGCTCAGCATTCCGCGCGAATATTACGAGGCGGCCGCGATCGACGGCGCCGGGGTTTTCCGCGTGATATTCAATATTACGATGCCGAATCTTAAAAACACTTTCATTTTTTTGCTGTCCACACAGTTGACAGGTAAACTGCAAATGCTCGATTTGCCGTTGATGATCACGGGCGGCGGTCCGGCAAATAAAACGCTGACTCCCGTGCTGTATCTGTACAGGCTTTTTAATGACGGCAGCGGTGCGCCGCGAAATGTTTCGATTGCCGGTTCTCTTATCATTCTCGTCGTGATAGCGACGCTCAATTCACTGGCATTTTTCTTTCTGCAATCGAAAAAGTCGGAGGACGCTTGAAATGAAAGGATTTTGCACGCATTATAAAAAAAAGATAAAAGAAGCGGTTTATATTGTCATAGCCGTTTTGGTGATCGCGCTGTTCCTCTTCCCGTTGATATGGTCTTTGCCCTATTCCTTGAAAGACGGCAGGGAAGTTTTTAAAATGTCGGAAGTGGGAGGAAGTATCTCGTGGTTTCCGGAAAAGCCCTGCTGGGATAATTTTCAAGAAGTATTCAAGGTGGACGTAAACGGGGGAAGGTTTTTGAATGCTCTGCTTTCCACTTTCGTGGTAGCATCTTGTAACTGTTTCTTTTCCATATTGATCAACATGCTTGCCGCGTATGGTTTTGCCCGTTTTAATTTCAAATTTAAGAACGTAATTTTCACCTATTTGCTGTTTTTCATGTTTGTTCCGGGCATTGCCATTCAGCTGACGTCTATCAAGGTCGTTTCCGAACTGAATATGATCAACACAATTTTCGTGTTATTTGTTCCGGGCATGGCCAATTCTTACAGCATCTTTTTTTTCCGACAGTATTTTTTAAATATTCCGGACAGCGTTGAGGAAGCGGCAATGCTTGACGGGGCGAGCCGTTTGAAGATACTCATTTCAATTTTTGTTCCTTTATCGGTAACGCCCATGATCATCATAGGTGTTGGCGCGTTTTTGGGTTCTTGGAATTCATATATTTGGCCCACACTGGTGATAACCGAGAACGAAGGAACGCTGACGCAGGTATCGCAAATACTGTATATGTTAAAGTCGGTAAATTCACATGACTATGGCGTCGTGATCGCGTCCTGTATTATTGCGATGATCCCGCCGCTGATACTTTTTTTCATCTTTCAGAAGAAATTGGTGGAAGGTATAGCCATTTCAGGTTTGAAATAAAGGAGAGGATATATGCTTGATGATCTTGCTTACAAGGGCGGTATTGTTACGAGAATGATATCAGCCGAAAACCCTACGGGGGAAAAGGGAAAGGGAGCGACGGCAAAGCCTTCAGATCTGCCGAAAGACGCTTTTTGGGGGAAATATTCGCATGGTGAAGGCTGGAAGGTGAACCCTTTCAAACGCATGGCACCCGGCGAAAAATTTAACATTGCGGACATTTCTGGCAGCGGAACGATAAAAAATATATTTATCACTACCGACAGACAGCGATTTTCGGAAATGATCATACGGATTTTCTGGGACGGAGAAACAGAACCGTCGGTAGAGTGTCCGCTGGGAGCATTTTTCTGTATGGGGCATGACGGAGTGCCGCACACCGTGAATTCCCTGCCGGTCGTGGTTGCGCCGTATCGAGGGCTGAACGCTTACTGGTCGATGCCGTTTCGAAAAAGAGCGAGGATCGAACTCGAAAACCGCGGGGATACGTTCAGTGAGATCGTGGCATATAAGGTTTTATATCATGCGGAACCGATTTCGGACGACGCGTGTTATTTTCACGCGGTATATCGCAGGAGCGTTACGAGCGAAGAGTATCCGCGCCATGTCATTTTGGACAATGTACAAGGAAGGGGCGTGTATGTAGGGACATACCTTGCATGGACTGTTCTCAACAGCGGTTGGTGGGGGGAAGGAGAAGTTAAATTCTTTATCGACGGAGACGACAAGTATCCCACGATATGCGATAACGGAACGGAGGACTACTTTGGCGGGGCATGGAATTTCGGAGCGTACGGTGTAATACCCGGAAGCAGTGAAGTTGTTTACAGCACGCCTTATATCGGTGTCCCAGCAGTATTTGTCGGAAACGGAGAGAGCCCGAAAAAGCTGAGCATGTACAGGTTCCACATTGAGGACTGTATAGGATTTGAAAAGGATATCAAGGTTACCGTGGATACAATCGGCTGGCAAACCGATCGTAAAAAATACAAACATTTGAGCGAAGACGTTGCGTCCGTAGCATTCTGGTATCAGAGTGAACCGCACGTAAAATTCAAACCGTTGCCGCCCAGAGAAAAGCTTTTTGACAGATAGGAGAAAACGTATATGAAAGGAAAAATCGGTATAAGGCCGCTCAATGATGGTCGCGACAGCGTAAGATATAAAACGGAGGGCAAAGCGTTCAGCATGGCAAAAGCCGTGAAAAAGCTCATTGAATCCAATGTGTTTTATTCTGACGGTACTCCGGTGCAGTGCCTGATTCCGGATACGACGATAACGTGTGCGGCGGAAGCGGTGAGGGTAGACGAGAAGTTTGCCGCAGAAGGAGTGACAGCTACGATATCGGTGACGCCTATCTTTTGTTTCGGTACCGAAACCATTGACATGAATCCGCATACTTTAAAGGCGGTTTGGGGGTTCAACGGCACGGAGCGACCCGGAGCAGTATATCTCGCCTGCGCCATGGGCGCTTATGCGGAAAGGGGACTGCCTGCGTTTTCGATTTACGGAAAAGACGTAAAGGACTTGAACGACGACTCTATTCCCGAAGACGTGGAAGAAAAAATTCTATTGTTTGCGCGGGCAGCTACGGCAGTTGCACAAATGAAAAACGGCAGTTACATTGCGATCGGAAACGTCTCGATGGGTATTCCGGGCAGCATGCTCGATCCGATGCTGTTGCAGCAGTATTTGGGCATGCGTGCCGAATGGATGGATATGTCTGAGATAAACAGGCGTATCCAGAAGAAGATCTATGCGGAAGAAGAATATCAAAAGGCGATGACGTGGGTCAGAGAAAATATAACCGAGGGTGAAGAGGTATACAATCCGCCCGATTTGCGTCACAGCCGCGAACAGCTGGATACTGACTGGGAATACTCTGTAAAAATGGCGGTGATCCTGAAAGATATTTTTCAGGGCAATCCAAAGTTGAGAGAGAAGGGGTATTATGAAGAGAGTCTGGGTAAGGGGGCGATTTGCGGCGGTTTTCAGGGGCAGCGACAGTGGACGGATTATATGCCGAACGCCGATTTTGCCGAAAGTATCATAAATTCTTCCTTTGATTGGAACGGGAAAAGGGAGCCGTATATCATTGCCACTGAAAACGATACACTGAATGGGCTTACCATGCTGTTTCAAAAGCTTCTGACGAATCAGGCCAGCGCCTTTGCGGACGTGCGAACTTATTGGAGCCCGGAAGCTGTCAAGCGCGTTACGGGCAAAACATTGACAGGCAGGGCGAAGAACGGGTTCATACATCTCAATAACAGTGGTTCTGCCGCTCTGGATGCGGCCGGCGAAATGGTTGAAAACGGAAAGGCGGAAATGAAACCGTGGTGGAAGGTCACAGAAAAAGACATTCGTGCTACTCTGAATAAAGTGATTTATTATCCTGCAAATCTCGAATATTTTAAAGGGGGTGGATTTTCCAGTCATTTTGTAACGAGGCGGGAGATGCCCGTCACAATGATGCGGCTGAACAGGGTGCACAAACTTGGTCCTGTGTTGCAGATCGTGGAAGGATACACGGTAGATCTGCCGACAGAAATCACCGATGTTATTGAAAAGCGTACTGACAGGGCTTGGCCGTCTACTTTTTTTGTGCCGAATTTGATCGATAAAGGCGGCTGCAAAGACGTTTACAGCGTGATGGCGGGCTGGGGCGCAAATCACAGCTGTTTTACCTACGGTCATATCGGCGACAGGGCGATCACGCTCGCAAGCATGCTGCGTATTCCCGTGAGTTTACATAATGTTCCTGCCGAACGTATCTTTCGTCCGCATGTATGGTCTTCTTATGGCGATCAGGGAAGCCAAAGTGCAGATTTTATGGCTTGCCGCGATTTCGGGCCGCTTTATAAATAAACGGGGAGGGGAATTATGGATAAGGGCAAAGTCGCTCCGTCGATGATGTGTGCCGATTTTACAAGATTGCGGGAAACACTCGATATATTTGAGAAAAATAAAGTAGAATATCTGCATATCGATGTCATGGACGGACATTTCGTGCCGAATTTTACATTGAGCGATTGTATCATGCGGCAAGTGAGGAGCCTGACGGATATTCCTTTCGATTATCATTTTATGGTGGAAAATCCGCAGAATAAACTGGATTGGTTTGATATCCGAAGCGGGGACATGGTATCCGTCCACTTTGAAAGTACGCCGCATATTCAAAGATGTATTTCCAAAATACGAGAAAAGGGCGCGTTGGCGGGGATCGCTTTAAATCCTGCGACTCCGCTTTGTTCCATTGAATATCTGCTGCCGGATATCGATTTTGTTCTTATCATGACGGTAAATCCGGGGTTCGCCGGTCAAAAAATCGTGCCGCAGACATTGCAAAAAATCAAGGATGCGCGAAGCTTTCTCAATGACCGCGGATATGGTGATGTGCAGATCGAGACGGACGGAGCCGTCAGTTTTGAAATCGGAAAAATCATGAGGGAAAACGGCGCAGATATCTTTGTCGCAGGGACAAGCAGTATTTTCAGTAAAAACGGAACATTGAACGATAATTTGATAAAACTGAGAGAGTGTATAAAATAAAATGCAAAAAATTTTTGTTTTCGGGAGCATCAACGTCGATCTTGTGATTTCTGCAAAAAGGCTGCCCAAGCTCGGGGAGTCTTTAAAGGGGCACGGTTTCATGACAACGCAGGGCGGAAAAGGTGCAAATCAGGCTGTCGCTTGCAAAAAACTCGGCGCTCGAAAGGTCATGTTTCTCGGCGCGATCGGCAAAGATCTGTTCGGCTCGCAGTTAAAAAATTCTTTGCAAAATTTCGGCGTCGATGTTTCTATGCTGAAAACGCATGAGAACAGCAACAGCGGTGTTTGTTTTATTGTTTTGGATGAATGCAGAAAGGATAATTACCTCATAGTTGACGGCGGAGCAAACGATTTGGTCCGATTCTGCGATTATGCGGATGTTTTGGATCAAAATGCCGCAGAAGGCGACATATTCTTGTCGCAGTTGGAAATCAGCGCCGATGCCGTAAAAGAGGGGCTCGCTTTCGCCAAGCGCAAAAAAATGTACACGGTTTTAAATCCTGCGCCGGCAATAAAAATCGGGCCTGACTTTTTAAAAAACGTGGATCTTCTTGTGCTGAACGAAACGGAAACGGAAATCATTTCCGGCATACCCTTAAAAACGGACAAAGATTTGTTAAATGCGGGGCGTTTTTTTATAACCGAGGGAGTAAAAGAAGCGGTGATAACGCTGGGCGCAAAAGGCTCTTGCTATTATAACGGAAAAAAGTTTATCAAGATTGCGGCTAAAAAAGTAAATGCGGTGGATACGACATCCGCGGGGGATACGTTCATAGGGGCGCTTGCTCTAAAAAAAGCGCTGGGAGAAAATATTGAAGATTCTTTGGAGTTTGCTTCTGCCTGTTCGGCGATAACAGTTTCCAGAAAGGGAGCGGCCGTATCGATTCCGACAAAGGAGGAGGCGGAAGCGATTATGTGCAGTAATTATGGTTATCGTTAAGGCAGAGGAGCAGTATAATGAAAAGGGGGATGGTGATATTCGCTTTGTGCTGGGTGCTTTTAACTTTATGTGCGTGCGGCAATCAAGGGGCGTTGCCTGGCAATGATAGCGGTCAGACCGATAACGAAGTATCGTTGACCGATGCCGTTGAGGTTTTGGTAAAAAACTTTTGGGATACGGATTTCATGTGCGACGAGTCAGCGATGTTCATTGCACAGACGGACGAACAGGGGAATGTCATTTCTGTACCTCGCGCCAATTTGCTGTTCAATCCGGATAGGGTCATCCGCGTTGTTCAGTACTACCGCGAAGGAAACGGCGGAGAGATCGTTGTCTTTGAGGAAGGCAAAGATTTTATAGTGAAGGACGGAGCATTGGAAGCGGTAGGATCTTTTCAGCAAAATCGTAATACGAATCAGGCAGTGTTTTCGACGTCTGTTCCATATGTAACGGACAAGTCGCTGACGGGTGAAAATGATTTCCCGGGCCTTACATATTTCGAAAGCACGCCATCAAAAGAGGCCGGACTTCGTCTTCCCTTTACGGAAGGCCGTCAGATCGTGCAGATGCAGGTGAGTGTAACATATCAGCATTCCGAAAAATGGGGCGGTGTTTTGCCGTCATATTATGGTGACGACGTTCTTTCGCGCACTGTGCAGAAGCTTTTGTCCAAAGAGAAGGTGGAATTGTTTGTCTACGGGGATTCCATTTCTGACGGATGCAATTCCTCTTCGATGTTGGGAATCCAGCCCCGGCTTGCTGTTTGGCCGGAGCTGGTGCGTCGTAATCGCGCTGCATGTTACGGGACCGAGGTCATCCTTACAAACCGTTCCGTCGGCACATGGATGAGTTCGCACGGGGTATATGGCGGTACGGGATGGGTGCAGGGCTCGCAAATTACCCAAGAGGGGATTGGCCGCTTGTTTGAAAGCGACCTTAAAGGATATCGTCCGGATATAGTCGTCATAGGGTTTGGCATGAACGACGCTACCAATCAGCTTCCGATTGCCGATTATGTTTCGAATATAAAAACGATGATCGATGAAATACGCAAAGTAAATCCCGAATGCGATATCATTTTGCTCGGTACGATGCTTGGCAATCCGATGACGCAGCTTTTCGGTGAAAATCAGCCGGAATATACACAGGCACTCGTCAATATCGCGAAATTGTACGGAAACGACGGCGTCTGTGTTGTGGATATCGGGGCAATGCATGCCGATATTCTTGAAGCCGGCAAAATTTATACGGAAATTTCCGCCAATAATGCCAACCATCCGAATGATTTTATGGCGCGCGTATACGCCATGAATATTATGAGCGCACTTGTAAAGTAAATAACCGGATAGCCGTAACGAATAAACTTGTTTTTTATGCAGAAATTAAGGTGCAGAACTGCTTTTTTGAAAGACGGAATAGAACGTTCAGATTTGTATGGGTTTGTCTGCGTTAACAAAACGAGCCGAATTGCAGTTATAAAAAAATCCTGACGAAAAGGATCGTCAGGATTTTTTAAGGCGGTATGTGAGCTCGGTACGGAGATAAACGTATTCGGTGTTTGTGCCTGGTGGTCATATCCTTGCAAGGCGGGGATGCGGCTGAAGACGAGCGGAAGTAAATTTAACGAAATAGCAGCAAAGGAGGAAGAGGATATTCGGTTGTTTGCAAGCGGTTTCGCTTTAAAAACTACAAAAGAAAAAGTTGCTACGGTGATATCAAAAAGCAGCGCGTTTTGTGCTTTGGCACAAACGCGCTGCTTTTTGTCCGAAAAGTTAAGAGCGGAAATGTTGCTTGTAAGGTTAGGGAGCTTTCAGGATCTGTTCCTGCAATGCTTTAATGTTTGTATTGTCGTTTGAATCGTTTTTGTAGACCGCGGTCATATGGATATCTTGCGGATGATCTCCGAATTTTTCTCCGAAAAGATTAAATCCTCCGTAGTATAGGGCATCGCGCTTGTTTTCGATGCGAAAGATGATGCGGTTATTTTCGGAAAGCTTTAAATCGGAGAGCCGTACGGCATCGTTTTGGAAAATTCCGTCCAGATATACCCCGTTTTCGGAAACCGTGATTTCTTTTAAAAGCCCGTATTGTGTGCATGAACCGCTCCACCATGCGGGATTGAGTTTGCCGCGTCGGCTTCCGAAATCGCCCGGACAAGTCCAGGTGAGGAGTTCTTTTCCGTTCACGGAAAAGGTAATATCCGATTTCCAGTTTTCGCGATAATTCATCGCTTCCGAACAAATTTCCAAGGAAAAACTGAGTTCATAAACCTCTTTGCGGAGGGCAAAATCATTATTGAAAGCATATTCGACATATCCGCCCGCGGTCCATAAAATTTGCGCGCCGAACCGTTCGCTCTGGAAGGCGCGGTCGACAGACATAACATAATTCCGATTGCTGTCAGCCATTCCCCAGCGCTCGAAAAATTGAGCGTCCACATAACAGCCGATGGGCATCGTATAGGTTACGCTGTTCACGGAGGGGCCGAGTTTTCGTTCGACGAGATCAATGTTGATCTGCCGCATCGCCTTGGAGCAAAGCTGGACGGCGCCTTTTTTCCCCGGTACATATTTGATGTCGATCAACCCCGCATCTTTTAGTACATTAATATGAAACAATATTGCCGATGATGAGATGTGATTGAGTGCTTTTAACTCGGTAAAGGAAAGCGCTTTGTCGCGAAGCTGGACCATAATATCGACGCGCACTTCACAAGATAACGCCTTGCAAATGGCAATAAGTTCGGATTTATCTTCTGTTTTATTGATATTTATATCCGCCACACGCAAATCGATCATAAAATCACCTCTTTTTTCGATTGTATCACGAGAGGCAAAGAATGTCAATCGTTTGAAAAAAATAGGTACATATGAATGTACTTAAAGGGGACTGAATTTGTCGAAAAATTGTATTTCAAGCGATATTGACAATCATTTAAAATGCACTTATAATAGAGGCGAAACCAAGGTGGCGCATTGCGCCGCGCTTGAAAATAAGGAGGCATGACGATGAACGGAAGGCGAATGAGAAAAATAATTTCGCTGATACTTTCTTTGCTGTTTTTGACAGTTGCCGTGGCGGGGTGTTCGTCGAAAAACAAGGCCGCAGAGATCGGGGATGATCCTGTGTTTTATATGGTTACGGTGGACGGGATACCGCAGGAGGTGATGGAAGGGCGAAAGGCGTTGGAACCGCCTGCGCCGGAGCGAGAAGATCACGTGTTTGCGGGTTGGATTTCGGACGGAGAGGCGTTTTCGTTTGACACGCCGATTTTCAAAGATACCGCGGTGGAGTCGAAATTTGAGAAAATTTCGGAGGGCGATCCGGGAGAGGAAGATATTCCGATTGCAGAGGATGTGACCGCTCTTGCGGGGACGTTCGGAAAAACCGAGGAAGGATATGTTGCGCTTGCGGACGGTGCGATCGGTGTATGGGAAGGGAAATCGATGCTTCTCGGTTCGTTTGATGTCAGCATGAAGGGCGAGGGAAAGCACGGGATATATTTTTGTCTGGACAGCGAAGAGATTTCCCGCGGAAAACCCGGCGGGTCGTATTATGCTTTGCAGGTGGATGCTTTCGGAAATTTGTCTTTAAAACGGGCGATTGGAGGCGCAGAGGTTACGGTTGCAACCTCGATCGCACTGAAATCCGGTTACGATGCACAAAAATTTTATCGGTTCAAGGTTGAAATATATGAAACAGCGATCCGCGTCAATGCCGGCGCCGTACCCGTTTTGCAATATCAGGACAGTGTGCCCGTTGCCGGAAACGCATTTGCATTTTTTGCAGAGAAAAAGTCCGCGGTGTTTTCCGTCGGAAGTTTTGTGCCGAATACGTTTGCGGCGCTGAAAGACGGGGTCCTGTATTGGAGCGATGCTCATGCGGCGGACGGCTATATTGTCCGACTGGAAAACGGGGAATATGCGGAGGTCGGCACCGACACATATACGTTTGATTTGAGTATATTCGATGCGGACGCTGAAACGAGGCAAAGCGGCTCGCTCGTGCGCATTGCGGGGGGAGAAGAAACGCAGATATTTGCGTTTGACTATGCGCCCGAAACACCGGCGGAGAACATCGATGTTTGTTCGGGGGCATGGGCATTTGCCGCAGGAGAATATATCAGTAAAAAAGGAAAATCCATCGCGCTCATCAGCGGCGGAGAGTTTACGGACGGAAGCATCGAGACACAGATCACACCGGTTACGGCCAATGACTGCGGGATCATTTTCCGTGTTACGACGGGCGGAATCAGCCAATTCTGGGAAGATCAGCCCGCACAATACTATTGTGCGTTGATCAATTTGGAAGGTTGGGTACTGCTCGGGAAAGTCAATGCCGACGGGAAGACGTGGCAATGTCCCGCCGATTATCATCTGAGCGATTATGATCCGACGCACACCTATAAATTGCGCGTGGAAGCGAACGGTAACAGTTTTAAGATATACGTTGACGACATTTTGCGCATCAGTTATACTGATTCGAATCCTTTGACCGGTACGGGAGTGGGGTTCCGCGCTACGGGCGCAGGTACTCGCATTGCACCGCTTACCCTCCTTGCGCCGCAGCCTGTGGAGCTGACAGTGTTCAGTGAAAATTCGAGCGTTGTGCAGTATGGAACGTTCGATTGGTCCGGCGTGCGGGCGCAGTTGCTCTATTCCAATGGTTCTGTGCGCGAGGTAACGCTCGATGGTTCGATGGTCGAGGGGTTGGACGAAAGTTCGCTCGGTACACAGACGGCGAACATTACCTATACGGACGAGGAAACGGGCAAGATCCTTACGGCACAGCTGCAAGTGACCGTCACACAGGTGCAATACATACGGTACATGGATTTTTCCAATTACGGTGACAGTTTGTCTCTTTCGGGAGGTTGGTCGGTCGAAAAGGGCAGTGTGTCAAGTGCGGCGTTCAGTATTCAAGACGGAAAACTTATACTGAACAACAGCAAATCGTCGGGCATAGCCGCAATCGTGTATGACGGACCGGAGACGGACGATTATACCGTCGAAATGGATTTTTCCATTCAAAGTTACATCAATACTTCGCGCTGGATCGGAATCACGGTGCGCAGGCAGGCGACAGCCGGTTGGTATAAGGGCAGTATCGGCCCGCAGGGCGCCGTAAGCATCAATGCGTGGAATTCCACTGATTTGTCGTCGGGTTCATGGGACAATAAGAACGCTGTGACGGGCAGTTATCCGACAAGTCTTGCAACGGACACCGTGTATACGCTGCGTATCGCGTTGCGCGGGCAGACGTGCGCATTATGGTTGGAAGATACGCTGATCTGTTCGTATGATCTGCCGTCCGGATATGCGACGGGTGAGATCGGGATCGCCCTTTCGGGGTTACTGTGCCACGTTTCGCGCGTTGCGGTACGCGCCCCGTCCGATGCGGATTTTGCCGAAGTGGGAGGAGAAAATTGAAATGAAGACGAGATATTCTTTCAAAAAATTTCGCGTTACACCGATCATTGCGTTGCTGACAGCTCTGGTGTTTTTGGTCACACCGTTTATGCAGAAGGAGGGCTTTGCAGAAATGAATGCCGATGCGGATACTGCTTTGTATACCCAGGATTTTGACGATATCACGCAGTTGCCCGACGGCTGGTATTTGCCAGCAAGCAATCCGGCAGGCTCTGCTGTTTCGGTGCGAGACGGGGCGCTGTATATCGATGACACGGTCACCATAACTCCTGCGGCAGTATATTTCGATACGGGGGATGTGAAGGATTATATCATTGAAGCGGACATCACGATGGAATCCAGCCGCGACAATGCGCGTTGGGCAGGAATTTGTTTCCGTGTGCAGACCGCCGACGGCTGGATCAAAGCCAGTATCGGTTTGCCTTCCGCATATGCGATCAATCTTTTCAACAAGACCAATATTTCAGGAGGATCTTACACCGAGATCGTCAAAGGCAGTTTGGAGGAAAGCGTCGAACTCAATCGTACATATCGATTAAAAGTTGTCTGTTTCGGGGATCGCGTTTCATTTTATGTGGACGGAAAATATATAGCGGATGCGCAGCTTCCCGAATCCTACCTTGCGGGGAATATCGGGTTTGCCTGTTCGGGTTCCGTCGTTCGCTTTGATAATCTTGTTGTGCGGGCGGCAACCGAAGCCGGCGCCGTGTTTTCGGAAAGTATCAATGATGAGCTGATCATTCCCGAAACGGGAATTGTGAATCCGCCCACGGTCGCGGAATACGTTGCAAGTGCAGAAAAACCTGCTTCTTTCGGGGCGGTAACACTCTTTTCGTTCTTGGAAGACGGAACGCTGGCTTCTGCCGACGGGACATATGTTCTCGGCGATGCGGACGAGGTGCTTTCTGCCTATGGAAAAAGCACGGTCCCTGCATTTTTTGTCCGTAACGATGTGCAGGCCTCGGCGCTTGCAGCCTATTTGAAAGAAGAATTTCTGCCCGATTCGTTCGTGGTTGCGGATGCGCAAAATGCACAGCTGATCGAAAACGTGCGCAGTGAATGGGAATATTCCCGCGGGATATATGTTGCCGATTCCGTCCCCGACACGCGCGAGCAGGCAAAAGAATTTTTGTTCGCCGCAAACGAAACGGGGGCAAACGTGATCCTGTTCCCAGCGGCGCCGTCGGCAGAAATCGTGAATTATTATCAGGCGCGCATGCTTACGGTTTGGACGCAGACAAGCGATTCCGTGACTGTATATGAGGCGATCGCGGCAGGCGTGAACGGGATCGTCAATGCTTCGCCCGATTTGATCTATGACTGTTATCGCACCTTTACCGAAACGACGGTCATTCGCAAGCCCATCGTCATGGCGCATCGGGGAGCCTCGGCACTGTATGCGGAAAATACACTCAATTCTTTTATCATCGCATACGAACAGGGGGCGGACGGAATCGAAACCGATCTCTACCTCACCACGGACGGGGAGATCGTACTGTTTCATGATTCGACGCTCGATACGCTGACTACGGGTACGGGTTCGATCGAATCCTATTCGCTTGCCCAGCTCAAATCGATTACGGTAGACTGTTTTCCCGGTGTAAGAGAGAGTATTCCCACGCTTCGGGAAACGTTCGAATATTTCGCCGATAAAGATATCGTGTTTATGCTGGAAATCAAATCCGGACAGGCGGCGCTGATGCACCGGCTTGCCGAGATCGTGCAAGAATTCGGCTTTGAAGACCGTATCGTCATCATGACAAACAATGTTTCGCAGTTGAGGCTGGCGTCTCAGCTTTTGCCGCAGGTTGCCTTAGGCAGAGGCAGCATCGGGGAAATCATCAATCCGATCGAAAGCGACGCGGAATCCATTGCCGTATCCGTGCGGGAAATGGCACCCGATCGGTTCCAGCCTTTCCCGTTCTGGTACAATACCGCAAACGGAAACTGGTCATATCTTTATAAATTTGCGGCGCGGGGCTGGCTGTCGTGGAGTTCTACCTGCAATGATCGTATTGCTTTCGATGCGCGCAATCTCTCTGTATACGGAGCGACTTCCGTTCTGACCAATAATTTCCAATGGTGTGCCGATTATCTGTATCGTCTCACTGCAAAAGATTTCACTGTTCAAGCAAACGAAACATTTGCGCCGCTTGCATCCTTGGAAGGATATGACGGTACTTTCCCGACCGCATGCAAATATCAGATGATCGGCGGAGAACCGCAACTCGAAGAATGCGAAGGCGGATATCGTTTTGCAACTGTCGGCACTGCAGTGCTTTTGCCGTACGTGGATGTTAAGTTAAATCGTGAAGAGGGCAACGATATTTGTTACAGATTGTACGGAGCTCCCGTAACGGTCAAAGTCGTATAAAATCAAGGAAAACAAAGAAAGCAGCCGAAGTGCGCATAAAGGCGATGCGCGCTCCGGCTGTTTTTTTATAAAGTAAAACCCGCGGATAGTCCGCATTAGTATGGTTTCTGCCTGCCAAGCACAATCTCAGCTGAATTTCTAAAAGAGGGTAGTTGAGGTTGTTTTTTTTGCAATGTATTTGGTTTTATATTTGCAGAAAAGTTCAAAGGTTCTGTTTGTGGAAAAAGAAAAATTGTCAAACTAAGTGCAAAACTTGATAAGATATAGTTGAAACAAATCATGCGGTGTTTTAAATGCAAAACTAATTTGGGCCTGGCGTTTATAAGCGCCAGGTTCTTTTTTTAATGTCGAGGGACTTACCCCCCGGCAAATTCCTGCCCTTGGGATAGAATTCTCTAAGCAATCCGTTCAGGTTTATATTCGACCCTTTCTGCAATGCAAAGCACAGTACGCGTCCGCAAAGTACATGTCGGAGCTTAACGCTTTTTCCAAATTGCTTTTCTTTTGTACCGTATACGGATAATATCCCGGTATACCTTTGAAAAACGTACAAATTCGCCGTAATTTTCTGTTTGTAGTTTATAAAGTTCTCCCTGGAGATATTTTGGTTTTGCAACTCTATTTTACCACAGATCTGTATGAACTCTTCTTTTTTCTATTTTCTATGTATTGCACTTCATAGTATAATTCACCTGAACAAAAAGCTCCCGGGACATAAATTTTATGTCCCGGGAGCTTTTTGTTTTGCTTTTTCAATATTCTGAGGGTCAGGGATTATAAATCGGGGTCCTGTTTTTCGATCAGGCGAGCAGAACTCGTTCTGGTTAAAAGGATCGGGTTGACCATTGTCACTGCCGTGGGATGGGAGGGGTCGTGAATTCGGGCGAGTAATGTTTGCACGGCAAGCTTTGTCAGTTCGCGGGTGTTATAATCGATCGTGGAAAGGGAAGGTTTAATCTGTTCGGTCAGCGAAAGATTGTCAAATCCGATGATCCCCACATCGTTCGGGATATCGATGTTGTTTTTCAGGCAAATATTCAGGAGATTGACAGCCAAAAGGTCATGTCTGCAAAAAAAGCCGATCGGCCGTTCGTGCGCGGAGATGAAACGACGAACAATCAGATTCGCATGGGACATGCTCGAGTCCATAAGCATGATCCCGTTTTGGCCGAAATCGATTCCGTGTTCGTTCAATTCGAGTCGAAAACCGAGAAAACGCTGATCGTGCAGTGCCGTTTCCAGGGGTTGTTCGGTCACATATACGAAAGTTTTGTAACCGTGATCGAGCAAAGTTTTTGCGACGCTTTTCCCCGCAAGTATATTATTGACGCAGATAAAATCTGCGTTTACGCCGGCAACGCTGTGTGAAAGGAAGACGTAGGGCAGAGGATAATTCCGATACACATCCGTCAGTCCGACACCTTTGTTCGGACAGGAAATAATTCCGCACACGTTGAGACGGAAAAAATTTTCCAGGATTTGCGTTTCGGTTGACATGTCGTTCATGCTGCTTTGAATGATCACGCTGTACCCGATATTTCGCGCATATTTTTCTGTTTCTGCCGCGATCAGCGACAAATACGGATTGGTCAGATCGTTGGTATGGAACCCGATCCGGTTTGTTTTTTCGCGATGCAAGGATAAAGGCGATGTTTTATCCATCGGACCGTTGGTCAGATAATATTTTTTTCCGACAAGGGTGATGACTTTGTACGCAGCGAGTTCCTTAAAAATGCTTTGTGCGGTCATCGGCGAAAGGCTGTATTTTTCGGCAAGTTCGCGTACGGTATAAAATTCGGCTCCCGATACGCCGAGCTTTCCGTCCGCGATTTCACGGCGGAGAAGTTCCGTTATATATTTTCTGTGCGAAGAATCACCCATTGGTTTTTAACGGCGGTCTTTCCGACATGTTTCTTCGGCCGCCTTTTCTCCTTTTTTATATATTATAAAATCTTTCGCAAACATTGTCAAACGATTCTGTAACAAAGACTGTTTGTTACAGTTTTTTTTCAAAAAGCACCTTGACATGGCAAAAAGATGCCTTTATAATACAGTTAGATTTGTTTGAGATACGCTAGACAATACCGACAACGGCGGGCGGGAAATGGCGGAAAACAAGAAAAGATATCGATCGGGAGGAGGAAAATGAAGGAGTCAGTCAGGAACAGAACAATGCGATTTTTGTGTATTGCGATATTTTTGAGCATGCTGATCGCAGTGATCGGCGTATGTGTCAAAAATGTTTCCTATGCAAACACCGCGTCATTGTTTGCGGCGTCAGGCGGGGCGGTCATAGCGGAAGACAATCAGGCATGGAGCAATTCGGTCGGGGGATCGGCAGCCGTTACATATAAGCAGGAAGTGAAAGGCACGCAAGGGGTTATGATCGCGGGCAAAGACGGAGATACCGCGGTGTATTCGGAAACGGTCGATTTATGGAATAAGAATGCGGAAGAGGCGGTAATCAAATTTCTTTTTCCGACGACGGCGGGCACGGAGTATGCGGAGCCGAATTTTGTGGTGAGGTTTACATCGGTGGCCGATCCGAACAAATATTTCTCTGTTTTCTTTGTAAACAGAGCGCAGACGAACGATTATCACGTCGGTGTATCCACATATTATGAAAAGCATATGCAGTCGACTTCGTTGGCAGATACGACGAATACGAAGCAGGAGCGGATCATATATACGGGCATAAACTACGGAAACAACGGTTTAGGGTATGTCAACAACACGGGCGCGGTTCTCGGGACCGGCTACGGGCCGAACGGCGAAGTGCCGGAAAGCATCGGCAATTACAGGGATGAAAGCGGCACAAAAATGACGGACAACGATTCTCCGCTCGGCATTTATTTTGAGATGATCGGAGGAACGAATGCGGACGGAACGGCGCGATACGACAACACGGTTTATACGAACGCCGGGTTTACGCATCTGGGATATTCGCCGCAGGTCAATATTGGAACGGAAGAAAGCCCGCTGTATCGCTACACCGTGCAATCGCTCACGCATATTTACAATGCGGGGATGCAGTCGCCGGCGTTGGAACTGAGCGAAGAGGAAGCGAGCGCTATGCGTCTTTCCATTACTTTTATGGAAAATGCAAAGGGCGGCACACCGACACCGACGGCGCAGGGCCGCATACTGGTGACCGAAGTCATGGGAAAATCGATGGCAGCGTCGGAAGACTCGTTTTCGTACGATATGTTCAACGGCGTGCATGTTACGAGCGCGCAGGCAGGCGGGGCGGTCACCTACGATCAGGCAGTGCGCCTGAATGATAACACGGCACTTGACAAGCTGGTAGAATTCAGCATCGATCCGAGTACGCCCAAAACGTCTGCCGCGGGGGCATACAGCCCGGATTTTGAAGAATTGACGGTGCGGATGGAGAGCTCTTCGGGAAAGGCGGTGGATATACGCGTCGGCAAGAGCGATACAAAGAAAACGTACACGAATTCGAGTTTTTATGACGGCGAGCTGGCATGCAATAATATGATCGTGACGGCGGCCGGCGGGGAGCAAACGCTGCTCACGGCGGGGGATGGCCTGTTGCCGCAGACGTTTGCCGCATATTCGCTGGGTTCCAACGGGCATTTATATTCACAGACGAGCGACGCGTTTATCGATGAAAACGGGATCATGGTGATGGACGGAAATCATACGCGTTTTGCACTGTATTATGACGCTTGGGAAAACGCGCTGTACACGGATTTCGGCAGGAAGAACGCGGAGAATATGCGGTCTTTTGTCGATGAAAACAATAAGACGGTGTATCGCTGGCTGATCAGGGACTTTGACGAAGCGCTGGGAGAGGATACGGCGGTCTTTGAAGGATTCGGCGAAGAAGATGTTACGATCAGCATAGAGGTCGGGGCGGTCGCGGAAGGAAGAACGGCGGCATACACCATATACGCCATCGACGGAAGATCGCTTGCGGTGGATAAAAACGGAGAAGCGGTGCAGACCGTCAAGCCCGTTCGGGCACAAGAGTCCGTTGTTTCCTGCAAAGGGCAGACCATCCCTGTGCCCGGGCTGACGGTGTATAACTGTCACGAAGGCTGGATCGTCGATCGGGAACAGTCGGCAATGTATTATGTGGTCGTAAAAGATCCCGCAGGCCGAAAAATCGAATCGGTGTCCGACGTGCTTTGGAGCGAGGAGCTTGCCGTAACGCTGGATGTGACGGGCACCTATACGGTGGAATATTATTCCGACCTTTTGACGGAACCGTTTGCGGAGACGGCGATCGTGGCGGAAGAGCCGGAAGTAACGGAATATGATTTCGACGGAGCATTTGTCGCGGGCGACGGCGCGACCGTCTCTTCGGACAGTGAGCTGACGGCAAAGAAGAACAGTACGATCGGGCAGGGTGCATACAACGGCATTCGCGTCACGGGAAGCGAAGGGAGCACCGTCACTTATACCAAGACGATCGATCTGAACGATATCAGCATCGACAATGAATTTTTCGAATTTATCGTGACGCCTTCCGTATATGCGGAGAGGGCGACGGACACGTCGACGTTTACGGGCGATTTCAGACAGATGATCGTCACATTGACGGATGCGCACGATCCTAGCAGCAAGGTAAGCATCGACCTGCATCCGCGCGTACAGGACGGATCCATGACGACCATGGCGACGGCGGCGGCGACGGGGCAGAATTTCGGCGGGCTTTACGGGCTTTCGGCACAGGATGCGTCTGTCCTTGCATACGGAAAAGCGGCAGTAATCCCGTATACGTTCGACGGATATTCGAACCGTTCGAGTGCGGTGGATGAAAGAGGCAACGCCGTTGCAAACGGAAATCACGGATCGATTAAATTATATTACGACAAAAATACGAACGCGGTCTATATCAATTACGGGCATACGGAAGCGCCGACTTTTGTCGAAGGCAGAGATGCGGAAACGCAAGGATATCGCTGGATGGTGCGCGATTTTGACGTGGCATACGGGATCCGCGACAAAAACAGCGATCCTTTGCAGCCGATAAACGAAGCGGGTGCGCCCTGGTCCGGGTTTGTTTCGGACGAAGTGATTTTATCGGTGACCGTTTACGGCGTGACGGAGGGCAGAACGGCATCGTATACGATCATTTCGGCGGGCGGAGATAAGATGCAGAATTCGATCGCGTTCGCTGCAGGCGAATCGAATGCGGCGGTCGGCGTGGAGAATGTACAGTACACTTATGCGGAACCGTATGTCTGGGACGGCGAAAAAGCGATCGCGTCGGGCAGCGACGTGTACGTCAAGGTCACGAAAGGAACGGAAACGATCGTCGATATGATGCCGTACGCTTCTTCGGGCGGCTTTACGCCGGAAGAGGCGGGTACGTACGAAGTGTGCTACCAGTACGGCAAGACGATGCACGTGGTCGGCGTGACGGTTTACAGCCGTCAGGAAGCAAAGCCCGTCATCGTACCGAATTTGGAAACGATGCCCGACGAGATCTTCCTGAACGAATCGCTGGACATCGGCGGTATGGCGACGTCGGTATTTGATCGGGAGGGAAAGGATATCACCCTTACGGTGAGCGTCATGAACGGGGAAGACGTTCTCATCGATTCATTGCAAATCGGGACGGGCGAAACGTATCGGTATGCCTTTGAAAGCGCGGGTGAATACACCGTCCGTCTTTGTGCGACAGGGCAGTTCGGTTTGCAGGAGACTTTGGACAGAACGGTCACCGTCATTCGGTATTCTTATCGGTTTGCGGACGGAATAACCGAGCGGTACGTATGGGAAGACGGCGCTGCGGCTCCCGTCATTTCCGCGGGAGATCTGTTGGTCAGCGATGCGAAAGACGGCGAAATCCCGTCGGGAAACATCGCCGTCGAAGTCAAAAAAGAAGGCGGAACGTTTGTGCCGTACGATGCGCAGACCTATTCGTTCGACGAAGTGACGACGTACATTTTCCGCTATACTTGTACATATGCCTGCAAAGACGGGCAGCAATATACGTTCAGCGCAGAGCGGGAGATCGTTTTGAACTATTCGCAGCCGGTCATTTCCGCAACGGGTACGCTTGCGGGAGCCGTTGCCAACGAGGCGGAAGAAAACACCGAAACGACGCATTATTTCAAGGCTTTGCAGGGCGGAACGGTCAGCTTGTCCGGGATGGAGTTTTCGGCGAGTGCAAAATGGTTCGATCTCAGCAAATCGCTTACGGATATTAAGTACAGCGTCGCCGCGCCCGACGGCACGGTCAGCGAAATCGGCGATCCGGCGGAGTATTCCCTGCAATTGTCGCAGATCGGAATATACAGGATCATGTGCGAAGTCGTCGATCCCGATACACAGTACACGGGCCGATACATTTTCGTGATCGACGTGCGCGCGTACTGGCTGCAGATCGAAACGACGGCGGATTATCCTGCCGGCTGCGAGCTGGGAAGCGCCATTGATCTCGGCAAATACATTGTGACCGATATCACGGGCGCCGCGGTCTCGGATGCAGCGGTAAGCATCGAAATATCCTTCGGTGGCGTTGCGCAGACTTTGACGGAACAGACATTCAAGCCGCTGGAAGTCGGCGAATATACGGCGATGTACACGGTCGTCAAGGGTGCGGAGAAGGTGCAGCTGCAAAAGACTTTTTACGTGTCGGATACCCAAAAGCCGACGATCGTATTGCAGGGGGAACAGCCCGCAACCGGTACGGTCGGTCAATCGATGAATTTGCCGTTGGCAACGGTGGAGGATAATTCCGGAGCTGAACTTGCTTATACGGTTTCCGTGTATCTGAACGGAGAGAAAGCAGAGATCGTGGCCGATCTGTTTACGCCGTCGCAGGAAGGAACGTATACGGTGGTTTATACGGCGACAGACGAGGCGGGAAATACGGGTGAGCTGTCATACGACATTGTCGTGACGAATGCCGAGGAAGGCGGATGCGGCGGATGCGGCGGATCTGCGGGAACGGGCATAGCGGGATATATTTTGGCAGCCGTTGCGGTACTTGCAGTCTGCGCCGTGGCCGTGGCGCGCAAGCACAAAATTTAAAAGGGCAGTCGGCAAACGCAAAGCGGCGTTTGCGGTCCGAACAATAAATTTCATTTCAGAGGAAGCGTCAATGAATAAAAAAAGGAATGTTATTTTATCGATCGTATTGGTTTTTCTTTGCTTGTTTTCGATGATCTCGTGCAGCGGGCAAGGCGGTCCGCAAAACCAAGAAAATTTGAATGAGATGGAGCTTGAAGTCGGGATTTATAACGGCGGATACGGTGAAAGCTGGCTGTATATGGCAAAAGAAGCTTTTGAGTCGGTATATCCGGAATACAAGATCAACATTCGGCCGTCCAAATCTTTTTACATGACTGACTTGCTCAGCTCCATCGATATCAATGCACAGGATGTCTATTTTGCGCCGATACGGTATATGGAATTTGTGTCGCAGGGGAAACTCAAACCGATATCCGAGGACACGATGAACAAACCTCTTTCGGAGATCTTGCGCGGGAGTACCGAAACCAAGTCTATTTCGGAAAAGATCAGCGATGAAATGAACGACTATTACAAGACGGACAGCGGATATTATGCGATTCCGTTCGGCGGATCCGTTTACGGGATCAATTACAGCATCGATCTGTTCGAGGACAGCAACCTCTACATCGGTAGCGCAAGCACGGCGGATAGAATCGAATGGGTCGGCGCGAGCGGAGAAAAGTCGCTCGGACAGGACGGCTTGCCCGATACATACGATGACGGTTTGCCGGTCACGTGGGGAGAGTTTCAAAAGCTTATGGATCGGATGATCGAATCGGGGATCACGCCGTTCACCTGGGCAAACCGTTCCGCGGGGATGACGCCGAATTCGCTCATGTCTTTGATGGTTTCCAACGAGGGAGCGGATAATTTCAAAATATTGACGGATTTCAGCGGCGAATACACCTTTGCGGGTGACGAATCGCCCACGCCTATCACAAAAGAAAAAGGATATTTGCTGCAGGGAATGAGCGGCAAGAAATTTGCGCTTGATTTTACCGAAAAGATCGTGCGTGGAAATTATGCGGACGGGCAGGCGGGACTGCATTCTTATATGGATGCGCAGACCTATTTCATCAGCAAGATCGACGATGAAAATCCGATCGCGATGCTTTTGGAAGGGGGACACTGGCACAACGAGGCGAAAGCGGAGATCACGACGCAGAGATTCGGCGTGATGCCCTTCCCGAAATTCGAAGGATCTGCCATGTATAACGAGTCGAGGTCGACGTATTACGGGTCTTCGATGAACGGCGCCGTGTTTATGAGCCAAAAGACAAAAAAGCAGGAACTGGCCGAGTTGTTTATAGCATTTACCTGTTCGGAAGATATGCTGCGGCTGTGCACGCGCGAATCGGGGATGGTGCGTCCCTACGATTACGAGTTGCAGAAGAGCGATTTGGAGGCGATGCCGGAATTTTATCAGACCTGCTGGGAAGCGTGCCATTCGGACCGCGTCGATGTCGTAACGTTTATGACGAAGACGGACATGGTGTATCAGAACCTGAGTTACTTTGAAGAAGAGTGGCCGTGGGATTATACAAAAAACGGCGCGTCATACAGTGATCCGCTGAACGATTTTCTGGGGAACCGCAGCCTGACGGCGGATGCGTATTGGAGCGGGTTGAAGGAATATTCGAGCAAGTTGCGTTGGGATGCTAAGTTTTCGGAATGGTATTAAAAGCGTTGCCGAACGGGCGTGTTTTGCAAAGGAAGGGATGACAGGATGAAAAAGAATAAAATCGAAGAACGTGAAGGTTGGCTTTCACGTCTGTGGGGACGGGTCAGGATGCGTGTCAGTGATTGGTGCTACGATCTTTCCGTGCGAATACATCAAAAAACGCGCAGAAAGAAGGAAAAGCGCCGCACGTTGCGGCATTCGGCGCGCGCGCAAAGCAGGTTTCTGTTCTGTGTGCTTGTCTATCCCGTAACGGTATTCATCATCTTTTACCTGGTCGTCAACGTGCGTTCCATTCTCTTTGCCTTTCAGCAATACGAATGGGGCGTCGGCGGACAATCGGGCGGCTTTGTCTGGAACACGGATCCGCTGGGGAATTTCAAGGATTTTTTGAGCGCGTTGGTCACCGATCAACGTCTGATCTTTGCGACGAAAAACTCGTTGATCCTATACGCCCTCGGGCTGGTAATGATGCCGCTGCAGATCATCTGTTCGTTTCTGGTCTATAAAAAGATCCCGTTTGCGAACACATTCAAGGTGTTTCTTTTCCTGCCGTCCATTATTTCGAGCATCGTAATGGTCATCGTCTACAGATATTTCATCAATTTCGGATTGCCCGAGCTGCTCGTGCATTTCGGCATCACGGAGAATCCGCGATTGTTTGATAATGTCGAAACGGTATTTCCTGTCGTGGTCGTATATAACCTGTGGCTGTCGCTCGGGACGAACATCATCCTGTACACGGGCGTAATGGCGCGCATCTCGGATTCTTTGATCGAGAGCGGCAAGCTGGACGGGATGTCTATGTGGGAAGAACTGTGGTACATCACCATACCGCTCATCTTCCCCACGATCACGGTGTTTCTGGTGACGGGCGTGGCGGGAATTTTTACCAATCAGGCAAATCTTTACGCATTTTTCGGTAAAAATGCGAGCGCAAATGCGTATACGTTCGGGTATTATCTTTTCATCATGGTCGCAGACGAAGCGCCGATTTCGGAATATCCGTTTGCATCGGCGGCGGGATTGCTTTTTACGGCCGTTGCCGTGCCGATCACGTTGTTGGTAAAATATGTGCTTGAAAAGTTCGGTCCGAATGCCGAATATTGACGGGTGCCCGTGCGTCTGTGCAAGATCGTATTTTGGAAGGTAGCGTATGGTAAAAGAAAAGATTTACAGACAAGTTTTCCCGATGCTGTTTTTCGTGATCCTTGTCATATATTGCATCAGTTTGCTGTTCCCGTTGATATGGATGTTTTTCTCTTCGGTCCGAGACAATATGAGTTTTGTTCAAAGCCCGTTCGGGTGGCCGGAGGAATGGCTGTTCAAAAACTACGGCGATGCTTTTCAGTATCTGTATGTCGAGGTGGGGTCGACGGGGCAGCGCGTTTACATGATCGGAATGTTTGCGAATACCATTGTGTATGCCGTCGGATGTTCCGTGGTCTCGGTGCTTTCGCACTGCGTGGTCGCATATGCCGTAGCCAAGTATAAGTTCAGGCTTGCGAAAGTATTGTATACGACCGCCATAGTCACGATGATATTGCCGATCGTCGGCAATATGCCGTCTACGCTGGAAATTTTGCGCCTGCTCGGCCTATATGACAACATTTGGGGGCTCATTCTGAAAAGCGGCGGGTTTACGGGTGTCGCGTTTCTGATATTTTACGGGACGTTCAAAAGTCTTTCCTGGGAATACGCGGAAGCCGCATTTATCGACGGGGCGTCGCACGCGACGGTGATGTTTCGTATCATGATCCCGCAGACGCGAAACGTTGTGCTTGTCTTATTTCTTACTACGTTTATTCAGCATTGGAACGACTACACGACGCCGCTGTTGATCATGCCGAGCTATCCGACCATTTCCTTCGGGCTGTATCAGTTTATGAATAACAATTTTAATGCGGTCAGCGATTCGCCGCATATTATGGCGGCATGTATGATCGCAACGCTTCCGATCTTTTTGCTGTTCTTGATTTTCAAGGACAAAATGATGGGGAATATGTCCATCGGCGGATTAAAGGGGTAAAGGAGATTTTGCCGCGGGAGCATATAAACGGCTGCCGCGGTGATCGGAGAACATTTTATGAAAAAAAGTAAGGCAATCATTTTTATAGTAATATTTGCACTGTTGCTCTTGATAACGGCGCTCGGCGGCGTGGCGTTTGCTGCGGACGGTCCGAAGTCGTTAAAACCTTCCGACCTGTTTGAAAAGAGCGACAACACCGTGCTGACCGATTATGCGAGCGTGCCGGAATATGCGGCGGATACCGTCCGTTTTTACGGCGAGAGCAAGAATGCCGAGGATCTGCACGGGCTGAAATTGCAGTCATCCAACCGCAACGATACGACGATCCGCTTTAAAAATGCCGTGAACGTTTCGCAATGGAATAAGGAAGAAGCGTTTTTGGAATTTGTCGTTTTGCCGGAGCAGCGCGGAAAAGATGTCACTACCAATGTCGAATACGGGTACGAGTATCCGCTGACGTCCGTCGAGATCACGCTTACGGATGCGTACGATGCATCCAACTTTTTGGTGATGTCGCTCAATGTTCGTCCGGACGTCAACTACGTTACTTCCTATCGGGGAAATGCCAACGGGCAAGTGTCCGCGGGATATCTTGTCAGCAAGGGGGAAATGAGCGAGAAGTTCGGATTGCCTTGCCATTCCAATTTTTCGGGACTCAACGTTCGATTCGGAAATTACATTTCGACGGCGAGCTTCTTTCTTGACTACGGAACGCGCGCTTATTACGGCTATCCCACGCACGGCGGCGTAAAGGAGATCGTCCGCGACTTCGACGACAGGGCATACAGCATCAACGCGGGCGAACCGCTGTGGACGGGCTTTTCCGCGGACGAGGCGTATATCAGCGTTACGATCAAAGGGATACGCAACAATGAAACAGGGGTCTATTTTGTCGGGTTCAACGGGATCGATCTTACGCAGGAAACGATCGAGAATGACGGGAGTACGGAAATCACGTTGAACGAGCCGTTTACGGAACAGGAACTTCCCTACGGGGAAGCGGGAACGCCGTACCGAATGTACAACGTAAAGTGCGGCAGTCCGAAATTCGGCGTCGTTTCCGAAGACGCGATCGAGAAAAAAGCGTACATATACCGTGACGGGTCGCGTTCGGAGATCGCTGTGGAGAACGGAAGCATCATGCCCGAAGAAGCAGGACAGTACAGTTTTGAATATTCTGTCACCGATATTTTCGGGGATACGGTCGTTCGGGAGTTCCGATTCAGCGTGATGAGCCGCGTCCGTGATCTGCAAATGAATTTTTCGAGTGAGCTGCCGTCTTGTGTACGCGTCGGAGAAACGGTGCGGTTGCCGAAAGCGGAAGTGGAGGGAGGCAGCGGATATGCGGTATATGAAACAAGCGTTGTCAAAAACGGAGAAAAGAGGGAAATTTCGGACGCATTTTTTGCCGATAAACAGGGGTATTATCAAGTGGTTTATACGGTAAAGGATTATTTGCGGACAGTGGACCTTGTATATTTCGTCGATTGCGTTTTAACCAAGGAGCCGTTGTTGACCGCACCCAATCTTCCGCCGGTTTTCTCCACGCAGGTACCGTACGTTTTTGCGGATTTTGAAGCGATCGATTATTTTTCCGACGAAAACGGAATGCCCGCAAAAAAAGAAATTTACATAAAAGAGAATGACGGCGAGTTTTTCAAACTCGGCAGCGACGGCCTTTACGTTCCGACCGCAGAGTCGGGCAGCGTGACCGTGAAACTGCGTGCCGGCTGTGTCTTTGATCCGGCAGGTGTTACGGAATACATACTCGGGCCCGTCCCGATCTACAACCCGCAGACATCGGCGCAATATTTTTATAACAATGACGGAAATGTGAATGTCGTGTTTTCCGAAAGCGGAGAGGCGATTTATACGACGAGCGCCGATCGGGCGGAGATCGAGTTTGTCAATCCTCTGCCTTCCGAAAATTTCCGACTTTATATCGAAGTTCCCGATCAGTACAATCGTCTTTCGGAAATGGTGATTACCCTGACGGATATTCATGATGTATCGCAGTCGGTGAGCTTTGCCGTACAAAAGACGAGCGGAAAGAGCATCATGAATGTGTGCGGAAAGGACATAGAAATCGACAACGTCTTCGGTTCGGGCAAGACATTCTATCTGGATCTTCTCAACGAAAAGGATATCATGATTTCGAACAATGCGGTCGGGCAGCTGGAAAGTTATGCGGACGGCAGCATCTTTGAAGGATTTACGTCGGGCAAGGTGTATCTCACGATCGGTATGGAAGGGGTGAGCGGTGAAGCGGGACTTTCCGTGACCAATCTTTGCGGCCATACAAAGTTCAGAAATGACGGCGACGATACGATCAAACCGGGCATTCAGCTGCGGGATGAAACGCGTCAGACGGGAGAAAAGGGCGATACCGTCATTATCCCTGCGGCGTATGCGTATGACGTGATGGATGCCGCGGTAAAAGACGCGTCGGTTGAGGTCTTGTATGGAAGCAAGGTCGTTTTGGAGCAGCAAAGCGCCGCGACGGCACGATCGTTTATCGCTTCGGAAACAGGCGAATACAAAGTCGTCTATACTGCTTCGGACAAAACGGGAAACACGCGCACGTTAAGTTACGAGATCGTGATCATGGACAAAGCAAAACCTGTTGTCACGCTGGAAGGACAGTGGCAGGATAAAGCGGAAGTCGGCAGTACAATCCGGTTGCCGAAGATGCGTGCCGTGAGTGAAGGAGACGTCAAGATATACGTTTTCGTTAAAAATCCGAACGGAGGCATGACGGAAGTGGACGATACCCTGCAATACACTTTTGAAAATGCGGGCAAATATATCGTTTACTATTACGCGTACGGCAGCAATTACACGTATGTTTTGTCGAAGGGAACGATTACGGTATCGTAACGTTGTCAAAACGGAGTCGACTGAATTAATGCGAGGATAAGGGACATGAAAAAAATCAAATCATATATATTTCTGGCGTTGTGCTTCATTTTAATGTTCGGCATGACGGCTTGCACAAAGGAAGAAGAAACGGCGGCGCCTCCTACGGAAGGGCAAGAGCAGAAGATCGAATATACGGATATCGATCTGTATGCGAACGGCAAGACCGATTACAAAATACTTCTTTCCGAGGAAAGCACGCCGATCGAGGCGCAGGCGGCGCAAGAGCTGGTCTATTTCTTTGAGATGGCATCGGCGATCAAATTGGAAATCATCAGCGACGGCGATTACGATGCATCCGGGAAATATATTTCCATAGGGAATACCGCGCTGTTTGCCGCATCCGGCATTCAGCTGCCCGAGGGGCTCGGGACGAGCGGATACATCATCAAAACGGTCGATGACGATGTCGTCATAGCGGCTTCGGGCAATTACGGGGCGCTGTACGGGACCTATGAATTCTTGGAATACAATCTCGGATATCGTTACTATGCAGAGGATGAAATACAGATCGCAAAAGAGCCGTCCGTCAAGCTGATGAAATTTGACATGAGCGACAAGCCTTCGTTCGAATCGAGGGCGGCATACAGCAGCGAAACGCGCGTGAATGCGTCGTCGGCCGACCGTTTGCGTTTGAACGGCAACACTCTTGCAAACACGGGCGGGAGCTGGTGGAGCTCTCTGAATGACCAGTCGCTGTGTCTGCAGCTTCTGCCGACCGATCAATATATTGAAAAATATCCGCGCTGGTATTACGACAACGGCGGGGATAAGGTACAGATCTGTTATACGACGCTTTATAACGACAGCATCAATTACGAGAAAGGGGATTGGAGCGAAGAAGACTATAACAGCGGCAAACACGGTATGTTTTGGACGCTCGTGTATAATCTGATCAACAACTATATCATCCCCGAATCGACCAAAACGGTCTTTCAGCTCGGGATCATGGACACGCCGCTGATCGCGAATTATCCGGAAAGCATCGCCGAAATAGAGAAATACACGGCGAGCGGCGTCATGATGCGTGCGGTGAATGCCGTCGCCGACGCGGTTGCCGATTGGCAGCAGGAGAATTGTCCCGAACGCACCATATATCTTTGTACGTTTGCGTATCTGTCCTTTTTCGAGCCGCCGTGCAAGAAAGACGAGAACGGAGAGTACATTGTGGACGAAAATACGGGGAAATATATTCCGATCGACGAATCGGTGGTTGCCCGCGACAATGTGATGGTCCGCTATGCGCCTGTCGACGCCAACTACATGTACGATTTGCTGGATGAGGAGTATAATTCGATTTCCCGCAAAGTTCTGCTCGGGTGGGCATCCGTGGCGAAGAATCTTGCGGTTTGGGATTACCGCGCCGATTTCGGTACATACGTTACGCCCTATCCTTCGTGGTTTTCGACGTATGACAATCTGAAAATTTATTATGATTACGGATTCATCGACATATTCAATCAAGGGCCGACGCCTACGACGGGCACGCCGTTTATCAAAATGGATAACTGGATCCGTTCGCAGCTGATGTGGGACATCGATCAAAGCTATGCGGACCTTGTCGACGAATTCATGGAAAATTATTACAAAGAAGGGCGCGATTGCATCCAGGAATATTGGGACCTGCTGCAGATGCATTACAGGACGTACATCGAGAAAGAGCAAAATTATGACGGCGATCCGCATCGCCGCGTGATGAATCCGAAGTACTGGCCGTATGAGATCATTTTGAAGATCCAGGAAATTTTCGAAAACGGATATGCATCCGTTGCAAAATTCCGCGACACGGATCGGGAGTATTATGATAAGCTGCTGTCGCGCTTGGAAGCGGAGAGCTTGTTTTATCGGTTCATGCTGATACAGTATTATGATAATTATTACACGGTGGAAGAACGCAGAACGATGATCGACGAGTTTGAGCGCATCAGCAACGAATGCGGGTTCGTGATCATGAACAGCGGTATCGAAAACGGCGAAAAACTTGCAGACAGGATCGCAGGCTGGCGCAACGCTTTGCTATAAAAGACGGGGGAGAGGGTATGTCAATCAAACACACAGCGGTCAGTTATTACGGATTCAATTACGCAGAACACGCAGAAAAAGATTTTGCGGAGATGCGCGGGCACGGATGCGATACGGTCATCCTCGCCATTACCGAATTCGACATCGATTTTTGGTTTCCGAACATAAAAAACATTGTACGGGAGGCGCACAGGCAAGGTCTTCGCTGCATTGCCGATCTGTGGGGGTTCGGCAAGTTTTTCGGCGGTGAAAACGTGAGTTTGTTTTTGCAAAACAACATTCGTCACAGGCAGGTTTCCGCACTGACAGGGGAAACGCTCAATGCGGCTTGTTTTATATCCGAAGCATTCCGCGACCATTTGACGGAAGTCAGTCTGTCATTGGCGCGGGAATGCGGCGTAGACGGATTTTTCTGGGATGAACCGCATTTTGCGTTGCCAAAGTCTTATGCGTCGATCACAGGCGGGCCGGGAGAGGACTGGGCTTGCCGCTGTCCCGAATGCATGCGCAAATTTCAAGAGTATTACGGGTATGAGATGCCGCGCGTAATGAATGACGATATAAAGCAATTCCGATGGCGGGAAGCGTTGAAGACGCTGTCGGATGTATCGGCGGCATTAAAGGCGTTTAACTCCGACCTGGAAATCACTTGCTGCGTACATGCAACGCTCAACGATTACTATCTGACGGAACAGCGCGGATACGACAATTGGGATAAGGTCGCGGCGTGTCCGTACTTTGATGTTTTTTCTACGACAATTCTCAAATGGTCGCTTCCGGAAACTTTTTTCAGGCAGATCGCCGAGCGCACGGTTGCCGTCGCGAAAAAATACGGAAAACAGTCGGAGCGCTGGCTGATGGGGTATTACCAACAGCCCGATACCTTTGAACAGATCGACCGCACCGTGGACATGTATGAAAAGCTCGGAGTCGACAGGTTGGGCGTATGGACGTACCGCGGCGGGTACGGCACCAAGCTTGCGGCGCCCGATCCGATCGGCTTGTGGGACAGGATCGGTCAAAATTACAGGCGCGTATTGAAAAAAAAGTGACAATAAACGGAAAAAGGAGCTTGCATGAAAAAGATCACGACCGTCGAAGAAGGAGTGAAAGAACTTTTAGAGGTGAACGAAATCAAAGGGGTCGGGCCTTGGCGATTGGTTTTGGCGGGCGAAGGCGGATTGACGGATCGCCTTGAATATGACGGGAAAAGCATACCGCTGTATTTTTGGCGAAGCGATCCGCGGCTTCGCAGCCTTGCGTGCAAAGTGGCGCCGCGGATCGGCGAACTTTGCGCTTCGAAACAGACGTGCGCCGTGCCGCGGTCGTTCGGATTCAAACGGCTCCTTTTTATGGAGCTGGACACAGCGTGCATGCTGTTATCGTCACGGCCGTCGCATATGGTTGCGTTCCGTAACGGCGAAGCGATCAACTGTATCTGTCACATGCAAAACGATACTGTGGCGACGCTCGAATTGACGTCCGCATTGCCGGAAGGGACGCGTTGGCAGAGGAAACACGCAATATTTGGGACAGAAGGCATGGGGTGCGACCAACCTGTCGGCAGGAAGATAGAATCCGAGGCGATCTATTTGTTTGGCGAAAACGGATTGGATGTGCATACCGATATAAGCATGTTTACATACGGGCTGTCCCCGTTGCAAACGACGATGACCGATTGCATATATCAAATCCTGACAGGTAAAATCGATGCCGGAAAATGGGCGGAGGAAGAGTCTTCCCTCAATGCATGGCTTTCAATGGCGCTTGCCGCAGTGGATGCAGACGGACGGGTGTTTGCCCGTTCGGGACAGTGACCGCGGAAAAGCGGAGGGCTTATCAAGGGAGAGGTTGCGATGAAGAAAGTGAATTTTGCGGTGATGATGTTTGAAAACGGGCATGCTCCGTATCTGATGGATGCTTTGCTGCGCGAAGAGCGGGCAAATGTAGTTGCCATATCCGTCGCGCCGCGTTATTACGAGATTTTGAACCTAAAAAAGTACGGGGATATTCCCGTATATTATTCGGACAAAGAAATGCTGGAAGCGCATCCGGAGATCGAGGCGTGCGTCTGCGGCGGCGCGAATCACAGGCATATGGAAGAATTCAGGATGTGCGCAGAGCGCGGGATCCATGTGATATCGATGAAGGTGCCTTCATTGGATATGAGCGAGTATGACGAAATGATTCGCCTGAGCGCCGAGCATAAAATTGTCTGCTCCATCGAGTTGGAGATGCGCTGGCATGCGGAAGTGTATCGGCTGAAAGAACTCATCCGTTCCGGGGCGCTGGGAAAAGTGCAGTCATTTAACGCATTTAATTATTCGCATTTCCCGATGTGGTGGAACACGTGGATGAATGACGCCGAAGCGAGTTACGGCAAACGTGTTCCGCTTTGGCCGGGCAGTAGGCGATTCCGCGGCGGGGCGCTCACCGATCATCCGCATATTTTCGATCTGGCACGCTTTTTGTTTGAGAGCGACTACGAATGTGTGTATGCGGAAGCGGCGCCTTCCATTCGGGAAGACGCCGAAGTGGAAGATCTTCTCACGATCATCGGAAAACTGAAAAACGGCGTGGTCATTTCTTTGGATCCTTCCTATGCGAACCGTGAAAAGAAATTATTCAAACGCATTTCGGATGATTTTTCACACTATCCGCGCTGTGTGGAGGTGGAATGTTCGGTATTCGGCGATCGCGCCTGTGCCCTTGTCGACCTGTACGGTTCCGCGCTGTACGCCTTTCAGGCCAAACCGGAACTGACATATGAGGTCTGGGGAGCGGATCCGCAATTCAACGATGTTCGCAAGTTATTTCTTCGTAACTTTATCAAACAGATCAACGGGGAAAAATTCGAAGGCGATATGGCGGTTTCACTGGACAAATATCGCCCGATCATGGATGTGGTCAATGCTTGCTATGAAAGCATTTCCACGGGCAAGGTCGTGTATTTGTAAAAGACAAAGAAATGTTATATAAAGCAGGGAGAAGATGAAAATGAAAGACGATTACGGCTATTTTGAGGCGGTTTTAAAAAATTTGCGGCAAATCGATGAGACGCAGCAGACGAACATCGAAGCGGCGGCCGAACTGATGGCGGAAGCGATCGGACAAGATCGGCTGATCAGCGTGTACGGGGGCGGCGGGCATACCACGCTTCCGGTCGGCGAGATGTTTTTCCGTGCGGGCGGTTTGGCGAACATCAACCCGATCATGGAAACGGGATTGTCCGTTTTCAATCAGGCGCTGAAATATCTCGAACTGGAACGTACGGTCAACTACGGGTCGGCGATCCTGCGCTATTACGACTTGCGGGAAGGCGATTTGCTGATAATTTTTCACAACATCGGCATCAATCCGGCGACGATCGATTGCGCCGAAGAGGCAAAGAAGAGAGGCTGCAAGATCATCGCGGTCGCAAGCAGCGCCTGGCAGGAGCAAATGCCGAAAGATCATTCCATCCGTCATCCGAACGGCAAAAATCTGTTTGATTACGCAGATATTCGCATCGACGATTTCAATCCCGTCGGGGACGCCGTTGTCAACGTGCCGGGGTTCGGCACGCCGATCGGGCCCGTGTCGAACATCGCCGATTTTTATATTGCGCATCAGTTGGAGATCGCGTGCGTAAGGAAGTGTCTTGAAAAGGGGATCGCGCCTCCCGTTTGGAAGAGCGCAAATGTGCCCGGCGGGGATGCGCAGAACAAGCGGCTGATCGAAAAATATCGCAGCCGTGTCAAGATGCTGTGAGAGCGGTCGCAACGGGAGGGGGAAATGGCGCAAAACAGGAGGATCGTGGCTTGTTTGCTCGCAAGCATGCTGTCGCTTGCTTTGGCGGCGGGCGTCGGCTGTGCGAAAGATCAAGAGGAAGGCGCGGACGTCCACAGCGGCATCCGTTTTGAAGAGGATTCGGTAACGGTACGGGTAGGGCGCAGCGCGGACGTCCTTGCCGTGTTCGACGAGAACTGGACCGATTATGCCGTTCAATGGGAAGCCGATCCCGAAACGACGGTGCAGCTGACCGTACCTTCTGCGAGCATTCGGCCGAACAAAGCGCGGGTCAAAGGGTTGCAGGCGGGCTCGGCTGTCGTGACGGCGACGGCGTCGGACGGGGCAAAGGCGACCCTTTCCGTGGAGGTGACAGGCATTGAGACCGAACCCGAAGATACGCCGGAGGAAGGCGGATTTACTCTCACGCAGGACGTTGTTTCCGTTGCGCTCGGCAATACGGTGCAGTTCCCTTGCACAGAGCGGGCGGGGGTAAGTTTTGTAAGCGAAGATACGTCCGTCGCGACGGTCGACGGCAGCGGCGTGATCACTCCCGTTGCCGAGGGCGTGACCTATGTGACCGCCGCAAAGGACGGCGTTACGTTGCGCGTAAAAGTCGGGGCGGTGAATTCCTCCGAGCGCTCCATTGCATTGACGGGGAAGACGGAGCCGCGTATCAATTTTTACGGGCGCGGAAACTTTGATGCGTCGCTCGGCGCGCAGATGTTCTACTTTTCGGCGTCGGGTTTCGACGTAACTTTCTTCGGAACGGAGCTCAAAGTGAACATGCTGCGCCCTTCGTCCGACACGTATGTCGCGTATCTGAGCGTCTTTTTGGACGGGGAGAGCATGACGGAGGTCGTACCTTTGGCTTCGGAGCGCGTCATCCGTCTTGCCGAAAAGGAGGAGCGCGAATATACTCTGGTCAGCGGGCTGATTGAAGGATGGCATACGGTAAAGGTGCGCAAGCGCACGGCTTTTCAGCGCGGTTCGACCAGGATGGATTCGGTCGGGTTGAAAGAACTGAAGACGGACGGGTATTTCGGATATTGTTCGGACAAACCATCCCTTCGCATCGATGTCTACGGGGATTCGTACAGTTGCGGCTACGGTAACTTGGAAGACGGCGGATCCATGACCAGTGAAAATACGGACGGGAACCTCGCGTATCATGCTTTGTTGGCGAACAAGATAGGCGCGGAGCTCAACGTAATGGCGGCGAGCGGCTGGGGCGTGTACAGGGGAAATAACGGTTCCACGGCGTGGAGCTGGGTCAACAAATACGATAAGCTCAACACAATGAGCGACGAGGTCGTTCAAATCGGCGGGGCGGATGTCATCGTCATTAATCTCGGCGCCAACGATGTTTCGGGAGGCGTATTCGACAGCGCCGACGAAACGAGGCTGTTCCGGGAAGCGTATACGCAGATGTTGCACGGCATTCGCGAGCAAAATCCGGATGCGCTCATTCTTTGCACATACGGTTTTGTTGCCACAAACACAAATTGCAAAAACGCTATCCGAGACGTTGTGTCTTCGTTCGGCGATGAGAAAGTCAAAGCATATTTTTACACGACGGTGCGCTCTTCTACGGGACATCCCGATCTTGCGAATCATCGCAACGGTGCGCGGGAGCTGGAAGAAGTTTTCCGTCAATATGAAATTATCTGAATATTGTGTCAAAACGATATTAAAATACAATTTTTAGGAGATTTAAAATGGCAAGGCAAAAATTGGAAGGTATTTACATACCGGTGATCACCCCGTTTAACAAAGACGAGAGCATCAATTTTGATGCGATCCGCGAAATTGCCGAATTTTTGGGGAAAAACGGCGTGACGGGCATCATCCCGTCCGGTTCGACGGGAGAAATGATCGCGCTCACGAAAGAGGAGCAGATCGCCGTCAATGCGGCCTATATCAAAGCGGGGCACGAGTACGGGATCAAAGTCGTTGCGTCGACGGGTGCGTACCGCACCAAAGACGTGGTGGAAATGTCAAAGGAGGCGGAGTCGGACGGGGCGGACGGGATCATGGCGGTAACGCCTTGGTACATGGCTCCGAACGAAAAAGAGCTGTTTGAGCATTACAAGACAATACACGATTCGATCGACATTCCCGTGATGCTCTATCATAATCCCTATTATTCGACGGTATTGCTCAGTGACGAATTTATCGCAAAGCTATACAACGAGGGATGCGTGGACGCAGTCAAAGAGCGCCAGGCGGACGTATACCGTCAGCAGAATTTGAGACGTCTTACCGACGATAATTTCGGGCTGTTCTACGGGTATGACGTTTGTCCGGTCGAATGTTTGAGTTGCTGGTCGGACGGCTGGGTGTGCGGAACGGGCAACCTCTTTCCGAAGGAAAACGTGGCGGTCTACAAAGCCGCGAAGGAAAAAGACGTCGCAAAAGCGATGAAAGCGCAGGAAAAAGAAGTCTGGCCGTATCTGCATCTTTTCTCGGTGCCCGATTCGAACGGCGATATATTGTGGCTGCAAATCATTAAAGAGGGTTTAAAACTGCGCGGCATCGATGCGGGATATTGCCGTAAACCGGTTTTGTCCGAACTTCCGAAAGAAACGATGGATCGGCTCAAAGCAACGCTTCGCCATTACGGATATATTTGATTTGGAAAGAGGAAAGAAAGATGCGGGGATTTTCCACCGATTACTCAGAGAATGTGGGCAGCGGGATATCCGGCAGTCCGATTTCGGAGCCTGCCGCCGTCATAACGGATCAAGTCGCGGCGGAAGCAGCGGAAAGAGGTGCGCGATTTGCAGAGGCGATCGAAGCCAACCGCATTTCCGATTTTGAAAAAAAAGGAGATGCGCGCAAAGGCGAAAAAGCGGATCAGATGGTGCACGTTTCCACCTTTTGTACGATCGGCGACAAAATTTATATGACGTATTATGCAAACACCAAAGCTTCGAAAGAAGATCCGTTGAACCAAACGGCGCGCCTGGTATATTGTCATCGGAGCAATCCGCAGGATAAAGTTTACTTGGATATCCAGACGGTCGGCGACGATCTGTACGGAAAACATATATACGCGCTGTACGATACCATTCTGGCAAAAAAAGACGATGATACGCTGTATGTGATGTGGACGGCAAAAGCGGATGATCAGTATTACAGACTGTGCCGATCGTTCTCGGTGCAAAGCGGAGAACTCGGGCCGGTGGAGGTCAATCGGTTCCGCGTGGGGGAGATCACCAATGATTTCAGTACGAGCGGAATACAGAATGCAATGACCGAAAACGGACTGCCGTATAAAACAATGTACAGCGATATCGGGATCATGCAAAAGTTTACGCAAAGGCAAGAGCAAGGCAAAGTCTATTATTATACGGGCGCTTACAGCGGTGATTTTAACTGCATCATCAAGACGTGTGATTTTTTGACTTGGGAGTATGTTTCGCAGCCTGATTTCGACAACGAATCCAAATGGGAGAACGCGGCATACGTTTACGGCGATAAATGTTATTATTTTGTACGGCAGCAGGATGAAGTCCCGTACGGTTTTTTGACGGCGTATGATCTTATCAGAAAAAAGTGGGAGAAGCCGGTTTTGATCGCGGACTGTCAATCGAGAAGCGACTTTATCGTGTATGCGGGGAATTTATATCTGGTCCATGCCCCTGTTGATCGGGAACATATCGGCATCGTGAAAGTGAACACGGACGATATTGCCGCGAGCACGCCTGTCTTGCAGGCAGACATGAAGTCGAGTTGTTTTTATCCGTTCGTGCAATATCTCGACAAAAACGCCATCGGCATGTCTTATACGGTGGACAGGAAAAGCATTCGGCTTTCGTGGTTTGATCCCCAAAAATTTTTATAAGCAAAGGGCAGGTATATCGAAAGTAACGGCGTGCACAAAAAACAGTGTTGAATTTATGGGGTTTTCATATACCAAGGACGGCCTCAACCGAACTCATAAGAGTACGGTTGAGGCCGTTTGTTATGCATCTGATCTTTAACTTGAATAAATAAAATTTTGCCGAATACAGTTTTTTGTGAGCATGCTCAAAAAACCGTTTGCTTATACTGCGGCGCATTTGAAACTTGGTCATGGGAAGCAAAAAAAATAGTATTTTTTAAAATTACGAGTAATTGATTTTGAAAAAACAATTTTGTTATAGAAAACGGCATATTTTTTTTGTTATAATAATGAAGAGGTGAACAATGCTGATTACTGACAAGAACGCTCTTCAAAAGTTTTATGAGAAAAAAAGGTTGTGGCAAGGGATCCCTTCGATCGAAAAAACAAGCGGAGGAAGGCTTTTTGCCGCATTTTATAGCGGAGGGATCAAAGAAGATTTCGGAAATTATTGTGTCGTGATAAAGAGCGAAGACGACGGCAATACGTGGAGCGAGCCTATCGTTGCGGCGTACGACGGGGAAAAAAGCCGCTGTTTTGACGGGGGGCTTTGGATCGATCCGCTCGGGCGTTTATGGTTTTTTAGGAACGTGATGCCGCAATTTGCCGTATATGCATCCGTTTGCGACGATCCTGATGCAAAAGAGCTGACATGGAGCAAACCTTTTGTAATAGGGAAAGAGATCATGCTGAACAAGCCGACGGTGCTTTCAACGGGAGCTTGGGTATTCCCGATTGCGGTTTGGGCAAGCGGGCTGAAAGTGTCTCCGAATGTGCACTCAAAGAGTAAGAAACGCCTGGCTTTCATGTATAAAACCAACGACGCAGGCAAGACGTTTATTCGTTTAGGTGGGGTAAATATGCCCGAGCGGTGTTTTGACGAGCATATGTTTATCGAGCGAAAAGACGGTACCGTATCGATGTATGTTCGGACGTATTATGGGATCGGGGTAAGTTATTCCTATGACGGAAGATTGTCGTGGACACAAGGGAAAGACAGCGGTTTGGGCGGACCGTGTTCCCGATTTTTTATCCGTACGTTAAAGAGCGGAAACATTTTGCTTGTAAATCATGTAAATTTTGTGGGCAGAAATAATCTCACGGCGCTTATATCCCGTGACGGAGGGCAGACGTTTGAGGGAGGGCTCGTATTGGACGAGCGGAGCGAAGTTTCTTATCCGGACGGGACAGAAGACGGTGACGGATTTATTTATGTGATCTACGATCGGGAGTGCGGGAGTTTCCAAAGGAATCTTGCCGGAAATCAAAAGTGCGCAAGGGAGATTTTGTTTGCAAAGTTTACCGAAGAGGATGTTTTGGCGGGAAAGATCGTAACTTTGGGCAGCCGATTGAAGCAGGTTGTGAGTAAGCTGGGAAAGTATGAAGGGGAGGACCGCAATCCATACCGTGAATGCAAGTATTATACGGAGGAAGAGTATGTCGATTTATTGCTGGAACTAAAAGACGGAGAAAAAATACTGGCAAAACTTTTCAATGAGTACGGAAATTGCTGTTACAGGTTGTTGACGCCGGAGCAAAACGAGATCGTGGATAAAAAAATATCGGAAATGATGAGCGGAAAAATTTCCGATGCGAAAAAGCGGACTTTGCTGTTGGATGTCGTAAAGATTTTTTGGGGAAAGTCAGATTCGTCCGAGCAAAACCATCTACTCGTCGAAAGCGTCGTCGAATACGTGGGAAAGAATTTTGCCGAAAATATAAGCATGGAGAAGATTGCGGATTGTTTTAACGTAAGCCTGTATTATCTGTGTCATCTGTTCAAAAATTACACAAACACTTCGTTGATGCAATTCATCAACAGTCGGAGAATTTTGTACGCAAAGAAGTTGTTGCGGGAGACCGATCTGACCATAACGGAAATCTGTTATGCGGCGGGTTTTTGCGACGCGTCTTATTTTACGAAACAATTCAAAAAAAGTGAAGGCATTTCACCGGGAAGATATAAAAAAATACTCGAATCCGAAAAAATCGAAAAGAAGGAGGAAAATCAGTGAGAAGATTGAGAATGTTCACAGTGTTTTTGTTGGCGGCAATATGCGCGGGGGCCTTGTCTTTGGCGGCGTGTACGGTCCGAGATAATGCACCGAAAGAGAAAGAAACGTATCGTTTTGAACTGACGGTAACGGACGAAGAGGGCAATTTTATAGCGGACGCAGAAGTGACGGCTGAGGGAGTAAACGGGATGACGGATGCCGAAGGGAAGGTAACATTGGAAAGCATTGCCGTTCGTGACACAACGTTTACGATCAATGCGGACGGGTATATTTCCGAAACGTGCACGGTAACGGAAGAGGAGATCATTGCTGCAGATTATGCCGTTAAGCGCACAGTGGAGCTGCTTGGTCAGGCGTCTGCGGAGCCGGGCGATCCGGAAGAAGTTTCCGAGTATTTGCCTCGCAGCGAGAATTATCTTGCGTTTTCGGTAGGATTCGGGGCGGACAAAGCATTAATCGCGGGCCGTCCACCGAAACATATTGGCGCAATTATACGGGGTATGGATGCCGCTGGAATCGCGCCGACTGCGCAGTGCGTATTCAGGAAGACGGCTCATTCTGTAAAAACTATTATGATCTTCCAAATTTCGAGGAGGAATTGATCGACCTCGGCCTCGCCGCGGAAGGAAAAACGCTGCGCAATGATATGGCTTCCGTGCAGACGTCGGAATCGATCCGCCAATACACGGCGGGAGCGAATCTGTTTACCGATCGCGCATACATGGCCGACGCGGCAGGGATTCCCGCGGCGCTTGAAAACGTCAGTTACATTTACAGTTCCATTGAAGGATCGTATGATTTTACCGTTACGGAAGCAGGATATGTCGTCGTTGCCGTTCCGTCGACGGGGTATGAATCGATGATGGGG
>CABQND010000005.1 GCA_902465495.1 uncultured Eubacteriales bacterium
CTCGCGCGAACCCTTCGGCTTCGCCGCTCCATTGAGCGACCAAAACAAAAAGCACTGACCCCATCGGGTATCCGCCGAAACCCCGAAGGGGTCCCCTCGGCGGAGCGTCGGGCTTCGCCCTCGCGCGAACCCTTCGGCTTCGCCGCTCCATTGAGCGACCAAAACAAAAAGCACAGCTTTTCAAGCTGTGCTTTTTGTTTTGGTGAACCCTTTGAAGTTAAAGGCGAACTATTCAGTTCTTCAAAACTTACCGTCTTGCTCTGCCCCTTATAATTGTATGTAATCACAAAATAGTCGTCATACAGATAAATGCTGTTTACAAACCCATCGATAAGCCTTTGCTTTCCTTCCTGTGTGGAGATGTCTATCTTGCGGAAATTGTATAGAGCAAATAAAATCTGCTCCTTTGTCAACACCGGATTGCGCGTCTGCGCTTCGAAAAGATCAATTTCAAGATTGCGCTTGCGTTCTTCCAGCTCGTCCAACGCTTTCTTCGTTGTGGAGGAGTAAATGCCCTGCGTGATTGCCTCTACTAGGTTATTTAGCTTGGTTTCCACACCTGTAAGCTGTGCCTGTATGGAAGTTGCCGCATTATTCTCTTGCATCTGTAACTCATAGATACGATCGGCAAGTTCAGAGATGATATCATCATTTGCAAGTAAATCTTTTATTTCGTCAAGCACAAGCTCTTCCAGCCATTCTTTTTTAACCGTCTTTTTGTCGCAAGCCTTTTTCTTCGCTCGGTTGCACTTGTAGTAACGATACTGCTTTGAAGTCTTGCTTGTCCCGATTTCGCCCGTCATCATCGCGCCGCACTTGCCGCAGAATAGCTTTGTTGTAAGCAGATAGTCGTCCTCGCTTCTGTGCATAGCTGGGGCTTTTTTATTTCTCGCCATTCGCTGTTGTACTGCGTTGAAAGTTTGCTCGTTGATAATTGCAGGAATGGCGTTGGGTATGATTGTTTCGCCAAACTTGTACTCACCGATATATTTGCGGTTGGTGAGAATACGAAAGATTGCGTTGTAATTCAATTCATAACCGCGATTTTTAACTCCACGCTCTTTTAATTTGGCCACGATCTCTGTAACTTTAACTCCGTCAACATACAAGTTAAAAATCTCTTTGATGATCGGAGCAATCGATTCATCTATCTGATAGTGATCGGTATCATCCACATAATAGCCGAAAGGCGGCCGCACTCCGTTACTCTTTGCTTTAAGCGCATTTTCCGTCATGCCACGCTTAACTTTTTCTTAAAGTTCGGCAGAATAGTACTCAGCATATCCTTCGAGAATGGATTCAAGCAAGATTCCGTCCGCGCCTTGAGAAATGCTCTCCTTTGCAGAGATGACACGCACTCCGTTCTTCTTTAGTACATTTTTGTAGTATGCCGAGTCATAGCGGTTACGGGCAAATCGGTCGAGCTTCCAGACGATAATACAGTCGAAGGCGTGTTTATAACTGTCCTTGATCATCTTCTGAAATTCAGGGCGATGATCGGTCTTTGCCGACTGAGCCCTGTCTATGTAGTTGCCGATAATCTCAATGTTGTTGAAGTTAGCATAGTCTATGCACTCCCTGAGCTGCCCTTCAATACTCGCCTCATTCTGTTTTTCGGATGAAAACCTTGCATATATAACCGCTTTCATTGTTTAATCTTCTCCGTTTGCTCATCTCTATAACATAATTCTTCGTTAATTTTAATTATGGCTATAACAACAAAAATTAATAATCTATAATAATTAACCCGATGTAAATCAATATCCGCCCCTCGTTTCCTTTGAGTGCCGTGTAAGTAGGTGTTTCTCAGGTCTTGCCCATTGGTAAACTTCGACTTGTTAAGGTAAAAATCAAAATATTCGCATTCTGTTTTAGAGAAAAGACCAGTCCCCTTAGTAATCCACTTATTAGTTTGTAATTTTTCCAAAGCACCATCTAATTTATATTTCTTTAAAAAACTATTCGACACAAATTCATTTTTATATAAATCACACAAAATTATAGCTTCTAATTTGTCACAAAATGTTAAATTCCCTTCAATATCTTTACTTATAATTCCTTTTTTTACCAACATCTCAATATCATTACGTTGATATTCTTGATATTCCCCAATATTTACCGTTGAATTCATAAGCAAATCATATAAACAATGATATTTTTCATTTTGACCTCTGTTAGGAAGATATGTCAACATTGTTTGATCAGAGAATAGCCAATATAAAGCACCTTGGCAATCCTTATTATCTTTATTTAAATAAATATATTTTTCTGGAATAAAACTTTTTATCGCAGAATAATCCATTGGTTTAGAAGACAATTCTATATAATCATGGTTTATATACCCAAATTTAACTAGAACATCGTATTGTTTTAATATACTTTCAAACTCACAACATATAGTCCTGCATTTTTCCAAATAAGTACTTCCTGGAGAAGGCATATTAACAATAAAATTTTTTATATTAAACTCATCAACTAAGTATTTATCAAAAAACCATTGTAAAACTTCTTCTATACGAATATTGCATTCTTTTTCCAAAAATTCACAATAGGAAACCATTGCAATAACAGCAAAATTATTATAAATATCAAAGAAATCACTCTTTATATATTCCTTCTTTAAATCTGTACGCATGAAAACTCTTTCAAGAGTGCTCATTTGATTTGGTTTGCTTATTAATTCGATTCTATTTTCTTTGTCAACGAAATTATAGATATAAATGAAATTATTTAATAAAGTTGGATAGTCTAAATTATCCTTTATCCATTTGGAACTAACTTTTATAAACAAATTGTGATCCTTGTAATCTTTAATTACAGGCTCTGCCTGATCGTTTATTGATGCTTCCAATGTTGTTTGAAACCCAGAACTTGCGGAATTACCAAATAGATTACTAATCTCTTGATCATACCTATTTTTTGCGTCCAATCGCGTTTCATCCGATATTTTAAATTCACTATCAACAGGCAAATTAATAATTATTTGAAGTGTACCGGGATGAATTAAGTTTGAAGCAATATAGTTTTTTACAATCTGTTCTTTATCTTCTACAGAAAGACATTTCGGTAAAAATACCTCACGAGTCGAAGCCTTTTTTAAATACTTATCTATCAATATATTTATAGATTGATCGTCTTGTAAAATAAGTTCTTTTATTTCATATTCATATGCATTTACAATTTTTTCGCGCTCTAGAATACAAAAAGTTGGAATATGGTTACTACATATAAATTTTTTAAAGGCATCCCAAGAAATTTTTTTATAAATTTTATATTTTTCAAATACTTCAAGGAAATCTTCTATATACTCTCGATCTAACTTTTCTTCAAATTCCGCTAAAATATTCTCATCAAATTTAGTAAAAAAGCGCCCTAAATGCTGCTTAATTATTTTTTCATTGTCTTTATTAAAAAGAGCCTTATCTTCTGGCTTAAAGTCAACACGGAAGATTTGTGCTTGAATAAATTTATCCACATTATACAGTTCAACCACGTCATTTATATCTTCATACTCTTTATTTTGTGTTAACTGTTTTAATACTATTAAAGCTTTTGTCAGCATAAAACCATTAACCATATCTCTTTTTCCATAGAACTTAACTCTATCCCGCATATTCATTCATCCTCGTATAAGAAGTTTCAAGTGTTAAACCCACAAACACAATAATTCCGTGTACTTAATCTTTATTTGATTTTAATAACTTAAAAATTGTTTCTCTCAACTTTGCATTGGCGGGAGATTTGGGGTCAAAACACATCTCCACAAACTGTTGCATCTTCTCGTCATCGAAGGCTTTGGGGTTGTAGTCGTATAACTTGCCCTGCGGATTGTCCGTGCGTCCGAAAATGTAATCAAGAGAAACATCAAAATAGTCGGCATACCATAACAAAATATCGTTAGGGACATCGTTATCACCGCGTTCATAGCGGTTAAGAGATGATTGTGCCATATGTCCGTTAATAATGCATAATTTTGCCTGTGACAACTTAATACTCTGCCTAAGCTCTTTCAGTCTTTGACCTATAATTTTAGTCTCCATTGAAGTTCTCCACCGAGTCATCTTTGACATAATTATAAGTCAAATAAGAATAATTGTCAATAGCGTATTTGAATGAAAATTTTTATGTGCTCATAAAAGAATAAGTCCCCTGAATTTATATCAGGGGACTTATTCTTCGTTGTTATCTTCAAAGCTGTATTCGTTCAGTTCTTCAAAATCTAAAAACTCAGCAAGAGTCATGTTGAAAGCATTGGCTATCTTATGCAACGATACGATTCCTGGGTTCTTTGTGATGCCTCGCATAAGATTGTCCAACGTCGATTGTTTGACGCCGCTCATGGTAGCAAGCTTATTGATTGAACAGCTTTTCTTTTGGCAAAGTTGCTGTATTCGTCTGACGATTATTTCTGAATATTCCATATATCAACCATTATTACCCGTATTCGGTTAATATATAATAGCAGAGTATAAACATCGTTTTACCCATATTCGGGTAATTTGATTGACATATCGAAGGAAATTCAATAAAATATTTGTAATGTTACCCGAATATGGGTTATAGGAGGTGATTATTTTGGCTGTGTGTATGTTTACAGGGCATCGCCCGAAAGGATTACCGTTCGGCTACAACGAAAGGGACAGCCGTTGCAAAAAATTAAAGAAAATGCTAAAAAAACTTATAGTACAGAAGATACAGGAAGAAAATACAACTGCCTTTCTGTCCGGAATGGCCCTCGGTACGGATATGTTTGCCGCTGAGATCGTCTTAGAACTTAAAGAGAAGTATCGCAATATAACCTTGACTGCCGTTCTTCCTTGCCGAACACAAGCCGCAAGATGGATTAAGGAAGCCATTACAAGATATGAGCACATTCTGGCTAAGTGCGACAAGATCATTGTTTTGCAAGACGAGTACACGCCAAGTTGCATGAACAAGCGTAACTTTTATATGGTCGAACATTCTGACTGCGCTATAGCCGTATGGAGCGGCACCGAAGGCGGAACAGCAAACACCATTCGCTTTGCAACAGATAGACACTTGCCTGTTACAGTCTTAGATCCGACAACGTTTGGGACGTATAAGCTTTAAAATATTAATTTACCGCACATTACATCTTTGCCCCGTAGGGCGGCTCATAATTTTTCAACTTTTTTCGCTCCGAGTGAAATTTTGGACGAAATTTAATCTGCTTAGATGTGTAGGATTCTATTCCTCAAAGCCAGTGGCGCTTTTCATGCTCCGCTGGCTATTTTTTGAAATGCGGATGAAATATTCGCCTTATATGCATAAAAACAGCTCATTACCTGGCTACCACTTGTAAGAGGCTGTTTTTACGTAGTTAGCAAAAAAATCTTAAAGTCAGAGGCTCCGATTTTGCCATTCTCGTGGCTATTAAGTGAGGGGGGCACGACCGCAGAAAAAATATTTATAAAATCTTCAGAACGATACCCCCAAGAATCTCGCTTTTCGTGGCTATTAAGTGAAGGGGTTTTTTATGCCTGTATATATTCAGATAAAATTTTGAAAAAACGTCAAAGTTTTGCCCCATATTTGTCGGGTTATTGTGAGGAAGCCTTTAGATAAAGATACGTACCCCACTCTTATTAAGTGCAGATTTATGACGCCTTCTGTCGTGGCTACGAAGTGAGAGGATGTACATGGTTGTAAAATTTTATAATCAGGTTACGAAACGGGCTTCAAGGCTGGCTACCACTTGAAGGAGGATAAATCGTCTGCAAATGAAAAAACACGGAAATTTATTTGTGAGCGTCTATATTTTACAATCTCGTGTCCTTGGATATATGAAGGGGTTTGTACGAAGGAGAAAACTTTAAGAAAAGTTCAACCACACCCCGAACTTTTCAAATTTCATGTCTTTGGATAAGTGAGGAAAACTATCTGACAAAAAGAATATCTATCCTGCTCTTCGGGGCGGAATTAAGATAAAAACCCAATAGGAGGTGATGCGATATATGATTGCAAGATAACCCACAGAAAGTAATACAAAATCAATTAAAAAATGGAGGTTTAAGAAAATAGAAGAATTTAATTTTTATGAGCTGTTTTGGAACGTGCTCAAAGACGAAACCGACGCGGATATTGCCTGTATGCTGCGCCAAATCTGCGAGTATATGTTCGAGGGGAAAGACAACCGTTTTGATGAGCAAAAATTCAATGTGATCTGGGCAGATTTAAAGGACATCCTCTCCCTTCAACGACAAGAGATGCTATGCGGAAAGAAAGCTTCGAAGTACGACAGATTATGGAGGCATTTTGCCTTTAAGAAGAGCTACTATGACAAGCTGAAACTTATGAACTTAAACGACAGCGGAGCGTATATCAAAGCAATATGCGAACAGGCATTTGAAGGTAAAATCGCAAAAGATTTACCGCAGCAGGCAGAAAAGTTTTATACGCTTGCAAGGCTTACGTTGGACGTATCGCTCGAACGCAAAAAGGCAGGCTCAAAAGGCGGAAAAGCAAAGGCTAAATCAAAGCCGATTAAACGAACGATAGACGATCTGAAAGCTCTCGGCTGCACGGGCAATTTAAGCGCGGAAAATCCCATACTTGAAGGCGTTGATTTGAATAAGCTTTATGACTATATAAAAGATCATAAAGATTTACAAAATTTGTCGCTCTATAAGGCGGTGGAAAGCTATAAAAACGCCGTTAATTAAAGGATATATGCCACTCAATTTTTTGTGCAAGCAAAATTACAAGCAAACCACATAGCTCCACGCAGTGGCGAACGCAACTTATGAAATAAGTGTAGTGAGCTACACTTTTCAATAAAAAGTGGAGAAATTAAAACGGAGGTAAACAAGTATAAGCTATATTGTATGCAATATGAAAAAGCTCAAGCGAACGAGCGTCGGCAATGTTGAAAGGGAAAACGAACGCGACCAGACTTACCAAGCGAAGAACCCGAAGATAGAGCTTTCGCGCACGCACGACAATTACCATATCATTGCCCCGCCTTCGAGCTATATGGAATTTATAAACAAGCGCATCGCTTCATTAAATCTAAAACGCAAGGTGCGGAGCGACGCCATTTACATGAACACTTTTGTTCTAAGTTCGGGGCATGAGTTCTTCGAGAATATGCCATTAGATAGACAAGAGGAATTTTTTGAGGACTGCGTAAAGTTCTTTGCCGACAAGTACGGCGCGGAGAATATTATTTCGGCTGTTGTACATATGGACGAGACCACTCCCCACCTTCACCTAAACCTTGTTCCGATTACAGGCGGCAAGCTCTGCTCTAAGGATTTGTTCAGCCCGAAAAAGCTCTCTCTATTACAGACTGAGCTTGCGGAAGTTGTAGGCAAGAAATGGGGCTTGAAGCGCGGCAAGATAGGCAGCACGGCAAAGCACGTCGAAGCGGCGGAATACACTGCTAAGGAAATTATCAGCAAAGCCACCACCATCGCTGCGCTAACAAAGACGCAAGCAGAGCAATATTTGGACGGCATAGTGCAATCGGTAGAGAGCACGGCGGACAAGCCTATACCCACAAGGCGAAAGCACGCCGAGGAAGAGATAAAAACTCTGCGCACACAGAATGCCGCTCTGCAAAATAGCCTTGACATTAAGATTAAGGACGCAGCAGATTTATTAGAGCAGTTGCAACGCGCCGAAAGGCTGGGGAAAGGTAAGGACTCGGCATTCAGAATGGTTAGCGACATGATTACCGCTTACCCCGACGAATTTGACGAGTTGTTGAAGAAGTCGAGAGCGGCAAAATCCTCTTTCTCTCCCGCCAACAACAAAGGCAAGGGCAGCAGCTGGAACAAATAATTACAACTGAATAACCGCTAAAAAGGAGGAATGATTATCGAATAAAATTTATGTCTAGAAGAAGGAAAAATCATACAGGGATACCCGATTACATAATCGATTCCCTTGCAAGGGCAATACTGCCCGCCATTCAGCAATACCTTTCCACAGAAGAAGGACAACGCGAATTTGAAGAATGGCGAGCGCAGAGAAATTCACCACTTAATAATAAAACTTAATATTTGTTCCCTTTAAAATGTACAGGGATAACCGCCGTGTGTGCGGTATATTAAATCACATTCTTTTACAAGGTTAAGCCGAAGATAACAAACCAATATAAATGGCGGAGCGGTGGGTGCTTTTTTCTAAGTACTTGCCGCTTTTCTATATTGACAAATATAAGAATAAGTGTTACAATTTTTTAGCAAAAGCACAGGTGCTATTTGCTTTTGCGTGTTTACCGGAGGTGAATCTATATCGAAGCTTTTATATAGATGTTTAGGACCCCGAATGGCACCGCGGGTCACCTCCCATGCGAATATAGTAGGGACTGCTCAAACGAGCAGTCCCTTTAATCACTTAAATATGTTTACATAAAGAATTACCCTTAACCATTTGCCTTTTACAGATAATAATTTAAATTATCATTTATGTATATCTAATAGCGCCTGAATCGAATATAGGTTTAGGCTCTGTTCTTTTAACTTATTAAACTTTAACAGCAAAACTCACTTATCGCTTTTCCTTCTATTGTGCTCTTTACAGAGCATCTGGCAGTTGTCAATTTCAGTTTTTCCGCCTTCGCACCAAGGCGTTATGTGATCCGCTTCCATTTCTGACAGTTCATAATGCACCTTTTCTCTGTGCTCGGCAATACAGAGCGGGCAGTTGCCGTTTTGCCTTTCGTAGACGGCACGTTTCTGGCTTTCGGTAAATGCACGTATATTTAGGTGTTTTTCATTTCTCGTCAACCCATAGAAGTATATGCCTTTTTTATTGGTCACATCGTCGTCCATCATCAGCTTTTTAATTTCTTCTTCAAGAGTAGCCGTATCGAATTGCCTGTCCTTATATGTGTTATAAAGAGAACCCCAATTTATGCCTTTCATCTCCTTTCTGTACTTAATGAAAGTGCTTTCAACCCAATTTATCACGGCAAGAAAGTAGAGCCATAATTCATTTGCGTTGTGGTCGTGCTGGTGGACAGACATATATTCTTCAATTTTGCCGTCATTTATCCACGATATAGCCGTCTCCAGATAGTCCTGACGGATAGGCGAACCGTTCACATATTTATTGGCAAGATTGTAAGCGGCACAATTCGATTTTGAGAATTTCAGTTTGGCACTCGTGAGCCATTCACCCGTATAGACGGCGTTTCTCAGTTCCTGGTCGGTGAGCTTTTCCCCCGAAATATTGATTGTCTTGAACCAATCCAACTTTTCCTTGTCGTTTCCCTCACAGAAATAGACCATGCACTTATAGTTAAGTATTTCATTCTGCTCGGTGGCTGTAAGATTATGAAAAGCTCTGTTGTTCAGAGAAAAATCGCCGTTTACGTACTGACAAAAACTTATAGTTCTCTGCTGACCGTCCAAAACCTCGAAACTTTCGTCCTCATTTTTAACCCAATACATCACGTTTAAAGGAAAGCCTTTGACGATGGTATCTATTACCGCATTGCGCTTGCCTTCGTCATAGACAAATTCCCTCTGATATTTAGGGCGTATATTAAGCAGACCGCCATACCCTTTTACGCCTCCTTCGGCATTGTCTATGTAGCCTTCAGCAATCTCTCTTATTGTTATCTCGTGAAGTTCAATTTTCATTCTGTTCAACCTTAATCATCTTATTTCTAATTATATAACGGAAATAAATAGCCTTCCCGTTTATCATCGATAAGTATTTCCCGCTTTCTTTGTTTCCTCATTATGCAGTATGCTATATCGACCTATGCCATCAATTATTTCAAATTGTTCCGGGTTATATTTATCTATAAATGTTACTGGAACACCCATTAAACCAGGATAATCATAAGGAATTTCCACGTATTTGTTTACGTTGATAGCATCATAATTATCATATTTTGGATATTCCTCTGGAGAATATTTTTTATAACAAGTAAGGAAATTATTGTGCTTTTCAACTTTGAGCGTTGTAAACCAGCAAGAAGTTGAAACGCGTACCATTTTGCGACCGTTTTCGATTCTATGGTAATGCTCATAAGTATTTGGAACATAAAAATACATGCCCACATTAAAATTGGTGTACCCTGTCCGAATTTTATTGTCCTTGAGCAATTTAAAAATTTCTTTGTAAGTTAAAGCATTGGTATTGCCCATAATTATAAAATCTTTATTAAAATTTATTAGTGTTGAAACATACTCTCTAAACATAGAAAAGGGCGGGTTCGTCACAACAATGTCCGATTGTTTCAAAAGGTCTATACATTCATCTGACCTAAAATCCCCATTACCTTTAAGCAGAGATAGAGAATTATCTTTGTTTTTCAATAAATATTCTACATCACTCAAATCTACAGCACCATCTTGATTGTAGTCAGACACTTCATTGATCTCGATTTTATAAGCTTTTCTGTTCATATTTATTATTGTTTTTTCTTTTCCAATAAATGAAAGCTGAGTATATGCTATAGGTGAAGTATCATAACTTGTTGCGATCAATTTCTTTATGCCTAAATAATTAAAATTCATGGCAAAATACTTAAAAAAATTACTCTCATACGGATCATCGCAATTACAAAAAACTATTTTATTTTTAAATTGATCTTTATAAAAGCGCATTTCTTTTTCAATGTCGGAAAGTTGTGTGTAAAACTCATCATTTTTTGCTCCGTCCGCTTTTCGCAAAATTGCATTGGATGACATAGTTGCCTCCAGATATTTAGTCTTATACAATAACTATTTTAGCACTAAAAGACTAATTAAGCAACACTATAAGACTAAATAATATACAAAAAAATGCTTAGACTTATTTATATAAGACTAAGCACAGGTGTATTATGGACGTCGGAAACAGAATAAAGAAATTAAGAGAGCAGAATAAGTATTCCCAAAATTACTTGGCTGATATTGCAGGCATATCGCAAACGCATTTACGCAGAGTTGAATTAGGAACTGCCGACATAACAGTTGGACATCTTCAACTTGTCTGCGACGCTTTGGGAACTTCTTTAAAGGACTTTTTTAATGTGTCAGAGGAACAGGAGGATATCTCTTCCGCTATTTCCAACCTTACCCCAAAACAGCGCAATCTTCTTCTTGAATTTTTGAAGAGTATTTAATATGTGTTAGCGGTTGGTGCTTTATATAAAGTACCAACCGCCGTTTACTTTTATAATAACTTATATGCAACCGTGTCTGATGTTAGTTTTACAACATTGATTTGCGTTTGATGAGAATTAGATATGGGTACTCCATCACCCTTACATCCATTAAACACATTGAGAATAGGTATATTCATTTTTGTTGCAATTCCATTATCTTTAAAAGAATCTGAAACCAAAACGAATCTAAATTCATCCTCGTGCTTCCATTTCTCATATTTAGTAAAAGTGCACTCTATCAAGAACTTAATATTGGTGTATGAAAATTTATCAGATGAATAACTATAATTAGGCCTTTTATCTGAATAATGAATTTTACCAATTATACATAATCCATTCAAGTTGGAATTTATTATAGCCGTAATAATATCGTGTTTTTTATACTCAAAGCAATAGCCCTTATGCTCACTAGCATAATAAGACCACATTAATATGTTTTTAGGATCCTGAATTGTACATAAAACACGAAATTTATCTGACACGGATTTGTTGTTAGATAAAACACACGAACAATCAAATGGATCATTAAATTTATTTGGATTTAAAAATGAAATATCTCCATCATTTACACCAAAATCATTTTTCTTTACTTTCTCTTCCGAATAATATTTATATAATACACCAGACGTATCACGAACTACATAAGTGCGTCCCATAACTTCGTTTAATAAAATTTCATATTCTATATTGTTTTGGATATAGATATAAGGCTTCATAATTGCCTGATTCAACGAGAAATCGTATTCCTTATCAAAATCATCATTTAACTCCTTAATCTCAAAACTATTATTTTTTTCTCTGTTTCTATTAAATTGAGCCTTTTGATAATATACTATTATCTGCTGATTTATTTTCGCTAAATTTAAAGTAGACACTGGTTTCTTTAAAATGGAAATAACGTAACGCTTACTTTCTAATTCAGCAATAAAGCAATTGCTTTTGCTGATATCTTCTATAAATTTATATTCCTTATAAACTTTTAGAAATGCAATTTTTGCAACAACAAAACGATAAGCTTCCAAATCGCTTTCATCTATAATTATCATAAATGCCTCTAATCTCTTGTAATATATACTGTAAAGGCGAACCCGTCTCCTAAAGGAAACGGGTTCGCCTTTAACTTGTTTGGTGACCCCATCGGGACTCGAACCCGAGTTACCGCCGTGAAAGGGCGATGTCTTAACCGCTTGACCATGGGGCCATCTATTTACACGCGGTTGCCCGCGATGTTGTTATCTGGTAGCGGCGGTGGGATTCGAACCTACGACCTATCGGGTATGAACCGATCGCTATAACCAACTAAGCTACGCCGCCATTTGGTTGCGGGGGCAGGATTCGAACCTGCGACCTTCGGGTTATGAGCCCGACGAGCTACCGAACTGCTCCACCCCGCGATATTTCATCTCTCAAAAGACGCTTTCTAATTTTATAGTATTCTTTGCACTTTGTCAACTGTTTTTCACGCTTTCTCAAAATTTTTTTCATTGATTATGTACGATTCATTGCGCAAAAATTAAAATACTTGACATAGCCGCTCTTTTTGATTAAAATATTCTCCGTATATTTATAATGTAATACTGTATCCGCATTTTTGAGAGCGATAACAAGGAGCTTACATATGAAACTTATCGGCGCAGATATTTTAATCCGCTGTCTGAAAGAGCAAGGCGTCGACACTGTCTTCGGCTATCCGGGCGGGTGCGTGCTGGACATTTACGACGCACTCTACCGCGACGGGAGTTTGAAACATATTCTGACCGCCCACGAACAGGGCGCCGCCCACGCCGCCGACGGCTATGCGCGCGCGACGGGTAAGACCGGCGTGTGTTTTGCGACGTCGGGGCCGGGAGCTACAAACCTCGTGACGGGCATTGCGACCGCGTACATGGACAGCGTTCCGCTCGTCGCCATTACGGGCAACGTGACCGTTTCCAACCTCGGGCGCGACAGCTTTCAGGAAGTAGACATCGCAGGCATTACGATGCCGATCACCAAGCACAACTACATTGTCAAAGACGTCAAAAAGCTAGCGGCGACGATTCGCGAAGCCTTCTATATTGCCAATTCGGGCAGAAAGGGGCCTGTGCTCATCGACATTCCCAAAAACATTCAGACCGAACTTTGCGAATTTGAAGAGCAATCCCCTGCCCCCTACTCGCCCAAATCTGTAACAGCCGATCTTTCGGAAGTGATCGCGGCATTGCAGGGAGCAAAGCGCCCGCTGATCATTGCGGGAGGCGGATGCGTCGGATCCAATGCGGCAAGCAATCTTTACGACTTTGCCAAGCGTATCCAAGCGCCTGTGTGCGCGACCCTCATGGGGTTAGGCGCATATCCCGCGTCCGATGCGCAGTTTTTGGGTCTGATCGGCATGCACGGCACGGATGCCGCCGCGAAAACATTCCGACGCGCGGATACAGTCATTGCCTGCGGTATGCGTTTTTCGGACCGCGTGGCGGGTGATCGGGCAAAGTTCCGTGAAGCAAAGACGATCATTCAATTTGATATCGACGCCGCCGAGATCGACAAAAACGTGCAAACAGATCTTTCGGTCATGGCGGATGTCAACGAAATCTTCAAGGCATTGCTGACAAAGCTTGACCAGGCTGATCACGGAGAATGGCTGAAAGAAGTAGCGGCATACCGCGACTACGAAGCAGCGAACTTTGATTCTTCCCTGCCTGCATATAAAATTTTGTCCGCGATTTCCGCGTTCACGAATGCGGACACGCCCGTGGCGACGGATGTCGGACAGCACCAGATGTGGGCGGCGCAGTACTGCCGGTTTGAAAAGCCGCGCACTTTTATTTCCAGCGGCGGACTTGGCACGATGGGTTACGGCATGGGCGCGGCGATCGGCGCGTGCGTCGGCACGGGAAAGCAAACCGTGCTCGTGACCGGCGACGGAAGTTTCCACATGAATCTCAACGAGCTTTGTACGGCCGTTTCGCAAAATCTTCCGCTCGTAATCCTGCTCATGGACAACAACACGCTCGGAATGGTGCGCCAATGGCAGGGGCTTTTCTACGACAAGCGCTATTCGCAGACGACGCTGGACCGCAAGACCGACTACGTAAAACTTGCCGAAGCGTTCGGAGCAAAGGGTTACGTCATTGCGGGAGAAGCAGACATCCTTCCCGTGCTGAAAAAGGCGTTTGCGGAGCGCGGTCCCGTACTTGTGGACTGCAAGATCGGCATGGATGACAAGGTTCTGCCGATGATCCCGCCCGGAAAATCCTTCGACGCGATCATCACAAAACTGTAAGGAGGCGCGGATATGAAAAAATATACGATCACGGCGCTTCTCGCCAATAAAAGCGGCGTTTTGACCCGCCTTTCGGGACTTTTTGCGCGCCGCGGATTCAACATCGAAAGCATCTGCGCGTGCACGACGGAAGACGAAAATTTTTCGCGCATCACCATCGTGTTTACGGGCGACGAGCACACCCTTTCGCAGATGACCAAACAGCTCGACAAACTCATCGATGTGAAAAAGATCACGCTTGCCGAAGAAAACGGGTCGGTGTTCCGCGAGCTTTTGCTTGTCAAAGTCAACGCGCCCGCCGACAAGCGCAGTGAACTTCTCAACATCAAGGAAATTTATAAAGCGAAGATCGTAGACCTCTCGCCTCGCACTGCCATTTTGGAACTGACGGGCGAGCCCAATAAATTGGACGGATTTTTGCAGGTCGTCGAACCGTACGGTATCCTGGAAATGGCGCGTACGGGCGTCACGGCGCTTTCGCGCGGCGAAAAGTGCTTGAACGATCTGGTCGACTACAACGAACTCATCTGAGCGGGAACCCGCTCTTTCAATATTCGGAAAGAGGAAAAGCATATGAACAATATTTTTTCGGAAGGAACGGCAATGTCCTCACAGCGCTCGCTGATGCGCGCGCTCGGCTGGACGGACGACGAAATGAAAAAGCCCATCGTCGGGATCATCTGCGCACAAAGCGAGATCATCCCGGGGCATATGTATCTTGACAAGATCGCGGAAGCGGTCAAAGAGGGCGTCATCGCGGCGGGCGGCAAGCCCGTGATCGTGCCCTCCATCGGCGTATGTGACGGCATCGCCATGGGACATGCGGGAATGCGCTATTCCCTGCCCTCCCGCGAAGTGATTGCGGACAGCGCGGAGATTTTGGCGCGCGCACATGCGTTTTCGGGCCTGGTGTTCGTAGGCAACTGCGACAAGATCATCCCCGGCATGCTGATGGCGGCCGTTCGGCTCAACCTGCCTGCGGCGTTCGTTTCGGGCGGACCCATGCTCGCAGGAAAAATGCACGGCAAACGGCTTTCGCTCTCCTCCATGTTTGAAGCGGTAGGCGCTTACAATGCGGGCAAGATCGATGCAGACGAACTGCACGAATATGAATGCTCATCCTGCCCGACCTGCGGATCCTGCTCGGGAATGTTCACGGCAAACAGCCTCAACTGCCTGACCGAAGCGCTGGGCATCGCTCTGCCCGGAAACGGAACCATTCCCATGGTCTATTCCCGCCGCATCATGCTTGCAAAGGAAACGGGCGTCGCGGTGATGAACGCCATTCGTAATAACATCCGCCCTTCCGATATTCTCACCCCCAAAGCCATCCGAAACGCAGTGGCTGTGGACAACGCGATCGGCGCTTCCACCAACAGTGTTCTGCACCTTCTGGCAGTCGCCAACGAAATGGGGATGTCGCAGGAAGATTTTTCGGTGTTCACCTTCAACGAGGTGAGTGCAAAAGTCCCTCACCTTTGCAAACTTGCACCCGCGGGCGAACACTATATCGAAGATCTCAACGAGGCGGGCGGCATTTCCGCCGTCATCAATCAGTTGGAAAAAGCAGGTCTGTTCGACGGCTCGGCAATGACCGTTTCGGGCGTGACACAGCATGAACGGGTCAAAAACGCGAAAGTGCCGGATGACTCCGTGATCCGTCCGATGAACAACCCCTACTCCCCCACGGGCGGCCTGGCAATTCTGAAAGGCAACCTCGCCGAGGAAGGCGCAGTCGTCAAAAAGGGTGCGGTCGATCCGAAAATGCTCAAACACAGCGGCCCCGCACGGGTATTTGACAGCGAAGAAGCGGCGATGGAAGCCATTTCCACGGGCAAAATCGTCAAAGGCGACGTCGTCGTCATCCGCTACGAAGGCCCCAAAGGCGGTCCCGGTATGCGCGAAATGCTCTCCCCGACTTCGGCGATCGTCGGCGCGGGATTGGGCGCGGACGTCGCGCTCATCACGGACGGCAGATTCTCGGGCGCGACGCGGGGAGCTGCGATCGGACACGTCTGCCCCGAAGCGGCGGCGGGCGGCGCCATCGGCATCGTACGCGACGGCGATATCATCGACATCGATATCGAAAATTGCTCGCTGAACGTGCGCTTGGACGCATCCGAATTACAGGCGCGTCTGAAAGCGTTTAAGCCCGTCGAAAAACCCGTGGACGGCTATCTCAAACGCTACCGCGAACAGGTCACTTCTGCAAGCCGCGGCGCGGTGCTCAAAAAATAACTCGCTAATTTCTCGGCAAGCTAGGGAGAAACCGCAGCCGAGCCGCAGGCTTGCGGCGGTATCGCCCTTGAGTCACAGAAAATCGCAGGGAACAGCTTCCCGAGATTTTCGCGAGAGAAATCAAGCAAAAGCTCTCATTTCTTTTAAAAGTTTTTGCGCGAAGGAACTTCTTATGAAATTACAAATTTTTGATTCCACCCTGCGCGACGGCGCGCAGGGCGCAAACATTTCCTTTTCGGTTGACGACAAACTTAAAGTCATCGAAACGCTGGACAAGCTGGGCGTGGATTTCATCGAAGCGGGCAACCCCTTCTCCAACCCTGCCGAAATGCAGTTTTTCCAGCGCATCGCGGGGCTGAAACTCGAACACGCCAAAATCGTCGCGTTCGGCTCCACCCGCCGCAAGGGCATTTCCGCCGAAGAGGACAGCAATCTTCAATCTCTGCTCGCCGCGGGCACCGAATACGTCGCCATCTTCGGCAAAAGCCATATCCGCCACGTTACCGACGTGATCAAAGCGACCCCCGAAGAAAATCTCGCCATGATCGAAAGCTCCGTTCGCTTTCTCACTTCGCAGGGCAAAAAAGTCATTTTTGACGCCGAACACTTCTTCGACGGTTACAAAACGGATGAGACGTATGCCTTCAAAGCGTTACAAGCCGCACACGATGCGGGCGCATACTGTTTGAGCCTGTGCGACACGAACGGCGGTATTTTCCCCGATGAAGCGTACGCGATCACCAAAAAAGTGACCGAAACGTTCCCCGACGTTATTGTCGCCATTCACAGCCATAATGACGGCGGGCTTGCCGTCGCCAATTCCATCGAGGCGGTCAAAGCGGGAGCAAAACAGATACAGGGCACTTTCCTCGGTTTCGGCGAACGGTGCGGAAATGCGAATCTTTCCACCATCATCTGCAATCTGCAGTTGAAGCGCGGATACGAGTGCATCCCCGCCGAGCATCTCAAAGATATCTACGAGAGCGCAATGACCATTGCGGAGACCGCCAACACCGCCGTGCCTTCCAATCAGCCTTACATCGGCATGAACGCATTTGCACACAAAGCGGGAATGCACGCGGACGGCGTATTGAAATATTCCTCTTCCTTTGAACACATCGACCCCGAAACCATCGGCAATAAACGAAAATTCCTTCTTTCGGAAATTTCGGGAAAGAGCGCGATCTACGACAAACTCAAAAAGTACTTCCCCACCCTGGACAAAAACGGTAAGGAGATGGGCGAGATCGTCGCGGCGCTCAAAGAGCGTGCTTTGCAGGGATATCAGTACGAAGCCGCAGAAGCGAGCTTCATCCTGCTTGTCGAAAAGCTTTTGGGAAAATACAAAAACTCGTTCGATCTCATCAATTATAAGATCATCAACGAACAGCCCGCCATCGAAGGGAAAGTTGCGTCGGCGATCATCAAAGTGCGCGTGAACGGCGTGACCAAGATCGCGGCTTCCGACGGCGAAGGTCCCGTCCACGCGATGGACCTCGCGCTCCGCTCCGCCCTTTCCGATTTCTATCCCGAGATCGCACAGGTCAGCCTGACCGACTTTAAAGTGCGCGTGCTCGATTCGGACAAGGCGACCGCGGCAAAGGTACGGGTACTCATCACCTCCGCAAACAGTTCGGACAGCTGGACGACCGTCGGCGTTTCCGAAGACATCATCGAAGCGAGCTGGCGGGCGCTGACCGATTCCATCGACTACGCTCTCATGCGCAGCAAGCGCTGATTGGAACGTAAAGGCGATTTATTCACAAATCAAACCGATCTTGTTTCGTAAAGCGGGCGATCAAGCCCGCTTTTTTCTGTTGGTTTCTACATTTTCGACAAAATTATACAAAAAAGGCGATTTTTTCACCGCCTTTTTTACATTTATTACATTTGTTGTACAAATTTATCCACAATTTTGTCGGTAATTGTTGACATCTTATATCAGCGATGCAAAAAGATCCGGCGCAGGGTTGCGCGCAAACCGTATTTTCGGATAAATCCGCGCGTTTTGCGCAGAGCGGCCATAAAGCCGTACTTTTTCCAAAATTGTATGCCGAGATGCATAATATTGACTTTTCGACTGTCGTCTCCGGGACGATTATAGCAAAAGTCAAGCAGGTTTTCCAGAAAAATCCGCATGTTTTCGTCCTGCTCGGCGGGAAGCTGTCCCAAAGCGGCGAAAAACTGCGACCAGGCTGTATGCAAATCGGTATCGGCAAACAGCTGCGCCGCGCTCAACGAGCGCGCGGAAAGTTCGGCGCGCAGAGCGCTGTCTTTGAGTACGCGCACGAGCTCTTTCGCGGCACTGTTGATATCGCCTTGCTCGACGCTAATGCAACCTGCGCCATTACGGATAAATTCAACATACGGCATGTCATAGGTCACGATGGGAAGGCCATAGCTCATAGCTTCTCCGAATACCATGGGAGCAACTTCGAAACGGGAAGTCATCAATAGCACGTCGCATTCGTTATAATACGAGGAAGGATCTTGGACAAACCCGCAAAGTTCGACGTTCTTGTCCAACCCTCTCCCTGTTACAATCCGGGCAAACGCCTCATCTCCTTCTTTTTCCCCGCTTGATCCGACAATATAAAGCCGCGCCTGCGGTATCACAGACAATACTTTTGAAAAAACAGCAAGAGCATCTTCCGGCCTTTTCTGAAATGCTTCAAGCCTGCCAACCCAAAGTATGCGCAAACCGTTTTTCGCAACGGGGCTGTGCTCCGCAGGAAGAATGAACGGATTCGGAATATAGCGCGCATTGACACCGAAATCGCACAAAAACGCTTCATCCGAGCGTACGATGGTCTGCACGCCGTCGGCAAGGCGCAAAACGAACGGTTTCTGCGCGAAACGCGGCATGTCGTAGAGCATAAATGTGCTCATCAATTCGTGCAGTGTGACCGCAAATTTCGCCCCGGCCGCCTTTGCCGTCAGCATATCATACAGGAGCCACGGTGAATTTGCCGCCTGATACAGTACCACATCCACTTTATTCTTTTTCAGTTCAGAGTAAAATGCTTTCGAATGCGCGCCATAGTCCGCCCCTTCGATCTTAATCGTAGTCGGCAAAATGACCTTTCTACAATTTTCGGGAAGCGGATAATCATTTTCGTTCTCTTCCTCTACAAAACATACCGTATTGTATCCCCATGCATCGAACATCGGGATGAGTTCGGACAGAACGCGCTCCACTCCTCCGTTATACAGGCGGTGATAGAAAAATCCGACCGTACGAACCGGCTTATCTTCAACGCATAAACATTTCGCCCCGTCTACAAGAATCGCAATGCGCGGATTGCATGTCAATCCGTAAGACTCGGCAAATTTCTCCGTAACACGAAGCAGACTATACGCTTCGACGATTTCATCAAACACTTTTGCGCTAAATGTGCGCGGGCACTCCCCGATGAATTTCCAAAGCAGCCCTTCCAGGAAATAATTTTCCCATTTCTCAAAACAAACGGCATAAACAGGATTTTGCGGCTTTTGATGATCCAGAAATGCCTGTACGATATTGCAAGCCGTTTTGCGCGCAATGAAATTGCGGTAATCTTTTTCTCCCCAGGTTTCAACGGCAGAGACACCTTCGCCGAAATAATAACGAATCAGAGGCTCGCGAATGCCGTGAAAGGTTTTTGCAAAGTACGAAGCCATAAAATACAGCGCAAAATCTTCTGCCATTACGCACCGCACGGGCGGTATGAATACGGCCGCTTTACGGAGTATCGCTGTCCTGTAAATCTTGTTCCATACATTCCAACCGTACGCCTGCTTCTTAAAATCAAAACATCTTCTGAAGACTTCTGCTCCTTGCAATTTTCTGCAATATGGGCGCAACATCTGCATAAGTTCTTTCTTGCGATACCCGAGAACTTCACTTCCTGTTTTTATTTCCGTACCAAAGCCAAGAATATCGACACGCTTTGCCGTAATCGCCTTGTATGCTTTTTCGCAAGCATGCGGCAAAAATTCGTCGTCGCTGTCCAATATCATGCAGTAATCGCCGCGCGCCGCTTCGATCGCCGTCTTGCGCGCGTACAAAAGCCCCATATTTCTCTCGTGCGTCAAAACACGGATCCGCTTGTCCTTGGCGGCGCATTTTTGCAACGCTTCCTTCGTCGCCGCATCCGATCCGTCATCCACACAGATGATCTCGATATCCTCCAGCGACTGCCCCGTCACCGATGCAAGACACCTGTCCAATGTCTTCACTGTATTGTAAACCGGTATCAGCACCGATACTTTGATTTGCTTATCCAATCCGCTCTCCTTTACCCTGTTTATCCTATTTTTTTCCCGATTTTTAACAGAAAAATACCCCACCGATACCCTGTCGGCATACTCCAACGCGTGCATCCAGCCTTCGATATCGCCGCCTGTGTTCGTTTCCGGATCTGCCGCAAACTTTTCCACAGATGTAATCAATATACGATCATCTCCGTTCTGAAAAGTTTTTGCCTTTTCCGCATCAAAATATGCTTGTTCACAGACGATCAGAAGCCTGAATCCGCCTTCTTCGCAATAATAACTTTTACTCAGTATCCGGATCACCTCTTTCATCGCATCCGAATACCAATCTGTCCCCCTCGCTTTGATCACAAACAACGTGCGATCATCCGAATTGCAAAGTTCTTTCCACTTAAAACACAATTGCGCATACACGGAATTTAATTCTTCCAAGGCAGGACCTGCGATCTCTTCCCGCATTGAACCGTCATTCCGAAACATCTCTTCTTTTTTTGCCCGTACATGAAAAGACAGCGCATATTTTATGTCGCGGAACATGTCCGAAACCCCTTCCGCAACCGTGCCGTGCACTAACACATCCTCAGGATGAGCGAGCACTTGAGAAAATCGCTCCAAGTCATGAACATACGCCCACGTAAACGGATATGAATCGATCGGCTTTTTCAGATAATCCTCTATCCGATAAGAAACTTCACAATTATAACCGAGCGAAATATAATGATCGAACGATAATGTTCTGATTTGCATATCTGTTTCTTTACGCAATTTTCATCCTCTTTTGCCGACATCTCCGCGCGCACGCGCGCAAGGATATAATCCATTATAATCGAAACGTTCAAATTGTCAACCGAATCGGCACGCTTTTGCAAACCGCGCCGCTCCGTTTAAAAAATTACAATATTGTTTAAATAATTCCCCCTCTCATTACAAAACCGTTATTTTTTTCAACTTTCTTTTTGTTTATCGACCGATCAGCGCTTCCGCTAGCGCATTTCCCTTGCGATAAGAACAATAACTCACGATCTCGGGCACTGAAAAATCGAGAGGGCGAATGATCTCCAATCTGCCCGCAGAAATGTCTTTTTCCGCCATCTTATAGGGCAAAAAACTATATCCTACGCCATCGAGAAGATACTGCGCGACTTTTCCGCTGTTATCGATCTCAAAACGAAACGCATGCCGCGGCGGAAACAATGAGCGGATAAACTCACCCGCTTCCCCGAACGCGAAATTGCACATCAGGTATTCACATTCGGCAAGCTCCGCCTTACGGATCCCTTTTTTAAACTCGTTTCGCTCCGGCGCGGCAAGAAGCACAAGTTTATCTTCAGCAAATCGACGACTTACAAAACCGCTCTTTTTCAGCGGCAGATAACAAAATGCCACGTCAATGATGGAATCTTGCAACATCTGCAACAGATCCACCGAATGCCCGAGTACGATTTTTAAAGAAACATCGCGGCGATTATGAAAAAAATCGCGCACCAAAGGATACAAACCGCTTTCATATGCGGCATTGATCGCTCCCACGCGCAGCGCTTTTTCATATCGCGCCGCCGCATTCACTTCGCGCACAAAACTCTCTTCCAGCTCATTGATGCGCTGCGCATAGGACAGAAACAATTTCCCCTCTTCGGTCAGCTCCACGCCGCCCTGCCGCCGCACGAACAACTTTTTACCCGTTTCGTTTTCGAGCTCCGCAATGCGGTTGGTCACCGTCGACTGCGCCACATACATCCGTTCCGCCGTACGCGTAAAATTTTTCAGCTTTGAAAGCATGATGAACGTCCGTATCCCTTCGCTATTCATGATTCCCTCCCTGCGATATCATTTATTTTTTCGATGAAAGCAATCAAGATAATCTATTTTATAAATCGTTTACAAATTATATCATATGTGGTATAATGCTGTCAAATAAAAATTTTGAACACAAGGAGATACTCTCGATTATGGGAATGACAATGTCGCAAAAGATCCTCGCGGCACACGCGGGGCTGGAAAGCGTCAAAGCGGGTCAGCTCATCAATGCCGAATTGGATATGGTTCTCGGCAACGACATCACATCGCCCGTTGCAGTAAAGGAATTTGAAAAGGCGGGATTTTCCTGCATCAAATGCCCCGCAAAGGTGAGCATGGTCATGGACCACTTCACCCCGAACAAGGACATCAAAGCGGCGGAACAGGTCAAGACCGTCCGCAACTTCGCAAACAAATACGGCGTGGATAATTTCTTCGACGTCGGCAGAATGGGCATCGAACACGCCCTCCTGCCCGAACAGGGTCTGGTCGGCGCGGGCGACCTCGTCATCGGCGCGGACAGCCACACCTGCACTTACGGCGCACTCGGCGCATTCTCGACGGGCGTCGGCTCGACGGACATGGCGGCGGGCATGATGAGCGGCAAGGCGTGGTTCAAAGTCCCTTCCGCGATCAAGTTCGTGCTCAAAAACAAACCCGCAAAATACATCTGCGGCAAGGACGTTATCCTGCACATCATCGGTCTGATCGGCGTGGACGGCGCGCTGTATAAATCGATGGAATTCGTCGGCGACGGCATTCAATATCTGTCCATCGACGACCGCTTCACCATCTGCAACATGGCGATCGAGGCGGGCGCAAAGAACGGAATCTTCCCCGTCGACGACGTGACCCGCGAATATCTCAACGGCAGATTCAAACGCGAGATCCGCGTCTTTGAAGCGGATCCCGACGCAGAATACGAGCGCGTCATCGAAGTGGATATGAGCAAACTTCAACCCACCGTTTCTTTCCCGCACCTGCCCGAAAACACCAGAACGCCCGAGCAGTGGGGCGACGTCAAGATCGATCAGGTCGTCATCGGCTCCTGCACCAACGGACACATCTCCGATCTGCGCATCGCCGCTCAGATTCTCAAAGGCAAACATGTCGCGAAGGGCGTTCGCTGCATCGTCATCCCCGCAACCAATACCATTTGGAAACAGGCAATGCATGAAGGATTGTTCGACATCTTCATCGATGCGGGCGCCGTCGTTTCCACCCCGACTTGCGGTCCCTGCCTGGGCGGCCATATGGGCATCCTCGCGGCGGGCGAACGCGCAGTCGCCACGACCAACCGCAACTTTGTCGGACGCATGGGACATGTGGACAGCGAAGTGTACCTCGCTTCCCCCTACGTCGCAGCGGCAAGCGCGATCGCAGGCAAATTGGCAAGCCCTGCGGACATTCAATAATTTATAAGAGGTGAATACAATGCAAGTACGCGGAAAAGTTTTCAGATATAAGAGCGACGTCGACACCGACGTCATTATTCCGGCGCGTTATCTCAACACCACGTCGGAAGCGGAACTCGCCTCCCACTGCATGGAGGACATCGACAAAGATTTCGTCAAAAACGTGAAAAAGGGCGACATCATCGTGGCGGAAGACAACTTCGGCTGCGGCTCCTCGCGCGAGCACGCCCCCATCGCGATCAAAGCGAGCGGAATTTCCCTCGTCATCGCAAACTCGTTTGCGCGCATTTTCTACCGCAACTCCATCAACATCGGGCTTCCCATCCTCGAATGCCCCGAAGCGGTCAAAAACATCAAAGCGGGCGACGTCGTATCCTGCGACCTCGCCAAAGGCGAGATCGTCAACGAAACGACGGGCCAGAAATTCCAGGCGGAACCCTTCCCCGAATTCATTCAGAACATCATCGACAAAGGCGGCCTGATCGCGTCCATCAAAGCGGGTAAGTAATTTTCCCGGAAAAATAAAAATCGCAAACACACCGCTGTTTCCGACAGGAGAAAAGCCATGCAAAAACGCTCCCTGAAATCGCAAAAAAACCGCACCTGCCTGATTTGTGCGGGCATCGTTGCCGCACTTGCGGCGATCGTCGCGGTGTGCTGGGCGTTTGCGCCCGTGCCGATCGCGGGAGCCATGACGGGCTTTGCGGGATTTCTTTTCCTGTGGCTGACCATTCTTGCCGTAAGCTGGATGCGGTACGCGCGCCGCTTTTATGCGCTCGCGCGGGACAACGCTTTTCCGACCGTAACGCTGGGTGAAAATTTAAACATTTGCTTTTTTGCCTCTTCGCCGCAGGACGTGGCGGCATATCTGAAAGCGTCGGAAGAACTTTCTCCCCTGCCCGCCCGCCACACGCGCGAAGAGTGGCTCGCGTACGGAAGAGCGCGCGACGAGATAAGGAAAACGACTCTCAAAGGCGAAAAGACGGTGGCGTATCCGTCTTTGAATTTTCAGGATATTGCGGCGCTTTACGGGAAAAAAGTTCTGCTTTCCCGAAAGACGTATGACGCATTTCGCGCACAATTCGATTATTCCCCCGCGAAGGCGAACAACGAATTTATCTTCACGGAAGAAATTTTTCAATCGTAAAAAAACTCATAAGAGGTCTGAATCATGAAAAAACATATTGCAGTACTCGCGGGCGACGGAATCGGCCCCGAGATCACAGACGCCGCGATCGCGGTGATGAACAAAATCGGCAAGAAGTTCGGCCACGAATTTGAATTTGAACAGCTTTTAATGGGCGTTTGCGCCATCGAAAAGACGGGCGAACCCCTTCCGCAGTACACCATCGACCGTTGCCTCGAATCCGACAGCGTGCTTTTAGGTGCAGTCGGCGGCGCGGTCGGCGACAAGCGCATCGAAAACTTGCCCGGACATCTTCGTCCCGAAGCGGGACTTTTGAAGATCCGCGCGGCGCTGGGGCTTTACTCCAATCTGCGTCCCGCGAAACTCTTCCCCGCACTGGCGGGCGCCTGCCCCCTGCGCAAGGACATCGCTGAGAAAGGCATCGATCTCGTGGTCGTGCGCGAACTCATCGGCGGCATCTACTTCGGACAGCGCGGCAGAGGCACCGAAGAGGGCGGCGAATACGCGTATGATACCGAAAAATACAACGTCGAAGAAGTGACCCGCATCGCGAAGATCGCGTTTGAACTCGCGCGCAAGCGCCGCCACCACGTCACCTCGATCGACAAGGCAAACGTTTTGGAATCCTCCCGCCTGTGGAGAGAAGTCGTGCACAACGTCGCAAAAGATTATCCCGACGTGGAACTGACCGACATGCTCGTCGATAACACCGCGATGCAGCTCGTCAAAAACCCGTCGCAGTTCGACGTCGTGCTCACCTCCAACATTTTCGGCGATATCCTCTCCGACGAAGCGGCGATGATCACGGGCTCCATCGGCATGCTCGCATCCTCTTCGCTGGGTGCGACCAAACGCGGTCTGTATGAACCCATCCACGGCAGTGCGCCCGATATCGCGGGCAAAGACCTCGCCAACCCGATCGCGACAATCCTTTCGGCGGCGATGATGCTGCGCGACTCTTTCGATATGATGAAAGAAGCCGAAGCCATCGAAAACGCGGTCAACGACGTGCTCAACGCGGGATATCGCACCGCGGATATCATGAGCGAAGGCATGAAACAGGTCAAAGGCAGTGAGATGACCAAACTCATTCTCGAACGCATTTAATAGACAAGTCTTGCTTCGCGCAAAAATGTTGAAAGCTTGTTCGCACAATTTCTTTCGGAAAAGCGAAAGAAATTGTGCGAATTTTTTTGCACCGCAATGAAAGCGCCGACCCCGAAACGGGGTCGGCGCTTTCATTGCCTTTCGATTTTTTTCACTGCCTTTAAAAGAAATAAAACATCTTCTTCCGCTTCGCCCAATCGCCGCAAAGTAATGTCTGCCTTTGCGACCCGTTTTTTCCACTTCTCGCACGTAAAATCGGAATCCGTTACCGTTTCCCTTTCCGTGCAGTAAAAAAATTTTTCTTTCCACATCCTGCAATAAAATTTTGTGTACACCCGTTTCCATGCGCCGCACGTTTTGCAGGTTTTATTCTTTTGTAATTTCATCCCAATCGTCCTCTGCCACCTCGCGCAGCGCGTGCAATTCGAGGAGTATTTCGTTCAAATAATACCGCAATAAACGCGCGCTTCTCCTTTTAATCGGTCTTTTGACAAATTCTTTGCACCCGTCCTGCGCCGTTACCTGTTCCTGCTTTTTGCGACACCTCCCCGTTTTCGTTTGATTGAACCGTTTTGCGCCTTTCGTATAATATCTTTCAAAAAAACGACAGAACGAACAACTTGTAGTTTTCATACAGCCTCCTTTCCAAATTATTTGCGAGGCTATTCTATCACATTCAAAAAAACCTTTGTCAAAATACACGAAATAACGTGTAAAAATTTTTCCGTACAACAAAACTCATACAGGTCAGCAAAAATAAACGCGCCGCGCAGATTCTCTGCGCGGCGGCGGGCGTTTCCGTTCGAACGTTATCATTTTAACCCGTTGCAAAAATTGTTTTTCCGCATTTTTGCAGACGGCGTTAATTTCAGTTCAGGGGTAGGATGATCACAACGGTCGCATCGTATTCGATCTCCCGATACGGCACCGCTTCGACGACGGCCTCGCCGTTCTTCAGCGTCTCTTCCAGTTTATAAACCGCCGTGCCCTGCACGCTCTCCACCTGCGCATACACGCCGCTTTCGTCCGAATACATGGAATTTGCCGTCATGATTTGTCCCCCGTTTTCAAATTCCAAAACATCGTCCTCGACGCGTTTTTCTCTCTCCAGATCGTAATACCATACCGTATTATAGATATCAAATCCGATCAGAAACCGCGAAGACAAAACTTCGTAGGTATACGACGGCAAAATCGCAGTCGCGCGTTCGATGAATACGCCCGTACCGTCGTAAGATCTTGCGTACCAATAATTTTCGGAAAAGCCGTAACTTTTCTCGACGCCATACATTTCGTCTCCGCGCAGGATCACAAACCCTTTATCGAAACAATCGTAATTGCGGAAATACGACAAGACAACATTCACGTTTTGCCGGGTACTCTCCAATACGCCGTCCTGCCCGTACCGCTGTACCGTGATCCGATAGCCTTCCCAATCATATTTTTGGTCATACGCATACGCATACCCGTCGTCGCCGATATAGGCGGCTTCGGTGGAATAGACGAAGTTTCCCGTTTTTTCCGTGATTGATTCGTTGTAGACATAGACGTTTCCGAACGCGTCTTCACTCGCGCCGTAAACGCCCAGGTTTTTATTCGGCATCAGGTCGGTCACTTTGAGCGCCCCTTGCTCAATGCTCAGATAATAAAAATTATATCCGCTTAATTCAGATTGATAAACAATATGTTCAGAAATTACACAAAATGATTGCAGGTCGCTCAAAGAATAGATCTTGCCCGTCGCGCGGTCGATGACAAAATTTTCATTGTATTGCCGAAACGCCCTGCTTTGCTCGGGATCCTCCCGAACCGCATCGATCTCCAAAAGAAACGACGAATACGCCACGAAAATAAAGTTGTCCGTGACATGCACATTGACGGGATATCCCTCGATCTGCTTTTGCGATACTTCGTATTCGCCCTCGGCCGCCGTATAAATAAACGAAGATTTTTCAAAAGTCCCGTCTTCCTTGAACTCGGTCAGATACGAACGCTCTTCGCCCTCGTTTTCATGATCGGTTTCGGTGATCAGGCCGACTTCGTCCGCCCCGTCCAGCTCTATGTACGCATTATCGAACATCTGCGCGCTCAATGCGATCGTTCCATCGAACGACGGATTGTCCGTGTTTTCCCCGCCTTCGTTGCCAGTCTGTTCGTTGCCAGTCTGTTCGTTGCCGCCTTGCGGGCTGTACGTGGTAGTCTGACTGCACGCCGCCATGCCGAGTACAAAACAAAGACTCAACAGAACGCAAACGATTTTCTTCATAATTCCCTCTCTTTTCGGCAAAATTTTTCCTCATTGTCCTTCGCTCGGGCAAAGGAGCTGTTACCAGTATACCATACACTCTCGCACATTGCAACCCGCCACAAAAATTGTCTTTCTGTTTTTTTGCATGCGTTGACTTTTTTCGCCGAAAATACTATAATAAAACAAAAATCCTGCGGAGGCGGAACATGATCGGCGACAATGTACAAAAAATCTTATCCGAGATCGCGGACGGGAATGCGTTCGGGGAAAAAATCACCCTCGTCGCCGCGACCAAGACGCGCACGGCGGAGGAGATCAACGAAGCGATCGCCGCAGGCATTGCGGATATCGGCGAAAACCGCGTGCAGGAATTTGTGGAAAAATTTGACGCCGTGCACGGTGCAAAGCGGCATTTTATCGGGCATTTGCAGACCAACAAAGTTAAATACCTGATCGGAAAATGCGATCTTTTGCACTCACTCGACCGCTTCGAACTTTGCGACGAGCTGCAAAAGCGCGCCGAAAAAGCGAATTGGACGGCGGAATGCCTTGTCGAAATCAACATCGGCAGCGAACTTTCCAAAAGCGGGTTTTCTTTTGAAGACGCGCGCGCGGCGTTTGAAAAAATTCGTGCGCAGTACAAAAACATCCGACTGCGGGGATTGATGGCGATGCTTCCCCTTTCGGACGATATGGCAATGCTTACCGCACTGTGCAAAAAAATGCGCGGTCTGTTCGATCGTCTGAAAGACGCTGACGAAAATGTGCAATATCTTTCCATGGGCATGAGCGGCGACTGGCGGCTTTGCGTCGAGTGCGGGAGCAATATGATCCGCGTCGGCACCGCGCTGTTCGGGCCGCGCAGAAATTTAGCGCCCATCGCGGAAAACTGACGGCAAATCCTCTTTTTTCATTGTCTGCAAGGCGCGGAAATTGAAAAAATATGTGCATTTGCTTGTGCATGTGCAAAATTTGTGATACAATAAAAGCAGAAACGGCGCAGAGCGCACGGCGGGAGGGAAAAATGGGGCTTTTCGACAATTTCAAAGAAAAGAACACCGGCAAGCGTCCCATCCGCGACATTCCGCAGAAAGCCGAATACCGAAAACCTGCCGACGGTCAACCGATGATGATCCGCCGCCCCCGCTCGTTTGCGGATGTGGAAGAGATCATCGACCGTCTCAAAGACCGCCTGACCGTGATCGTATACGTCAACGAACTGGGTGCCGCAACGGCAGCGCGCGTGACGGATATTTTGAGCGGCGCGATCTATGCACTGGGCGGAGGCATGGCGGAATTGCAAAAAGATATTTATATCTTTAACCCCGACGGCGTGGACGCCAAGTAATTTGTTTTCATTTTATAGTCGTTCCTATGGGAGCGAAACGATAATAAAACCGAAACGAAAGGGAGCAGGCTTATGCCTGCTCCCTTTCGTTGTATGAAAATTATTTCTTGTTTTTACAAGAGCGGTAACCCTATCATGCTTCTTCTTTTTTGCGCTCCGCCTCACGCGAGGTCAGTTTCAGGCAAACGAGCACGTCCTCTTCTTCGATTTTCGTCGCGCCGTACGGAATGACAGTGCCGCTGCCGCGCTTGATCATGGCGATCAGCGTGCCCTGCGGAAGTTCAAGCTCGCGCACCTCTTTGCCAATACGTTCACTGCCCTTGCCGACGTACTCTTCAAACATTCCGAAACTGTCGCGGTTTTCAAATTCGGGCGCCGCCGTTACGAGCAAATCGCCGGGTGATACGACCGTGTCTCCGTTCGGCACAAACGTCTCTTCGCCGCGTACGATGAGTACGATGAGAAATTCGCGCGGCATCACGCACTGTCTGAGTTTGCGCCCCGACCACGGGTGGTTCTCCCCCACAACGATTTTTACAAAACTTACGTCGCTCTCATCCTGATAATCGGTAAAAGTGCGCAGTACGTTTTCGTTATCGCCGAGCATATGCATTTTTGCGGACAAAACGGGAAGGAGAGAGCCCTGCAACAGAATGGAAACAATGACGATGCAAAACACGATGCTGAACAGATCGTACGGCAAATTGGTTTCGCCCAGCATACTGACGGCATAAATGGCAAACACAATGGAAGCGACGCCGCGCAGTCCCGCCCAGGACACGACGCCGATCTGGTTCGGTTTTGCGCCGAACGGTACCAGCAAAGCCGTGACGGCGACGGGCCGCGCGATGACGGTCATAACAAGGAAAATGAGCAGTGCAGGCAACAGCACTTCGGGACGGATGAGCCATTCGGGAGTCGCCAAAAGTCCTAACAGGAAAAAAATCATCATCTGCGCGACGCCGGTCAGGGCGTCGAAAAAGCGGACGCAGTCGCGCTTTTGCGGGATGCGGGCATTGCCGAGCATGATGCCGCAGATATATACGGCGAGATACCCGTTGCCCGACCAAAGCCCCGGCAAAACGGTCGGCAGTGAATAGGTAACGAGGGAGACGGCGACAACGAACAATGTGCCGCCCTGCCCCATATTAAACGAAAACTTTTTCAGGATCAGGATGCCGATAAACCCGAACGCGACGCCGAACGCCGCTCCGAACCCGATCTGCGCAAAGAGCATGAGCGCGATGTCGGCTCCCCCCATCTGCGAGGCACCCTCGACGCCGTATTTTGCGGCAAGAAGTGCCGTAAACACTACGGTGAGCATATACGAAGCGGGGTCATTGGAGCCGGACTCCATTTCCAAAAGGGAAGACGTGCGGTATTTGAGATTGAGCCTGCGCGAACGCAGGATATTAAAAACGGAAGCCGCATCCGTGGAGGAGATGACCGAGCCGATCAGCATGCTCTCGATCCAGCCGATCCCGCCGCCGAAAAAAGGAAGCAGGCGGAAAATAAAATATACCCCGACGCCGACCAATCCCGCAGTGAGCGCGGTGCCCGCGAGCGACAAAAGGAGCGCCTGCGGCGCGACAGGGCGCGCTTCTTTAAAATTGGTGCCGAATCCGCCGTAAAAAATAATGAAGACAAGGCACACCGAACAGACGACGTTGCCCAGCGAATAGTCTGTAAAATTCCCGATCTTGGGGCGCAACAGGACGCCGAACACCATTCCAAGCCCGATGAACAGAAGCAGGGCGGGCACTTTGAGTTTATCGGTAATACGGTTTATGAAAATGCACAGGGCGATCACGCCGCCGAGCAAAAGCAAAAGATATGCGTAAGCCATGATCGCCCTCCTTTTTTGAAATCTTTATTGCAATCAATACCGATGCGGCTTGCGATTCAGCCGCGGAACATACGCAATTTGTCCTTCACGATATCCACGACAAAGGGGAGATCTTCATACAATTCGCCGTCCACCTGCACGATCATCGGCTTTTCGGGTTTGATCTCCACATGTTCGCATCTCTCGAAAAAGGTAAACTTTTCCTTTAAGATCTTCCCTTTCATGAGCTTGATAAACGCTGCGGGAACGCTGATCTTTTTGACGTCGTCCACGACGACCAGATCCAAAAGCCCGTCGCCGAGTTTTGCTTCGGGGCACATGGGCACTCCGCCGCCGATGCGGTAGCCGTTGCCGACGCAGGCGATGAGCGCATTGAAGTCGTGTTCGCCGCCGTTTACCGCCGCACGAAGTTTGTAATTTTTAAATTTCAGCAATGAAATGATCAGGCTGATAATATATTGAAATTTTCCGCGCAAAACCTTGGACGCGCGGCAACGCTGCAAGATCTCCACGTCGATCCCGGCGCCCGCCACGTTGATCCCCCGCACGCCTTCGGAAAATTGCATAAATTCCGTAGGCTTCGGCTGCGAATCCACAATGAGATCGACCGCCTCTTCCGGTCGGAGCGGTATGCGCGCCGCCGTCGCAAAGTCGTTGCCCGTACCGGCGGGAATGAGTCCCAACGCGACTTTTTCAAAATTAGAAAAGCCGTTCACGACTTCGTGAAGAGTGCCGTCGCCGCCGATCACAACGACATCGCCGCTCCCCTCTTCGCACAGATCGTGAGCAAGAAGGGTCGCCTGCCCCGCACGCTCCGTTTCAAATACGCGGAATTCCTGCTTCCTCTCGCGGAACCGCTCGATCGCGCGGCGGTGCAGTTTTTTCTTTTTTCCTTCTCCCGAACGGGGATTTAAAATAATATTGTACATATCTTTCGTTAGTTTTCTCCGCGTACTGTATATTTATGTTTATTATATAATAATTTGCACCGATTTGCAATTTATTTTAAAAGTTGCTATAATGGAGAGCGTAAATTTTTTTTGCGCCGCACCGTCGGCGCGTTCGGAGTCTGAAATGCAGCTTACCGTTCCCGAAAAACTTCTTTCGCTCGCGGCAAAAGCGGATTTTCCGCTGTACGTCGTGGGCGGCGCGGTGCGCGACGCGCTCGCGTCCCTTCCTGCCTCGCAGGACTGGGACCTCTGCGCGCCCGTTTCCGCAGAGCGTTTTTCCGCACTCGCAATCGAATGCGGGCTGGAAGTGAACGGCGTCTACAAAAACACGGGGACGGTGAACCTGACCGACGGGTCGGTCAAAATGGAATTTACCTCCTTCCGCACGGACGTATACCGCCGCGGCGAACACGCTCCCGCCAAGATCACCTTCACTTCGGACATCCGCACGGACGCGCTCCGGCGGGATTTCAAATGCAACGCGCTGTATTACGACATTCAAAAAGGCGAGCTGGTCGACCCGCTGGGCGGCGAGGCGGACGTGCGCGAAAAAGTACTGGAAACGACGCGCGACGCGGACGAAGTATTTTCCGAAGACGGGCTGCGGCTCATGCGTTTGGCGCGCCAGAGCGCACAGCTGGGATTTACGCCCTCGTTTGCCTGCCTGTTCGGCGCGAAATTCAATGCGGCGCGCATCGCAAAGATCTCCGCAGAGCGAATTTTTGCCGAACTCCTTCTCATCTTGCACGCCGATGAAAAATACGCGCGCCGATACGCGCACTACGACGGACTGAAAATTTTGGAGAGCACGGATGTTCTCAACTACATTCTGCCCGAGCTTGCGGCGGGCAAGGGTATGGCGCAACGGAGAGATTTTCACGACCACGATGTGCTCGAACACTCCTTCCGTGCCTGCAAATACGCCGATCCGCGCGTGCGGCTTTCGGCGCTTCTGCACGACGTGGGAAAACCCGCCGCCTTCCGCGAATCGGGGAAATTTCACGGGCACGACGTCGTCGGCGAAGAGCTCGCGCGCACCGTTCTTGAACGGCTCAAAGCTCCTAAAAAAACGACGGAGACGGTGTGCCGCCTCACCAGACTGCATATGTACGATCTGGACGGCAAGGCGCGCGAGAGCAAGATCCGTGCGTTTATCGTGAAAAATTTTGATGTATACGCCCCCTTGCTCCTTTTGAAACAGGCGGACTTTTCGGGTTGTAAAGACGATCTGCGGGTCTGCCCCACCATTGAAAAATGGGAAGCCATCCGCGCATCGATGCAGGCGGAAGGCGTGCCCTTTACTCTCAAAGAACTCGCCGTGCGCGGAAACGATCTGCGCGGGGCGGTTCCCGAAAAGAAAACGGGCGAAGTTTTGGCAAAACTGCTTTTGTTCTGTGCGCAGGACGGAAGGCGCAATCACCCGCAAATACTCTTAAAGGAAGCGGCGCGCATCGCCGCGGAGGAGACGCATGGCTGAAATTTTTTCCGTTATTGCGGCAATATGCGCCGCACTTTCGCTCGTCGTAAGCATTTTGGTGCTGATCGGGCAGAAAAACGCGCATACGTCCCCGTCAAATCGTGACACGGGGCGGTTGGAACAGCTGGTTGACCGCGCAAATTATATTGCCGAACAGAGCAGCCGCGCGACGAGAGAATATCTCGATTTCATGGCAAAACAGCAGGGCGGAAATCTGCAAGGGATACAGGAAAAACTGGAAACGCTCAACGCCGTCACCGAACGCAGGCTGGCGGACATCCAGCGCGTCGTTGCGGGCGAGATCAAGTATATGACCGAGCAGAACGCGCACAACCTCGAACAGATTCGCCAGACGGTGGACGAAAAACTTTCCTCCACCCTCGAAAATCGGCTCAACAAGAGTTATTCGATCATCAACGAGCGGCTGGAAGCGGTGTACAAGGGCATCGGCGAGGTACAGCAGCTTGCGGGGAGCGTTGCCGACATCAAAAAAGTGTTCACCAACGTGAAACTGCGCGGGACCTGGGGCGAAACCCAACTTTCCGCCCTGCTCGAACAGATGCTTTCTCCCGCACAGTACCGAGCAAACGTGCGCGTCGATCCCCTGTCGAGCGACGTTGTGGAATTTGCCATTCTTCTCCCTTCCAAAGACGGAGAGGCCGTATATCTGCCCGTGGACAGCAAATTCCCCATCGAAGAGTACCGCCGCCTGCTCGATGCTTCCGATTCGGGTGACAAATTGCTCGCCGAAAAAGCGACGAAAAACCTCGAACGCGCCCTGAAATTGCAAGCGGAAACCATTTCCAAAAAATATATACGCCCGCCCATGACAGCGGACTTTGCCGTAATGTTCCTGCCGCTGGAAGGACTGTACGCGGAGAGTTTAAAAATGCCGGGGCTTGCCGAATTTTTCGCGCAAAAACGAATCCTTGCCTGCGGGCCGGCCAACCTCGGCGCTCTTTTAACGACGTTGCAGATCGGGTACAAGACGGCGGCGATCGAAAAACGTTCGGGCGAGCTTTGGGAACTTTTGTCCGCATTCCGCCACGAATTCAAAAACTTTGTGCAGATCCTCGAAAAAGCGCAGAAGAAATTGCAGGAAGCACAGGATACTATTGAAAATGCCGCCAAAAAGACGCGCACCATCGACCGCAAACTCAAAACCGTTTCGGAAATTTCAGACGAACGAAGCGAGTTTTTGCTCTCCGACGGCGAAAGCCGCGACGAGGAATGACCCCTCACCCCATCCTTTTTGATACAGGCAGAAAACCTTTTTACAATTTCACTTCCCTGACAGAATTTTACTGCTCCGAATCATTGCAAAAGAATTACAGATATATTATAATACAAATATGAAAATCGAAAAAATTCAATTGAAAGAAACACTTCCCCGTGAAGAAGAATTTACCTTTTCCGAGAAGACGGTACAGGGCGCGCGTGTCGGTAAAAAAGAAGGCGCACAGCTGATCATATCGCCCCGCCGTTTCAAGCTGTTTTCGGAGGGTACGGACATCGTGCACATCCTTTCGGGCAGCGGGCATTTCAAACATGCGCGCGGCGAGACGGATTTTTCGGCAGGCGAAAGCTTTTGCCTGCAAAACGCAGGCGAGTACGAAGTAAACGGGAATTGTGTTTTTCTCGTGCTTCGCGATCAATTGAAACAATGAGGTAAGTATGGTAAAATCCAATTTCAGTTTCGGCGGGAAACTGCTGACCATTTTTTTGACGCTTGTGATCTTCATCGGTGCGATCGCAGGTACGATCGTCATCGTGTATAAGACAGTAAAAGTACGCACGCTGAGCGATATGCTGCTCGGTGACGGCGACTGGATCTCCGAAGAATACGACGGTACGATCAGCGAATTTGTGGGGAAAATTTCTTCCGCTCTCAGCGGTGAGATTACGCTGAATACATTGCGTGAAATCTCTCCTGCGCTCGGCGAAAAAATTGATGCGATCGCGGATAATGCCGAAAACATGGGCATGTTTAAATTTGACCGCGACACGCTGTATTCCACACCCGTCAACCAGCTTTCTTCCAATCTCGGCGGGATCCTTATTTTATCGGGCACTTTAAACGGCTTTGCTTCGACTTTCGGCTTTCCTCTGCCCGACCTCGACTTGATCACAGGTGCCGCCGAAGGTGAAGAACCTCTGCTCATCGAAACGCGCGTCAATGATAACGAATCGGGCACACTGGACAAAGCCTTTTCCCTTTCCGAAACGCCTTACACATATTATACGCGCTCGGATGTGTTCCGTTCCTCTTTCACTGTTACAGACGATGACGGTGCAACAACGGAAATGCCCGTACTTTCTTGGGAAGAAAAGCTTTTGTTTGCGGCGGATAACGTTACTACCGTGAACAACTATCTTGCGCAAGGCGGAAAAACGCTGTATTTAAAACGTTTGGTTGTCAACGAAGATGCCGAACCATATGTTACCTATTCGCGCATTACCGAAAACAACGATGCCATTTACACACAGACTGAGGGCGAAAACGGGGCTTCCAGCTATACGTTCGCGCTCACGCGCAGCGATACCGTGACCGAAACGCTTTGCGTTTGGTCGGCTGAAGAGGGCGATTACGTGCCCGCACAAACGAGTGATCTCGAAACGAGCGTGTATTTACCGGAAATTGCCGCGAAATATCGCTACGAACCGCTTTACGCAAAAGTATCCGAAAAACCTGCCGAAGGCGAATATTACCAATATGACGGCGCATATTACGTACTCGCAACAGAACTGACCGAGAGCGGAAAATATGCCGTTGACAGCGAAAACGGCGGGTTTGTCATTCGGGGTAAGTATGCTTCGCAGACTTTGTATTATCGCGACTATCTTTATACCGAAGCCACTGCCGATCAGGCAAATGCGGAAACGCCGTTGTATGTGCGTACGAACGGTATCAGCGATCTGCCCATTGCCTATGCAATGGATGCACTTGCTTCCGCGCTCGATAACAGCACCTTTACGCTGGATAAACAGTCTAAATACTTCGGATTTAAGTTGGAAAACAATTTGCTCGATCCGATCATGCACGTGCCCTTTGAATATATTTCGGATGCCATGAGCCCCGAAATGCAGGGTGTGTACCTTGACGAAGTCATTACCGGACTGAATGCGCAGTCCTCGCAGATCCTTCTTTATCTTGCCTATGGCACGGAAGGGATCGACTATACGGTCGCCGAAGACGGCGTGACCATTGAGCCCATCAATCGCCGCACGGTCGGCGAGCTCTCGGGGCGGATGGACGGAATCAAAATTTCGGATGCCATCGATATGGGTGAAAATCCGCACCGTCTGCTGGAAGCGATCGGCGATTGGACACTCAATGATTTTTCGGACAGCGAAAAGATCGATTCTCTCCGCCTGGATCAGGTACTCAACATCGTGACCGATGAAGAGGCGGAAAAAACAGGCCAAACCGCTTCCCCGAAAATTTTGCAAACGCTTGCAGAATATCCCCTCGGCGAGATCGGAGGCGCGATCGACTCCATTCCCCTTTCCGATATGTTGAACGACGAACTCGGGGAAGATGACCCGCTTTTACAAAGCCTGCGCGGCTCTACCTTGCAAACACTCACACAGGATATACGCAATCTGTCCGTGCAAACGGTATTTGCCGATAAAATTTATGCCTACCACAGTGTCGGCAACGCTTCCGACTATGCCGGTATAGACGGGCTTGCGGCAAAATACGGCGCAAACAATCTGTATATATATTCACGCGGCCAATACATCGTATACGATCCCGACACGCACGGCGGCGACGCGGCACTCTATTCCCCCTACAAACTTTTAGAAGCGGGCGAACTTGCCGACTATACGGCGGCAGGCGTTCCCCTATATGTTCTTCGCGAAGTGCAGAACGGCGACGCGACGAGCATGGAATTCGTACTCGCGACAGGCGTGACCGCTTACAAACTGCCCGCATATGACGCCGAAGATGAAAATTCCGTCGATTACTCAAAATTTCAGCTGTATACCCGCACAACAGACGAAAACGGTAAATACGTGTACGAAAAAATCGCGCAAAGCGCGACGTACACCGTAAGCCGCCTGTATTACCAACCCACGCCCGACTCATACCGCGCGATCGCGCTCGAAGTGGCTTCGTACGGCGTTTTGGAAGAATATGCGGGCGCAGACCTGTATACGCGGCTGAATTTTGCGGCAAATCACGCCGCGGGAGCGGAGTACGACGAAGGGAATTTGTTCCGCTTCGACGCCGAAAAACAGAGCTGGGTGCAAGTGCGCCTCGCCCTTTCGGACAGCGGCACGGGAAAATACGTCGTATCCGATGATATTGCCGACGGCACCGCGCTGTTTACGTACGGCGAGATCGTCGGGATTTGGAGATATATGCTCCAAAAAGACGGCGCAGAACAATATTGCACCATGCAGAACATCGATACACTGATAAACAACGTGCAGAGCAACATGAATAAGGCAAACCTCTCTTCCCTGTACGCCGACGGCATGATCGATATCACGCCGCCCTCGGATGCGGGCGTTACCGTCGAAACGATGTTAAAGACGCGTGTCGGCTCGTCCGGTAAAACTCTGGGCGAACTTACCGTCGGTCAGCTCATCAGCGAGATCTATAAGCTCCTCACCGCATAACCGCACCGCCGCCCGTCCTCGATATGAGGACGGGCGGTTTTATCGCGCTCCGTTTGCACTTTTTTACCGAAAAAATACACGATCGGTGCGGGTTCGGCGCAAAAAATCATTGACGAACGCAAAAAAATGCGGTATAATACCATATGCGCTGAAAAAAGCGCGCAAACCTTGCGTATCGAGAGATACGCCGAATACGACCGGGAGGTGAAGATCAATGAAATACGAGATGCTGTATTTGATCGATTCCGCCGTTGCCGAAGAGGCACGCGACGGTTTGATCGCCAAATTCGAAGACGTTGTCAAGAATTTGGGCGGCACGGTACTTTCTACGGACAAATGGGGCATGAAAAAGCTCGCTTATCCCATCAACTACAAGAGCGATGCTTTCTATGTGCTCATGACCTTCGATGCAGAAGGCTCTGCCGTAAAAGAACTCGACCGTGTTGCGGGCATTACCGATGGCGTGATCCGCAGAATGATCACAAAAGCTCAGGCGTAAACGGAGGGAAAGGATGAACAAAGTATTTTTGATCGGAAACGTAACGCGCGATCCGGAACTTTCGGAAACGCCCAGCGGCGTTGCCGTCTGCCGTTTAGGACTTGCGGTCAACCGCCGCTTCTCCTCTACCGACGAGACCGATTTCTTCAACATTACCGCGTGGCGCCAGCTCGCAGAGCGCGTCGCAAAATATGTGAAGAAAGGCAACAAAGTCGCCGTCACGGGCAGCATCCAGATCCGCAATTATGAAGATAACAGCGGCCAGAAACGCACCGCCGTCGATATCATCGCCGACGACGTCGAGTTTTTGACCCCCAAGAACGCATCCTCTTCCGACGATGACGGCTTTGCTCCGGCGGCTCCTTCCAAAAAGAAACCCGCCCTCGAAGCCTTCGACGACGATTCCGACATTCCGTTCTAAAATTTCCCGCATTTTCGGCAGCGCGCCGAAAATTGCCAAAGGGAAAGTTGCGGCGTTCCCGCAAAACCTTTCCCGATAACCGCAAAAGTATTCGGACCTTTGCGGATCAATTTGAAAAGGAGAACTATCATGGAAGAAAAACCTGCAGTTCGTAAACCCATGAAAAGAACTTCCCGTCGGAAAGTTTGCGCTTTCTGCCAGGAAAAAGTGGAGTTTATCGACTATAAAGACGTGAACCGCCTGAAAAAATATATCACGGAAGGCGGAAAGATCCTTCCCCGCCGCATGAGCGGAACGTGCGCTATGCACCAGAGGGAACTTTCCAACGCCATCAAAAAGGCGCGCATCGTCGCTCTTCTGCCTTTCCGCGGAGAGTAATCAAAACTATCAATCCCCGCCGCAATTGCGGCGGGGATTTTTGCATGCCTGATTATTTTCGCCCGCCGCGTTCCGCGGCGGGCTGTTTTTTGCTGTCTCATACCCTGCCCAGTACAAAATCCACCGAGCTGTCGAAAAATTTTGCAAGGCGAATGATGTTGTCCAAAGTCGGCGCATGTTTCCCCCTCTTCCAGTCAAAAAAGCGCGCTTTGGAAACGTTAGTTTGCGTATATACTTTATACGTCGTCATTTTAAAATAGCCGATCAAAAAGTCAAGCCTTTCCGAAAACGGAGGACATTCTTTAAATATTTTCGTTTGCTTTTCCTCTTCCAAGCCCAACAAATAACCGACTGAACACCCGAAACAATCGGCCAGTGCAACTGCCGCTTCAACAGACGGCAACCGCTCCGCACGAAGATAATAGTAGATATTTGTAACCCCGATACCTGTCTTTTGCGCAAGCTCTTTTACAGTCAAGCCGGCATCTTGCATAAGCTCAGATAGCGATTCGCTAAATTTCGACAAAATAACCATAACAAAAATTTAATTTCTGCCTAGCAAAAAATCCACCGAGCAGTCAAAGAAACTTGCTATGCGAACAAGATTTTCAAGCGACGGCTTGCTCTTTCCCGCCAGCCAGTGATAAAAAACGCCCCAGGAAATTTTTGTTTCTTTTACGAAACGATATTGTGAAATCCCGAATTCCTTTAAAACCGTGCGAAGCCTTAAGCAAAAAGGCAGTATTTGTTTATAATTTGCCTCTTCGCACGGATATTCCTTTAACCCCAGCAAAAAATCCGCCGAACAATGAAAAAATTCGATCAGCCCGACAAATGTATCATAATTCGGAACCCGCTTGCCCGTTATATAAGAAGACAACTTTGAACTGCAAGTATTCATTGCTTCGGCAAGCGCCGTTTGCGTCAGCCCCCGTTCGTTCATCAGTTCTTTTAAGTTTTCCGATACTTTCGACAAATTTAACATAAAACAGACCTTTTTCTACAAAATATTATCCTCTAAACCGTGAATAAATGCTTGCATTCTTTCAGTTCAGAGGCTATACTTTATATACACATCGCAAAGCGCGCGGCGATACAAAAAACAAAAGGAGTACATAAAAATACTATGGAGCAAAAAATGTTTAAAAATGCAGCAGAATATTACAAGACAACTGCCAAAGAATTTTTAGAGCAGCTTGGGCTCGCACTCAAAGATTACTTTGAATGCACCGTGCAACAAGAAAACGATGCGCTGTTTGTGACGCTGAACAATGGACAAAACTTTTGCTTGTCCGTGAACAAGGCATAAAAAAACCCGCCTGCGGATTTCATCCGCAGGCGGGCGAGCCGTCCGAAATCAAATTAAATTTAAAAGCTGCGCCTTGCCGAACGGCAAGGCGCCTGTAATTTTACTTTACAACGGGACCGGCCCGCCGCGAGCGCCCCCCGCGAGCCGCTTTTAGCACAAGTATCTTCGTCCGCAATGCGCCAGCGCAATGTCGTTGCGATCACATAACTGTCCGCAGGCTCTTCGAGCCCTGCGATCATATTGTCGATCTTGAAATTATAATTGTCCGCCCAGACGATCACGCGGCTATCCGCGCTGACCTTGCCCGGAAGAATATTGTCGTAAAACGCAAGATGCGCATCAAAAATATCGTTCAAATAATTGTCCTGCAATCCTACAAGGTGCATGCGGCGCACTCCGCCGAACAAAAGCTCCACGCATCGGGGTTCCCATTGTCCGTGAAAGAGCAAGGAAAGCTCGTACCCGCTTCCCTTTGCATTAAAAACCATCGAGTGCTCGTCCACATACAGGCCGCTTCGATAATTTGCCGAAACGATGCACGAATCGTGAAAGCCCATAAACGTATGCATCAGCTCGTCAATGTCTTTCTGCGTTTTGATTTCTTTCCAATCGTCCATATTTTCCCCTTTTTTTCTTGTTTACAAGATCGCCGTCGTCAAATATCCCGCCCCCAGCAAGATTGCGAGAAAGGAAAAATTCAGGAGCAAAAACTTTGCGACATATTTTTTGGTTTCGCCGGGCTGTACGCGACGGAACGTATTGAGTGTGATGAGGCTCGCCAGCGATGCGATGGGCGTTCCCAGCCCTCCGATGTTCACGGCGATGAGCAATTTTGCGTAATCGGCCGTGAATTTGGAAAGAAGCACCGCCGACGGCACGTTGGAAATGACCTGACAGGACAGCGTTCCGAACGCAAGCGGATCGAGCGCGATGAGCCAGCCCAAAAACTCCTGCACGGCGGGAATGCGCGCCATATTCCCCGAAAAAACGAAAAAGGCGCAAAACGTGAGCAAAAGCGCATAATCGACGCGCAAGATCGCACGAAAATCCAAAACGAGCAATGCCGCCGCGACCGCAAGCAGTCCCCAATAATAGGGAAACACGCGGAACACGATGAGCACCGAAAGCACGAACAGCACCGAATAGGCGACAATGCGCCATACGGGCGGCGTCGCTTTGGGACGGGACAAAACTTCCGCCCGTTCGGGTTTTACAAACAGGCATACGCCCAATATCAGCACGAACGCCACGCAAAACGGAAGCCCCATGATGCGGAAAAACTCCCCGGCGGGGATCTGATAGTAGGAATAGAGATACAAATTTTGCGGATTGCCGAAGGGTGTGAGCATGCCGCCGAGGTTGGCGGCGATGTTCTGCATGATAAAGGTGAACGCGGTCAGTTTTTTGTTGCCGCAGGAATCGAGCACAAAATAGCCGAGGGGCAAAAAAGTAATGAGCGCCATATCGTTTGCCATGATCATGGAACCGAAATAGGTGACAAACACGAGCGCGAGCACGATATTGCGCAGATTTTTGAACCGCCGCACGATGATATCGGCGAGCCAGACAAAAAATTTGATGTTTTTGAACGCCGCAACGACGGCGAGCGTGCAAAACAGACAGGACAGCGTACGAAGATCGAAATATCCTAAATATTCACGATCGGGCGGCACAAAAAAGCAGGTGATCGCCGCTGCGGCGATCGCCACGAGCAAAACAACACTGCTTTTCAAAAAATGTATGACCATTGTGCGGGCTTTCCCGCGCGCAGGTGTCTGCGCTGATTGTATTTCCGAAGCCATATTTCGGCATCTCCCCTGCGTCGCCGCGAAGCGGCTTTGCGCAACTATTTATTATACTCATCAAAATGAATCCGTCAACAAAATCCCTCAAAAACCTGCGCTTTTCCAAAAAAAACGCGCGTAAGATTGCGCGCCGCGCAGATGTATGCTATAATATGCGTACGCTAACGAAGGAGAAAATGCTTTGAAAAATATTGTCCTGAAAATCCAGGAAGGCGATATGTTTCGCTTTTATATCGGCGGCGACAAGGACGAAATCGTTGTCGGGTCCAGGCGTTCGGCGGATATCTGCATCAAATCGCAGTATGTTCAACCCGAGCAACTGCGTATCGTTCGCAAAAATAATATTTGGTATGCCGAAGATCTCTCGCGCGAAGGCGCGCGCTGCATAGTGTGCCTGGGCGGCAAAAAATTTAAAAAACCGCTCGTAAAACTGGACGGGACATTGTCTTTGCGCCGCGACGACGAGGAAAAAAAGGCAGAGATCGCGAGCATTTCGCCCGTAAAACAGATCGACCGCAAACGGAGCGGCTCGGTTTTTGACCTTTCTTCCAAGACGGTGACCTCCATCGGCAGCGGCGAAGAATGCGACATTCGCGTGCGCAATCCGCTTGTCTCCGAAAAGCACCTGTTTATCGTGTTCGACGGCACAAACTGCTTCATCGAAGACGCGCACAGCATCGGCGGCACCTACGTAAACAACCGCAAAGTTCGCCGACAGAAACTGAGGGATTACGACCGCATTTCCATTCCTTCGGCGGCGTACATTTTCTATCGGAACAAACTCCTCTATTCCATGACGGAGGGCGGCATCCGCATCGACGCCGTGGATGTTTGCAAGCGCGTGCCCGACAAAAACGCACACGGCAAAATTTCGCTCGTCACAAACGTAACATTCCGCATCGAAGCGGGCGAATTCGTCGCCATCGTGGGCGGGAGCGGTGCGGGGAAATCCACACTGCTCGACTGCATCAACGGCATGCGCCCCGCCACCGACGGAAAAATCTACTACGACACCAACGACTATTACGAAAACATCAATTCCTATAAAGGGGTCATCGGATACGTGCCGCAAAAGGACATCATGCACGACGATCTGCGCGTGTTTGACGCACTGCGCTACACCGCACAGCTGCGCATGCGCGGCGGCGTGTCCGAAGAGGAGCTTTTTCGGCGGGTCAACGAAGCGATCGCCGACGTGCGCCTGCAAGGCAAAGAAAAATTGCGCATCTCTTCCCTTTCGGGCGGACAGAGAAAGCGCGTTTCCATAGCAATGGAGCTTTTATCCGATCCCAAAGCCATCTTTTTGGACGAGCCGACCAGCGGGCTTTCCCCCGATCTCGATCTCGAAATGATGGAGCTTTTGAAAGATCTCACCAAAAAGGGTAGGACCATTGTCGTCATTACGCACGCCATGGACAACCTCGATAAGTGCGACCGCGTCGCGTTTTTGGGACGCGGCGGCAGGCTGTGTTTTTACGGCGCGGCAAAAGACGCCTTTCGTTGGTTCAACCGCCGTTCCTATTCGCGCATTTTTGCGGCGCTGACCGAAGAGCCGATCGCCGAGACGTTCGCCGAAAAATACCGCCGTTCCGAATACTATAAAAAACTTTACAAACAGCTTTGCGAAGAGTACGGCGCGGGCTGTGCCC